>NZ_JBEZLP010000004.1:0-498610 GCF_040652195.1 Streptomyces sp. NPDC048278
GCCTCGGGCTGTCCGGGCCGCAGGTCGTCGAGGGCTGGTACGGCCGCCCGTTCCCGAGGTCGCCGCTGACCGCGACGCGGGAGTACGTGGATGGCGGTCGCCGCCCGCGCCGGGCGCGGTTCGGGTCACCGGGCGGAGTTCGGCCCGGGGCGGGTCAGCTGCCGAGGGTGGTGTCCTGGAAGATCCAGAGGTTGCCGACACTGATGGGCTCGCCGATCAACTTGGTGCAGGCGGTCGTGCTCTCCTTCGACCAGGCGAAGCCCACCACCGAGGCGGGACGGTTCTTGGCCTTCGCGTCGACCTTGTCGATGTCGGTTTTCACGCGTTTCGCGAAAGCGTCCGCCGACTCCGTGGCGGTCTCCACCTTGAGCTCGACCAGGAAGCGGTCGCCGAGGAAGAGGTCCGCACGGGAGCCACCAGTGGTGTCCACTGTGAAGGGCGGCTGCCGGGACACCGGGATATCCGCGTCCTGCAGCGCGAGGTAGAGCTCGACCTCCAGCCAGGACTCCCAACCGCCCTCGGATTGACAGGCCCTGCCGATGCGGCCCTTGTTGGCCTCCGCCCATGCGACGGCCGTCTGGATGAATATCTCGTGGTACCCCAGGTCCACCCTGGTGCCCTGGGAGCTCTGCGACTCGCTGCTCGAATCGTCCCGGGGCACATAGTCACCGACGGGCTGGCCGGGGTACTCCTGCGAGGAGTGCTCCTCCGACGAGGAGCCCTGATCCTCGGAATCCTCCTCCGACGAGGAGCCCTGGTCCCCGGAATCCTCCTCCGACGAGGAGCCCTGGTCCCCGGAATCCTCGTCGGAGGAGTTCCTCTTGATCTTCGGGCGCTTGGACGCAGGGCCATCGCCGCCGTCTTCGGCCTTCCGCTTCGTCCCGGTCGACACGGTTCTCGCCGCGGGGTGGTCCTGCTCGTCGTCGGAGATGTCCTCGGAGACGTCTTCGGACATGGGGTTCCCCTCCCTGGTCGGTGCCGAGAATCCTCCGATATCGACTATGTCCTGTAACCACCGATACAAGTCAGATGAAGAGACTTTCACATGACATCACTGTTTATAGAGGTAGCTTCCGCCTCACCCGCCACGCGCGAAAACACGGTCGGACATGGCCGTTCGGCTGGTCGGGACCCGGGCGAGCCATGGATTCATACAGGTGTTCGCCCCTCGCCACGGTGTCCGGAAATCGCGCCGGGACGGCGTTCGGCTGCCTGGCGGCCGTGCACGGTCAACCGCCCGCGACCTCCTCGATGACGTTCACCTGCCGCCTCAGGCAGCCGCGGTCAGCGGTGTTCCGAGCGCGTGTCCGTAGCGGTGGAGGATCAGCTCGGCCATCGCGGCATGCGCTCCCAGGGGAGCCGAGGCGAGCCACGGGGCGTGGGCCGCGCACTCGGTGGCGAAGCGGCCGGGGGCCGTGAAGTAGGAGGCGACGGCGATGTGGTGACGGCCCCTCGCGCGCAGGGCGGTGATCGCCTCCGGCACCGTCGGGGTCGCCGCCGAGGCGTAGGCGGGGAGAACCGGGACGCCCAGGCGGGCGCCGAGGAGGCCGGCCATGCGGTCCGTGTCGGCCCTGGACTCCGGATCCCGGGAGCCCGCCGCCGCCAGGATCACCGCGCTCGCGGGCCGGCGGCGCCAGCCCGCCTCCAGCAGGCGGGCATGCAGGACGCCGGCCAGCAGGGGGTCCGGGCCCAGCGGGGCGGCGACGCGGGTCCGGACGCCGGCGACCGCAGCCATCTCCGGGATGTCCCGCTTGACGTGGTAGCCACGGCCGAGGAGGAGCGGGACGAGGACGGCCTCGGTCTCCCCGAGGGCGGCGAGGGCGTCCGGGAGCAGCGGCTCGTTCAGCTCGATGTGACCGAGGTGCACGGGCAGGCCGGGGCGCAGCGCGCGTACCCGGTCCATGAGCGCCCGTACGGTGCTGAGCGCGCGCGGGTCGCGGCTGCCGTGGGCCACCAGGACCAGGGCGGGCGGACCGGGGCGCGGGGAGAGGTCGGTCACCGTCATGCGAAGATCCTCGCCGGGCGAGGTTGCACGCCCGTTGCCTGACCGTCACGAGTCTTTTCCGGCACTTCACGGCCCGCACCCACACGCTGTGAGCGAACCGGAACCTCCCGCGCTGCGTCCTCCATGGTCGAAGCCCGCAAGAAGGACCGCAGGAAGAACCCGCAGGAAGAACGAGGGGGGACCGAGCGTATGAGGATACGCCGACCGCGGCTGCCGCGGACCCGCACCGGCCGGCGGCGCCTGGTGCAGGGCGTGATGGCCGCGTGCGTGCTGGCGCTGCTGCCCGCCACCTGGCTGTACGTCTCGACGGCCGGCCGGCTGCGCACGGTGGCGGACGTCCCGCACGCCGATGTCGCGGTCGTCTTCGGCGCGGGCCTGTGGGACGGCGAACCCTCGCCCTACCTCGCCAACCGCCTGAACGCGGCGGCGACCCTGTACAAGGAGGGCCGCATCAAGGTCGTCCTCGTCACCGGCGACAACAGCCGCAAGGACTACGACGAGCCGGACGCCATGCGCACCTACCTGACCGCGCACGGCGTCCCCGGCACACGCATCGTCAGCGACTACGCCGGCTTCGACACCTGGGACTCCTGCGTCCGCGCGAAGAAGATCTTCGGCGTGCACCGGGCCGTCCTGATCAGCCAGGGGTTCCACATCCGGCGCGCGGTGGCGCTGTGCGAGGCCGCGGGGGTGGCGTCGTACGGGGTCGGGGTCGACGCCAAGCACGACGTGACCTGGTACTACGGCGGGACGCGGGAGGTCTTCGCGGCGGGAAAGGCCGCCCTCGACGTGCTGTTCGAACCGAACCCCCAGTTCCTGGGGAAGAAGGAACCAGGGGTGGCCCAGGCCCTGGCCGCGGCGCCGCACTAAGCGGTCGGCGCCGGAAATCCTTCGGGGGTTGATCACGCTGCCAGCGCGACGGAGGATTCTTCCGGGTGATCGGTGGTGTGCCGGTCGATCCTGGCCAGCAGATCGTCCCGGTCGGAGGTGGTGAACTTCCACTGGAACGGCTGTGCCGTGGCGTTGTAGTGGTCTTCGAAGGCTCGGAGCCGGTTCCCGACCTGGGCAAGGCCGGTGAAGTCGTTGGGCGCCACGACTTTGCGCTGCACGACGGAGAAGAAGATCTCCACCTGGTTCAGCCAGGAGGCGTGCACCGGGGTGTGGACCAATACGGCGGTCGGGAACGCGGCGACACGGCGGTCCACTGCGGCCTTGCCGCGGTGAGAGGAGCCGTTGTCGACGATCCAAAACACGCGCTTCGCGCTCGCGTAGGGTTCCTGTCTCATGACCTGGGCGACCAGGGTCATGAACTGAGCTGTACCGGTGGTCGGCTCGCCATGGCCGAGCACTGTGGCCTCGTGGACGTCGTAGGCGGCCAGGTAGGCCGGTGCACCGCCGCGCCCGTAGGTGTGGTTGACCCGCATCGCTCTCGCCTGGCCGGGCGCGAGGGTGGGGCGGCAGCGGAAGCGGGCCTGGATGGAGGTCTTCTCGTCCGCGCTGATCACGCACTCGTCCGCGCCGAGCGGCTCGCCGTCCCAGGTGCGGGCGTACAGGTCCAGGACCCGGGCCGCCTTGGGCCGGAAGTCCGGGTCGGTGAGGAAGATCCACGAGCGGTACCGCCAGGGTTTGATCGCGCCCTGGTCGAGCCAGCGGCGCACGGTGGACGCCCACAGGAAGGGTGCGATGCCGCGCTCAACGGCCTCGCGGGCCAGTTCCGGGCACGACCAGCGCGACAGCGGCGCGCCGGCCTCGGCGGGAAGCCGGCAGGCCAGCGCCTTGACCTGCGCAGCCTGCAACGCGGTGAAAGCAGCGGGCCGCCCCGGGCGCTTGCGGTCGCACAGTCCCGGCAGGCCCAGGTCCGCGAACCGGCCCCGCCACGTGCGCACGATGTCCACGTGCACTCCCACCTCGACGGCGATACGCGCGTTGGACCTGCCTCGAGCCGCCCGGAGCACGATCTGCGCCCGCACTCTGACCCGGTGCTCGGACTTGTGGCCCCAGGCCGCCTTCTTCAACCGGTGCCGCTCGGCGGCGGTCAGGACTGTCGGGCGCGCGGCGGCAACAGGCAAGGCAGGCAAACCGATCTGCAGAAGTGGATCACGACGGCCACAGCCTGCCGCATCCGCTTTCACCAGGGCCCGGCCCGTGCCTGGGCTGCGGGCCCGGGCGCTCACGGGGATTCCGGCGGGCGTCGATATCGATCGGGCGGCTCAGGAGAGTTCGCGCCGGGTGCCGGCGGCGACGGCGTGGAGCTTGTCGGGGTTGGCCACGTTGTGGATGGTCGAGATGCGGTCCTCCGCGTCGAAGTCGAAGGTCAGCGTCGCCATCACACGGTCCGGGCCGCGGAAGACCACGCCCGGGCCGCCGTTGATCCAGGTGAGCTCCGCCCGCATCTGATCGGGCGTGACGCCCTGGTAGGTCACGGTGCCGAGCGCGGCGAACCAACCAGCCACGGTCTCCAGGCCGACGACCGGCTTGAGGGCCTGGCGGACCTTGCCGCCACCGTCGGTCCACAGCGTCACGTCCGGCGAGAGCAGCTCCATCAGGATGTTGATGTCGCCGCCCGTGGCCGCCGCGAAGAATCGCTCGGTGACGTCGCGTCGGCGGGCAGGGTCGGCGGTGAAGCGGGGCCGCCGGGCCTGCACGTGCTCGCGGGCGCGGTGCGCGGCCTGCCGCACCGCCGCCTCCGAACGCTCCACCGCCTGGGCGATCTCCCCGTAGCTGAAGGCGAAGGCTTCCTTCAGTACGAAGACCGCACGCTCCAGCGGGCTCAGCGTCTCCAGCACGACCAGCAGCGCCATCGAGACCGAGTCCGCCGTGGCGACGCCGTCGGCGGCGTCCGGGCCGGTGAGGATCGGCTCGGGCAGCCACGGGCCGACGTACGTCTCACGCTGGTGGCGGGTCGAACGGAGCCGCTCCATCGCCAGGTTGGAGATGATCCGGGTCAGGTAGGCCTTGGGGTCGGCGACCTGGGACCGGTCGGCCGCCGACCACTTGAGCCAGGCGTCCTGGACCACGTCCTCGGCGTCGGCGGCGGAGCCGAGGATGCGGTAGCCGACCGAGAAGAGCAGGGTGCGGTACTGCTGGAAGGCGAGCTGGTCGGCGTCGGCCCGCTGCGGCTGGGTCACTTGGCGCTCCTGATCCGGGTGTAGCGCCCGCCGTGCGGCCAGAACGCGCCCGAGACGGGCATCTTCTTCATGCGGGCGAAGGTCGGCCACGGCGCGGCGCTGACCGTCTCCTTGTACTTCGCGGCCCGCTTGCCGGTCAGCACGATCCGGCGCGGGCTGTCATCGGGGTGGGTGAACTGCACGACGGCGTCGTTCCGGCCCAGGCTGACAGGCGTGTGGTAATAGCCGAAGCGGAAGGGCTTGGGCTCCCTGCCGGCCAGCACCCGCACGATCGAGAGCGCCGCGTGCACGCCGGTAGGCATGCCGCCCTGGCAGGTCCCGTGCATCACACCGTAGCCCTGACGGATCGCCGCCGCGTCGCCCACGGCGTAGACCTCCGGGTGGGAGACCGAGCGCAGCGCGCTGTCGGTGACCACCCGGCCGCGCTCGTCGACGGTCAGGCCCGCAGCCGCGGCCAGCGGGGAGACGCGGGTGCCGCTGGTCCACAGCACCGCGGCCGCCTCGATGCTGGAGCCGTCCGCGAGCTCGACGCTGTCCGGCAGCACCTTGACCACGTCGACGCCGCAGCGCACCTGCACGCCGAGGCGGGCGAGCGCCGCGTTCAGGTAGGCCTTGGCCTTCGGGTGCATGGTCGCGCCCGGCTCCGCCCGGCCAAGCAGGACCACCTGGAGCTCCGGGTGTCGCTCGGCGATCTCCGCGGCGGCCTCGATACCGGTGAGGCCGCTGCCGCCGACCACAACCGTCCCGCCGTCGAGGCGGGTCAGCCGGTCGGCGAGGAGGGTGGCGTCCTCCGGGCTGTTGAAGGTGTGGGTGTGGTCGTCCACGCCGGGGACGGAGGCCGTGTCCGCGATGCTGCCCAGGCCGTAGACCAGGGTGTCGTAGCGCAGCACCCGGTCGTCGTCGATCCGGACGGTCTTCGCATCGGCGTCCACGGCGGTGACCCAGCCGCGGACGAACTCGGCGCCGGTGCCGTCCAGCAGTTCCGGGATGTTCAGCTCGGCCGTCTCCTGGCCGGTGGCGGTCATGTGCAGCCGGAGCCGCTCGGTGAAGGTGTCGTAGGGGTTGACCAGCGTCACTCGCAGGTTCCCGCGCTTCCTGGTGCGGGCCGCGAGCTGCATCGCAGCGGAGAGCCCGGCGTAGCCGGCGCCCAGGACCAGGACCTCGTGCTGCTGCGTTGTCGTGTTCATCGCTCTGCTGCCTCTTTCGTGTGGACCGTTCCCGCGTTGCGGACGACCACCAGACGCAAGCTGCCCTTTCGTTCGTGACATGGGGCCGATGTGACCCACATCACCTCGCAGAGAGAAGACGGACGCGACGCGGCACCAGCCCCCCGGAGCGCCGCGACGCAGCATTCAACCATGATCGACTGACTCCGCACGGGAACTGACGGAACAGCAGAAGCCGCAGACCAGTGGCAGGGCTTGATGCACGCCACCCGCGAGCACGACCGCCTCTGCACCACCCCCGACAAGCGCCACTTCACCCTCACCACTCGATCGCGAGCTTCACTCGAGACGAACCGCACCCACATCGCCGATCGTCATCACCTCGACACCTGAACGGCGGCGGCCCGCGGCCGGCTCCGGAGTCAACCCCCGAAGGACCTCTGGAGCCGACCACTAAGCGCGGCGCCGTGGTCCTCATCGGGTGACTGTCACCGTGCCCGCCGTGCGTTCCCCGGCGAGCCGCAGCAGTGGCCGTTCACCGGGCGGGCCGAGCCGGCCGGCGGGGCGGCCGAGGTGTTCGAGGTCGCCGTCGGGGGTCCAGCGGCCGAGGTCGCGGGTGCGGAACATGACGCGGCCCTCGCCGAGGAACGGGTCCGGGGCGTACCGCTGGGCGTTCAGGGCCTCCTCGCCGAGGTAGCCGGCCGAGACCGGGTCGCCGCCCACCCACACCTCGCCGGTCTCCCCGACGGGCAGCGCACGGCGGTCGGCGCCGAGGACGTACACCGTGCCGTTGGGCAGGGGCCGTCCGGCGGCCGGGGTGCGGCGGCCCACGGTGGTGGCGAGGGTCGCCTCGGCCGGGCCGCGGCAGTGGAGGAGGGCGGTCCGGCGCGACCAGCGGTCGGCGAGCGGGCGCGGGCAGGGTTCCCCGGTGACGGCGACCGTGCGCAGGTCCGGGCAGCCGGCGGGGTCGATGCCGGCCAGCACGGCGGGGGTGGCGATCAGGACGGTCGCGGCGCGGGCCGCGGTGCCGGTGTCGGTGTCCGTGCCGCGGACGGCCAGCGTGGCGCCGCGGGTGAGGCAGCCGAGGATCTCCCAGACGGCGGGGCCGGAGGCGATGCCGAGGAGCTGGGCGACCCGGTCACCGGGGCGGATGCCGAGCCCGCCGGGTTCGGTGAGCAGCAGGTTGGTGATGTTGCGGTGGGTGAGCTGCACACCGTGGCGGCGGCCTGCGGTCCCGGGGACGAAGAGGACGCAGCAGCCGTCGTCGGGGTGCGGCGGCAGCAGCGGCACGGGGCCTGGATCGTACGGCGCCGGGTCGTCGAGGGCGATCAGCCGGTGGCCGCCGGGGAGCGGGAGGGGGACCCGCGGGACGTGTTCCTTCTGGGTGAGGATCACCCGGGTGCGGGCGGTGCGGATGACGTCGGCGAGCTGGGCCGGAGGCGTGCGGCCGATGTCCTGGGGGACGTAGGCGGCGCCCGCCTTGAGTACGGCGAACAGGCCGACGAGCATCGGGATGGAGCGCCGGGCGAACAGGCCGACCCGGTCACCGGGCCGGACGCCCTCGCGGACCAGCCGGGCGGCGAGGGCACCGGCGTAGCGGTCGAGTTCACCGTAGGTGAGGGTCGCACCGTGGTGCTCGGCGGCGACGGCGTGGGGGGTGACGATGGCGTGCCGCTCGATGGCCCGGTGGACGAGCGGTTCGTGGACGGGTACGTCGGCGCCGCGGCCGTACTGCCAGAAGAGGTGCTGGTCGCGGGGGGTGAGGTGACGCAGAGGCATGGCTCGGGGACCTCCTGGCTGGCTCTTTCGAGTGGGGGGAGGCCGAGTCCGGGAGCGGCGGGGGCCCGGTCAGGGCGGGGTGGGGCGCCGTGCGGGTCCTGCGGGTCCTGCGGGTCCTGCGATCTTGCGGGGGGGGGGCGGGCTTCGCGGAGTCTTACGGGTCCTGCGGGCTGCGGGCTGCGGGCTGCGGGCTGCGGGCTGCGGTGGCAGACGACGACTGTAGTCGGGCCCCTTGAAGACTCAACGGGGCGGGACCGGCCAACAGGGGTGGGGAATGAGCCACGTTCGGGGGTGCCGTGCCGCGGGGGCAACGGGAGCGGCGCCGGACCGGGCGCCCATCAGCCCCGCTCGGCCCGCCCGGGCCTGCTCCTCCCCGCTCATCCCTGCTCGGGCCCGGCGGCAGCAGCGGCACCGGCCGCCGACCGGCCATCGCTTCTCACGATGGCTGGGATACCGCGGGGAGTTGACCGGGCGCCGAACTCTCCGGCACCCCTCGGCCGGCTTCCCCGACGCCCCCGGTCAGCCCTGGCCCAGCCAGTCGCCGCCGTCGATGCGCCGCCCGTCCGCACGCAGCTTCCCGGCAACGACGGGCCCGGCGACGTACACCCAGGCCCGGACCGCGGCCCCGTCCCGCAGCCGTACGACGTCCCGCGCGACGCGCACGTACAGGCTCGCCGGATCCTGCGGCACGCACTCCTCCAACGCGTCGAGTTCCAGGAGGAGTCTGCCGTACGCCTCGGGCCGCGCGGTGACGAGTTCGCCGCGCACCGCCGCGGGACCGGGCTCCTCGACGGCGTAGGGGTAGCCGGGCCCGTCGTAGAGCACCGCGCCGTCGAGACGGCCGGATTCCTCGCTCTCCGTCCGCCCCCGCAGGTACGCGTCGTGGTTGACCTCGCCGGGGCGGAGCGTGCCGTAGACGAAGAACGGGAGGTGGCGGGGGTCGCGGGTGGTCACAGGAAGGATTCTGCACCCCCTCCACCTCCACACACATCTCCATGGAGGCGCTATGGACATGACATGTCATGGCCTCTTAAATCTCTGTCGTCATCAGCGCCACCCCCACGCCTTCGAGGCGCACCTCCAAGGAGACCGATGAGCCGGACACGGAACACCCGAGCCTCCCGTCTCGCCACGGCCGGCGTCGCCGTCACCACCGCGACCCTGCTGGCCGCCGCGCTCTCCCCCGCCGCCCACGCCGACGCAAGACCGTCCCGGGCCACCGCGATCGCGAACGCGGCACAGGCACTCGTCCAGCACGCCACCGCCCTGGGCCTCACGTCCGCCGAGGGCACCTCGGTCCGCGACGTGATCGTGGACAGGAACGGCAACCAGCACGTCCGCTACGACCGTACGTACCACCGACTCCCGGTCCTGGGCGGCGACTTCGTCGTCCACCTCACGTCGGACGGCGCGTACCGCAGCGCCGACCGGGCGACCCGGAGCCGGATATCCGTGGCGTCGACCGTCCCGAGCGTCTCCGCCCCGAAGGCCGCCGACCTCGCGGTGAACGCGCTGCGGGCGGCGAACCTCGGCGACGCGCTGAAGCAGGTGCAGGCCAAGCCCCAGCTGATCGTCGACGCCCTGCACGGCACCCCGAAGCTGGCCTGGCGCACCAACGCCGTCGGCAAGGACTCGCTCGGCAACCCGGTCGCCCGCACGGTGCTGACGGACGCCCGCACCGGGGCCCAGATCGACGCCTGGGACAGCATCGAGACGGCGACCGGCGACGGCAAGTCCCTGTACAGCGGCACGGTTCCGCTGGAGACGACGCAGTCGGGCTCGACGTACAACCTCACGGACCCGACGCGCGGCAACACCTACACGGGCGACGCGGCGAACAAGACCGACCTGTGCATCTTCGGCATCTGCATCAGCCGGGCGCCGTCCACGGTGTTCACGGACGCCGACAACCACTGGGGCACGGGCGCCACTTCGGACCGTTCCTCGGCCGCGGTCGACGCCCAGTACGGCACCAACGAGACCTGGGACTACTACAAGAACGTCCAGGGCCGCAACGGCATCGCGGGCGACGGCAAGGGCTCGTACAACCGCGTCCACTACGGCAACAGCTACAACAACGCCTTCTGGGACGACAGTTGCTTCTGCATGACGTACGGCGACGGTGACGGGACGACCTTCGGCCCGCTGGTGGCGCTTGACGTGGCGGGCCACGAGATGACGCACGGCGTCACCAGCAAGACGGCCGCGCTGACGTACTCCGGCGAGTCCGGCGGCCTGAACGAGGCGACCTCCGACATCCTCGGCACGCTGGTGGAGTGGTACGCGAACAACCCCTCGGACCCCGGGGACTACCTGATCGGCGAGAAGATCGTCCGCTCCGGCTTCGGGAAGGCGGCGCTGCGGTTCATGGACCAGCCGTCGAAGGACGGGAGTTCGGCGGACTACTGGAGCTCGTCGGTGGGCAATCTGGACGTCCACTACTCCTCGGGCGTCGCCAACCACTTCGCGTACCTGCTCGCGGAGGGCAGCGGCGCGAAGACCATCAACGGCGTGAGCTACAACTCCCCGACGTACAACGGCTCGACGGTGACGGGGATCGGCCGCGACAAGCTGGGCGCGATCTGGTACCGCGCACTGACGGTCTACATGACGTCCTCGACGAACTACGCGGGCGCCCGCACCGCGACCCTCAACGCGGCGAAGGACCTCTACGGCAACGGCAGCGCGGAGTACAACGCGGTGGCTGCGGCGTGGAGCGCGGTGAACGTGAACTGAGGCACGGCACACGGAGATGAGGCGGCCGCCCCGGCGAACGAACCGGGGCGGCCGTCACATACACCCCAGACAACGGGGGAACAGCGCAATTCAAGGAAACCGGGAAACCGGGAAACGTGGAACCCGGCGAATACCGAGCACTTCCTGAGTGGAACTCATGATGACGATGTGCAGTTTCGGTGACGGTATACGGAATTCCCGAACTCCTCTGTCCTGACGGGCACTTGCGGCAATTCCCCGAGTCGACTAACTAGATAAATCATGAACTTGTTCAGCCGCCCCCACACGGCCCGCCGCACCCCCACGGTCCCCTCACGCCCGACGGCGGCGCCGGCCTCCCCCACCTCGGCCCCCGTCCTCCTGGACCCCGCGCTCGCCGCCCTCACCGGTGAATGGGTCATCGACCCGGCGCACAGCAGAATCGGTTTCTCAGTCCGGCACGCCATGGTGACGACGGTCCGCGGGGCCTTCGCCGAGTACAAGAGCCGCCTCTACTTCGACGGCCGCGACCCGTCCCGTTCCCAGGCCGAGATCATCCTGTCCACGGCGAGCGTCGACACGGGCGTGGAACAGCGGGACGCCCACCTGGCGGGCCGCGACTTCCTCGACTCCGCGACCTATCCGCGGATGCGTTTCCAGAGCACGGCGGTACGCCTGAAAGCCCCGGACGTCTACGTCATGACCGGCGACCTGTCCATCAGGGAGACGACGCGCCCGGTGGACCTGGAACTCACCTACATCGGCAACGTCACGGACCCCTTCGGCTACCAGCGCGTCGGTTTCGACGGCACCACCACCATCAACCGCATGGACTGGGGACTGGCCTACAACTCCCGCCTGGCGGAGGGCGGCGCGATGGTGAGCGAGACGGTACGACTGCAGTTCGACATCGCCGCGATCCGGATGGCGCCGGAGGGCGTACAGGGCATGCCGTAACCGCGGGGAAACGGCACGGAAGGCGTTTCGCCGCGTATCCGGAAATGCGGCTCGGTCGATCCGGGACACGTTCGGAATCACCCCTTCCCATCCGGCGGCACCGGTCGGTGCTGCCGGGGGTCACCCGTTCACTCCCCCCACCCACCACCATTCGTGTGTTCTTCATACCGGTGCCCGTACGACCCCCTTGACCTGCCGGAATCCCCGCTCAACGGGGTCCTGGCCCCCTCGCCGTGACACCCGTTCATCCCAAACCTGACGGCGCCTCAGGGAGCGGGACCGGGCGCTTGGCTTTTACCTCGGTAGAGCAAGGGAGTGGACGACCTCGACCGAGGGAGCACCATGCGACGCACCGCCCGTCTGGTGACCGGGACCGCGCTGGCCGTGGCCACGGCCGGACTCGCCGTCGCGCCGGCGTACGGCGGCGCCACCGGCAGCCTCGACGTGTACCCGTCGACCGCGGCGGCGGGCGGGCAGGTCACCGTGAACACGGCGGCCTGCGGCGAGAAGGGAACGGCGGTCGGGGACGCCAGTTCGGTCGGCGCCGGCACGTTCACCCTTGCGCCGAGCACGCACGAGGGCGAGGCGATCGGGCAGTTCCAGGTGCCGCCGAGCGCGCAACCGGGGACGTACGAGATCGTCGCGAAGTGCGCCGAGGGGACCCGGCAGGTGACCGGGGACCTGGTGGTGGCACTGGCGCCGGCCGCGGGGCAGCAGGTGCAGCCCCACGGCAGTGTGAAGACGGGGGTCGGTGGTGCCTTCGGCTCCGACCCCGTGCAGACCGCGGCAGGCGTGGCGGCTCTGGCCGTCGCCGCCGCGGGCGGTACCTGGCTCCTGCATCGCCGGGCGAGAGGCGATGTGATCTGACGGACACCCTCCGCTGTCCGTCCGCCGGTACCGCACATCCCACCCCCTCCGGGTCCGACGCCCCTCGCGGCCCGGAGGGGGAGGGGGTCACGTCCGTCCCTCAGGGAGAGGGGTTCACATGCGCAGGATCGGGGACACCGCGATAGCCGCCGTGACGGTCATGGCCCTCGGCTCCGGCGTATGGCTGCTCGGCCCCGGCCTCGGACCGCACGACGCGCCGCCCCAGCCGTCCGCCGCCGAGGGCCGCCCCGATCCCGGCGAGGAACGCCTCGAAGCCCCCGCCCTGCCGCCCTCCCCACCCACCCGCATCCGCATCCCCGCCATCCGTGTGAACGCCCCCCTCATGGGCCTCGCCCTCACCCCCGCCGGCAGCCTCGACGTCCCGCCCGCCGGGCAGAAGAACCTCGCCGGCTGGTACGAGGCCGGCACCACCCCCGGCGAGACCGGCACCGCGATCGTCGCCGGGCACGTCGACAACACCGAGGGCCCCGCCGTCTTCTACGACCTCGGCGCCCTCAGACGCGGCGCGACCATCGAGCTGGACCGGAAGGACAGGAGCGTCGCCGTGTTCAGCGTCGACGCGGTGGAGGTCTACCAGGCCCGCGACTTCCCCGACGACAAGGTCTACGGCCCCGCGAACCGCCCCGAGCTCCGCGTCATCACCTGCGGCGGCGGCTACTCGCGCACGACCGGGTACCAGGGAAACGTCGTCGTCTTCGCCCACCTGACCGGCAGCCGCTGAGAGGCACTCGGCACTCGGCACACGGCGAGGGCATCGGGCGATCGGGGAGCGACCGGTAACCAGTGACCGCCGACGGCTGCCGCGAGAGGCGATCACCGACGGGGACGGGGACGGGGAACCGACGGAAACCGGGCGCTCCTCTGCGCCCGCGCGCTCCGGGTACGACGTACACAACCGCTCCCCCGCGCGACCGGCCCCGCCGCCACCCACCCCCGCTCCTGCCGCCACCCGCGCCCCCACCCCGCCCACCTGCGGCGCAGGCCGAGCGCCGCCCCCGTGTTTCCCCCGCCTCACAGTGCCCACCGCTCCTCCGCGCGGACCCCTCACACCCACCCCCCGCCACCGAAGAGGGCAGCGTTCCTCCTGGGAAACAGCGGTGATGCGGCCGGGTAACGTCGGCGCCGCAGGCTCCTGGGTATGACCTCGAATTCGCGTGTGGTGGTGAGCGGCGCCGGCCGCGCGGGCGACCGCTGCCCCGTCCCGCGGCCCGGCGAGCACGCCGGTACCCCCGCGACGCCCGAGGCACCCGAGACGCCCGAGGCATCCATCGGCGGCGAGGAGCGGCGCCCGTACGGCCGGCTGCCGCTCGCCGGGGCGACCGCCCACTCGACGCTCCCCCTGCGCTCTCGGTTCTCCCTGTTCTCCCTGTTCTCCCTGTTCTCCCTGTTCTCCCTGTTCTCCCTGTTCTCCCCGCTCCCCAACGACGGAGGCTCCTGATGACCGCCACCCCCGGGGCCACCCCCACGATCGTGCTCGTCGGTCACGGCATGGTCGGTCAGCGCTTCCTCGAAGCGCTCGCCGAGCGCGGTCTGACCGCCACGCACCGGGTGGTCGTGCTGTGCGAGGAACCGCGCCCCGCCTACGACCGCGTCGCCCTCACCTCGTACTTCTCGGGCCGTACCCCCGACGAACTCTCCGTGACCGACATGGAGTTCATCGACGCGCACGGCATCGAGCTGCACGTGGGCGACCCGGCTGAGACGATCGACCGCGCGGCGCGGACGGTAACGGCGAGGTCCGGCATGGCTGTCGGGTACGACACGCTCGTACTCGCCACCGGGTCCTACCCGTTCGTGCCGCCGGTCCCCCACAAGGACGCGACCGGCTGCTTCGTGTACCGCACGATCGAGGACCTGCTCGCGATCGAGGAGTACGCGCGGTCGGGGGCGACCGTGGGCGCGGTGGTCGGCGGCGGGCTGCTCGGGCTGGAGGCGGCCGGGGCGCTGAAGGGGCTCGGACTCACCTCCCACATCGTGGAGTTCGCGCCGCGGCTGATGCCGGTGCAGGTGGACGAGGGCGGTGGCGCGGCCCTGCTGCGCACCATCGAGGAGATGGGCCTGACGGTCCACACGGGCGTCGGCACGCAGGAGATCGTGGTCGACCCGGCGGGCGCCGTGACGGGGATGAGACTGTCCGACGGTTCCGAACTCGCCACCGACCTCGTGGTGTTCAGCGCAGGTGTCCGGCCGCGGGACCAACTTGCCCGGGACTGCGGGCTGACCGTCGGCGAGCGCGGCGGCATCACGGTCGACGAGCAGTGCCGTACCGTCTCCGACCCGCACGTGTTCGCGATCGGCGAGTGCGCGCTGGCGGCGGACGGCCGGGTGTACGGGCTGGTGGCGCCGGGTTACGAGCAGGCCGAGACGGCCGCCGCCACCATCGCCGCCGACGAGGCCGCCTTCACCGGCGCGGACCTGTCCACGAAGCTGAAGCTGCTCGGCGTGGACGTGGCCTCCTTCGGGGACGCGCACGGCACGGCCGAGGGCTGCCTGGACGTGGTGTACTCCGACTCCCGTTCGGGTCTGTACAAGAAGCTGGTCATCGGCCGGGACGGAACCCTGCTCGGCGGCATCCTGGTCGGCGACGCGGAGGCGTACGGCACCCTGAAGGCGTTCACCGGTTCGGTGCCGCCGGTCCCGCCCGAGTCGCTGGTGCTGCCGGCCGGCGCCGGCGAGTCCGTCCAGCTCGGGCCGGCCGCGCTGCCCGACGACGCGGTCATCTGCTCCTGCAACAACGTCCGCAAGGGCACGATCCGCGGCGCGGTCACGGAGCACGCCTGCACCACCGTGCCCGAGGTGAAGAAGTGCACCAAGGCCGGTACGACGTGCGGCAGTTGCGTCAAGGTCCTCGGCCAGCTGGTCACCGCCGAGCTGGAGGCGTCCGGCGTCGAGGTCGACAAGGGCCTGTGCGGGTGCTTCGCGCAGACCCGCGAGGAGCTGTACGAGATCGTCCTGGCGCTGCGCGTCGGCACCTACCGGGACCTGCTCGACCGGTACGGCCGGGAGAGTGCCCGGGGCGGCGACGGCTGCGAGGTCTGCAAGCCGGCCGTGGCGTCGATCATCGCGTCCCTCGCCCCGACGATCGGCGCGAGCGGCTACGTCCTGGACGGCGAGCAGGGGGCGCTCCAGGACAGCAACGACCACTTCCTCGCCAACCTCCAGAAGAACGGCTCCTATTCGGTCGTCCCGCGCATCCCCGGCGGCGAGATCACCCCGGAGGGCCTGATCACGATCGGGGAGATCGCCCGCGACTTCGGCCTCTACACGAAGATCACCGGCGGCCAGCGCATCGACATGTTCGGTGCGCGCGTCGAACAACTCCCGCTGATCTGGACCCGGTTGGTGGACGCCGGTTTCGAGTCGGGCCACGCCTACGGAAAGGCGCTGCGGACCGTCAAGTCCTGCGTGGGGTCGACCTGGTGCCGGTACGGCGTCCAGGACTCGGTCCGGATGGCGATCGACCTGGAGCTGCGCTACCGGGGTCTCAGGTCGCCGCACAAGCTCAAGTCCGCGGTCTCCGGCTGTGCCCGCGAGTGCGCGGAGGCCCAGTCGAAGGACTTCGGTGTCATCGCCACCGCGGCCGGCTGGAACCTGTACGTCGGCGGCAACGGCGGCGCCACCCCGCGCCATGCGGACCTGCTCGCCCAGGACCTCTCCGACGCCGAACTGGTCCGGCTGATCGACCGGTTCCTGATGTTCTACATCCGTACGGCCGACCGCCTGGAGCGCACGTCGACCTGGCTGGAGCGGATCCCGGGCGGCCTGGACCACGTCCGTGACGTGGTGGTCGAGGACTCGCTGGGCATCTGCGCGGAGCTGGAGTCCCTGATGGCGGCGCACGTGTCCGCCTACGCCGACGAGTGGGCGACCACCATCGACGACCCGGAGAAGCTCGCCCGGTTCGTCTCGTTCGTCAACGCCCCCGACACCCCCGACCCGGTCGTCGGCTTCGTGCCCGAGCGGGACCAGATGAAGCCCGACCTGCCGCTGCTGTCCATCGGCCTGCGCCGCCCGGACGGTACGGCGACCGTTCTGGAAGGAAGCGCCCAGCGATGACCCTGGCCCCCGAGACCACCGACCTGAAGGTCCAACTCCAGCTGGCCGACAGCTGGTTCACGGTCTGCGACCTCAGCCTGCTCACGCCCGGCCGGGGCGTGGCCGTACTCCTCCCCGACGGCCGCCAGGCCGCCGTCTTCCGCGACCGCGCCGACCGCCTCTACGCCATCGACAACCGCGACCCGTTCGGCGGTGCGGCGGTCCTCTCCCGCGGCCTGACCGGCACCCACCAGGGCCGCCCGTTCGTAGCCTCCCCACTCCTCAAACAGCGCTTCGACCTGGAGACCGGCGCATGCCTGGACGACGAGACGGTACGCGTGACGGCGTACGGGGTGCGGGCCGCGTAGACGACCGCGACGCTCATGGCGCCCCGCCGTACACCCTGCGCCGCGTAGGGTGCCAGGGTGATCGGCATTCCCATCGGCATTCCCGGGGCCCTGGTGCGGGGCACGATCGACCGCGAGGGTGACCGCGGGGCGGCATGGATCGCCGAACTCCCGGCGATCGTCGAGGACCTGCTGCGGCGCTGGGACTGCGTGCCCGACGGCGAGGTGACGCACGGCGGGGTGGGCGTGATCGTCCCGGTCCGCCTGCGGACCTCCGGCCTCCGCTGCGTCGTCAAGGTGTCCTTCCCCCACCCCGGCAACGTCCACGAGCCGGACGCGTTCGAGGCGTGGGCGGGCCGGGGCGCGGTCCGCCTGCACCGGCGCGACGACGCCCGCTTCGCCCTCCTCCTGGAGCGGGCCCACGTGTCGACGCTGGCGGCGCTGGAGTCCGACGACGAGACGGTGATGACGATCGCGGGCCGCCTGAACCACCGCCTCGCCGTCCCGGCACCACCGGGCCTGCCCCGGCTCCGGGACCGCGCGGACACGTGGGCGGCGGAGCTGCGCGAGAACGCCGCGGAACTGTCCCACGCGCTCCCGTCCCGCGCGCTGGACGCGGCCGTCGCCACCACCCGCGAACTGGGCCGGACCCAGCCGGACACCCTCGTCCACGGCGACCTGCACGCACGCAACATCCTGCGGGCCGAGCGGGAACCGTGGCTCGCGGTCGACCCGAAGGGCTACGTGGGAGACCCCGCGTACGACGGCGGCACCCTCCTGAAGTCCCGCGCCCTGAGCCTCATGCACTCCGACGACCTCCCGGGGACCGCCCGCCGCCTCCTGGACGTCTTCGCCGACGCGGCGGAGCTCGATCGCGAACGCGTTTGCCGCTGGGCCCAGTTGCATGCCGTCCAGGCGTCGTTCTGGGGTCGCAGGCACGGCTTCCGCATCGCCCGGTCCGGGCCGCGGCTCGACCAAGTCACCCGGTTCGCGGACCGGTTGGCGGAGGTACTGGTGGTCTAGCCGGAGAGGGTCGTCCCGCGGCGCGTCTTCCCGTCACCGTCGCCCGCCGAACTCCCAGTCGTGCGCCTCGACATCGGCGTACCGCACCGGCGCCAGCACCCCGAGTGCCTCGTCCCGGTCCGCGGCCCGGACCAGCGCCGCCGTGCCGATCCAGGTGGTGCCGTCGTCGGACAGCAGCGGGCCGAACGCGATCAGGTCGTCGGGGTCGGCGCCGGGCGAGAGGCCGCCGGGGTCGTCGGGGACCGGCCCCAGACCGAGCACCAGGTAGCGGTTGCCGCCGGTCCGGCCGCCGGGGAACTCCCACATGGTCCGCCCCAGCAGGTTGCGCCACCGCCGCAGCAGCACGTCCCGGTACACGCCGGCCTGGTGGTTGGGCTCGTCGAAGGCGAACGCCCGGGCGGCGGCGGGGTCCGGCAGGTCGACGACGTGCACGCTCCCGCTCGGCACGTCGCCGGCCCCGAACGTCGGCCCTCGCGCGATCAACCCGGCCGCGTAGCCGTCCATGTAGGCCCAGTGGTCCTCCACCAGCTCCGCGCGCAACTCCAGGGAGCCGGCCCGGTCACGGTGGTAACAGAAGAACTCCATACCGACGGAGCCTTCCGCAGGAGGGCCAGGACCCTCAACACGGTTTCCCGGCCCCTGCCCCCGCGACCCCTACGGCCGCAACGCCACCGCGACCGCCACGCCCAGCCTGCGCACGAACTCCGCGCGGTCGCCGACGCGGTGCTTCCAGCCCTCGCCGGCCGCCTGCAGGACCTCGGCGATCTGGCGCGGCGTGACGGTGCCGGGGACGGTCCGGCCGGAGTCGGAGACCGCCTGCGCGAGCGTGTCGAGGAAGGCGTCGCGGTGGGCGTCGTACAGGTCGTGGAGGTGCGCGGTCCCGTGTTCCAGGAGTTCGTCGACGCCCTCGTTGAGGTGTGTGCCGACGTACCGGCCGAGGTTCGCGTCGAGTGCGGCCACCAGGCGGGCGTCGAGGTCCGCGCCGGGTGCGGACAGCGCCGTACGGACGTCCGCCAGCGCCCGGTCCAGCTCCTGCCGCACGGTCTCGCGGAACAGCTCCTCCTTGTCCGAGAAGAGGAAGTACAGGCCGGGGCGGGAGATGTCGGCGGCCCGCGCCACGGCGTCCATCGACGTCCTGCGGTAGCCGAAGGTGGCGAAGACGGTCAGCGCCGCCGCGAGCACCTGCTCGCGGCGTTGGGTGTCCCCTCGGGTCACAGCCATGGGCACACCCTACCGACTGGGCTTGATGTACATTTTTCGGCTACTTTGTTCAGCTGGTCAGCTGGTCAGCTGGTCGGCTGGTCGGCTGGTCAGCTGGTCGGCTGTTTGTTCAGGTACTCAGCCGGCGACGCGCCGCAGTGCCTCCGGCGTGAGGTCGGCGAGGGCCGGGTAGCCGTCGACGGCCATGATCAGGTCGGCCTCGGCGAGCAGGGCCCGCAGGATGTGGACGAGCCCCTCCTCACCCCCGTTGGCCAGGCCGTACGCGTAGGGGCGGCCGACGCCGACCGCGGTGGCGCCCAGTGCGACCGCCTTGACGATGTCGGCGCCGGTCCGCACCCCCGAGTCGAACAGGACGGGCAGGCCGTCGGCGGCCTCGACCACCTCCGGCAGCGCGTCGAGGGCGGGCAGGCCGCCGTTGGCCTGACGGCCGCCGTGGTTGGAGCAGTAGACGCCGTCCACGCCGGCGTCCTTGGCCCGGCGGACGTCCTCGGGGTGGCAGAGGCCCTTGAGGATCAGCGGCAGGTCGGTGATCGACCGCAGCCAGGGCAGGTCGTTCCAGGTGAGCGGGTTGCCGAAGATCCCCGCCCAGAGCGCGACGGCGGCCTGCGGGTCGTCCTCCGGGTTCTTGCCGAGGCGGGCCCGGAAGACGGGGTCGCTGGTGTAGTTGGCCAGGCAGTTCCCGCGCAGCTGCGGGAAGTTGCCGGTGCTCAGGTCGCGGGGCCGCCAGCCGGTGATCCAGGTGTCCAGGGTGACCACGATCCCCTTGAACCCGGCCTTCTCGGCCCGGTGCACCAGGCTCTCGGCCAGCTCCCGGTCGGTGGGCGTGTAGAGCTGGAAGAAACCGGGGGTGTCGCCGAACCCGGCGGCCACCTGCTCCAGCGGGTCGACGGTCAGCGTCGAGGCGACCATCGGTACGCCGGTACGGGCGGCGGCGCGGGCGACGGCGACGTCGCCGTGACCGTCCTGCGCGCACAGCCCGATCACCCCGACCGGGGCCATGAACAGCGGCGAGGGCAGCCGCATCCCGAACAGGTCGACGGACAGGTCCCGTTCGGTGGCCCCCACCAGCATGCGCGGCACCAGCCCCCAGCGCTCGAAGGCGTCGGCGTTGGCCCGCTGCGTCCGCTCGTCACCGGCACCGCCCGCGACGTACGAGCGCACCGCGGGAGCCAGCGCGGCCAGGGCCAACGGCTCCAGATCGGCGTACGACATCGGGAACCGCGGCACCACTCCGCGCAGCCCGTCGAGGTAGATCTCGTTCTGGTAGTCGGCGAACGCCATGTCCCGGCCCTTCTTCACGACTGCGCCCGCGGGGTGCGGGCCCTGAAGTCCACAATGGGAGAGTGGCGCACAACGGCTCCGAACCGCAGGATTCCGGCTCACCCGCCGAGCAGACGCAGGATGCTGCCGCCGCTACGGCTGCCCCTGCGACCGCGCCGGACCTGCTGAGCGAGGACGAACTGGCGCTGATCAACGCGCTGCAACTGAGCCCGCGCGCCTCCTGGACCGAGCTCGGACGCGCCCTGGGCGTCGACCCGGTCACGGTGGCCCGCCGTTTCCACCGCCTCTCCGCGCAGGGCACGGCCTGGGTCGGCTTCTCCCCGGGCCCACGCCTGCTGGAGCAGATCTGCGTGGCGTACGTCGTGATCGACTGCGCCCCGGGAACCACGGCCCGGGTCGCCGGGTCCCTGAGCGCCCACCCCCACATGGTGACGATCGAGCGGACGTCCTCCGGCCACGACATCCTCGCCACCGTCGCCACCCGCGACCTGCCCGCCCTGTCCCGCTACACCCTCGACCTGCTGCCCCAGCTGCCGGGCATCACCGCCGTACGGTCCCGGATCGTCACCCACATGTTCACGGAGGGCGGCCACTGGCGCATCGCCGCCCTGGCCCCGGCCCAGCGCGCCCGGCTGACGGCCCGGGCACCCGCACCCGCCGCCGTCCCCGCCGCGCACCGGAGCACCCATCGGGAGCTCACCTCCTTCGACCGTGCCCTCGCCACCCTGCTCGCCCACGACGGCCGCGCGCCCTACCAGACGCTGGCCCGGGACCTCGGCGTCAGCCTCTCCACCGCCAAACGCCGCGTCGAGGCCCTCATCCGCCGTGGCCTGCTCCGCTTCCGCTGCGACTTCGCCCGCCCGCTCGGCGGCTGGCCGGTCGCCGTCACGTTCTGGGCCAGGGTGCCGCCCGCCGACCTCCCCGGCATCGGCCAGTCCCTCATCCGGCTCCCCGAGACCCGCAACTGCGCCGCCGTCAGCGGCCCGCAGAACCTCGTCCTCCAGGCCAGCCTGCACTCGGTCAGCGACATCCTCCGCCTGGAGACCCACCTGGCCACGGTCCACCCGGCCCTCGACATCGCGGACCGGGTCATCACCCTGCGCCAGGACAAACTCCTCGGCCGCCTCCTGGACGCGCACGGCCGCTCCGTCGGCGTCGTACCGGCGGACCTGTGGGCGGAACCGGCCCTGTAGCCGGGCTGTCGTACAGTGCACCGAGGTGGGGACACGACAGCAGCGTGTCGCGCAGTTCGAGGGGGAACCTGCCATGGGTACGCCGAAGAAGGACCGCCCCGTACCGACATCGGTGCCGGCACCGGCGCCGGCACCGATGAGCCCCGAGCAGATGATCGCGGAGGCGCGGAAGGCGTTCTTCGTGATGTTCGGCCTGCTCGCGGTCGTCTGGCTGGTGCAACTGGCCAACTACTCCGAGCACTACGCCCTCTCCCGGGACTACGCGGTGGTCTCCGGTGACGTCGGCACCCTGCCCGACATCCTGGTCGCACCGCTGCTGCACTGGAGTTGGGCACACATCGAGAGCAACTCCGGTCCGCTGTTCGTCTTCGGCTTCCTCGCCGCGTACCGCGGGGTGGCCCGGTTCCTCGGCCTCACCCTCCTGATCGCGCTGAGCAGCGGCCTGGTCGTCTGGTTCTTCGAGCACGGCGACGTCGCGACGGTCGGCGCCAGCGGCCTGATCTTCGGGTACTTCGGCTACGTCGTCGTACGCGGCCTCTTCGACCGGCACCTCATCGACACCCTGGTCGGGATCGTCATGGGCGCGTCCTTCGCCTACCTCCTCACCGTCGCCGTACCCGGCACCCCCGGCGTCAGCTGGCTCGGCCACCTCGGCGGACTGCTCGGCGGCGTCCTCGGCGCCTGGCTCTTCCGCGACCGCCGCACCCCGCGCAAAGCCACCGGCACCCTCACCCCGAAAACCCCGCCCACCGGCAACACCCCACAGCCCGGCCCCGGTTCCCCACGCTCCGACCTCTACAAGGAACTCGACGACCTCGGCCTGCTCTGACAGACCACCGCAGGAGTTTGCAGTGTCGGTCACCCTCACGGGGGGACCCGGAATTCCGGAGCAATGAATCCTGGAATCGTGAATTCACTTCACTTCGCTCTCTCCCTTCACTGTGATTGACAGACCCGAGGGATAACGGTCGGAATTCCGTTCGAATGCGCGATGGCCGGTCCGGGAAATCATCATGATCTCGGGACGAGACGGCACGGGAATTGCGCCCGTCCGGTATGCTTTTCGCCGTGTGCAATGCCGCGCGCCTTGGGGGCGAGGGGGTGGTGCGTTACTGCTGAGGCGCGAACTTCCGCCTGGCGGCGGAAGGTACGGCAGCAACACCGGATCGTACGCGGCTCGACTCGGCCGCCCCTCAAAGGAGGACACTCGATGAGCTTTCCTGTGAATTTCTACGGCGTGAACCCGCTCGTGTACACGAAAGAAAATCCTCCGGTGGGCAGGTCGAAAATAGCGAGGTTCCCGGAGCTTGACGGACTCAGGCAGTTCGGCATGCCGTTCCAGGTGACCACCTACAACGGTGCGGAAATCCTGGCGATCCAGGCACCCGTGTGGGTGGGCTCCGTGCGCAGCATGCTCAGGACCGCCGCCCGCGAGATGCTCAAGGACAAGCCGTTCCACCTGTGGAACGACCCCACCGACTTACTGCTGACCTACGACGAGACCGGCGAGCCGGCGGCGGTCCAGGACATGACCCCCAGCATGAAGGCGGCGACCGCCCTCACGACCGTCATCGGCTATCTGCAGGACCTCGAGGCCGACTACGTCGACATCGTCGCCGGTATCGACGTGGATTTCCTGAAAGAGAAGCAGGCCGCCACCCAACGCGCCGCGGAGGACGAGTTCAAGTCCGGGAAATGGGACGGGACCACGAAATCGACCTACATCCAGTTCCTGGACGACGCCGCATGGCGCAGCTACATCAAGATGAACCCGTCCCCGGGCGGTTCCTCACCGGAGTCCACCGAGGGAGAGACCACACCACCCCACAAGGCGAAGACCAGGGACCGGGTGATCAGGATGAACAAGGCGAACCATACGGTCGCCGCCGTCGTCCACGAGGTCTTCCACGTCATCGAGGGTGACGGCACGGACGAACTGGGCATGTACTTCGTCGAAGCCTGCTGCGAATACCTCACGTGCGAGGCGCTCGGCGGTATCGACCTGCGCTGGGCCAAAGGATACGGGAAAGACGCTCCTGCCCCCGTCTACCAGAAGAACCTGCGGAACATCAGGAAGGCCGTCGCGCAACAGGAACTCACGAAGCGGGACATCCACCTGGCGTTCTTCGCGTCCGACAAGACCGCCTTGGAGAAGGTCTTCGACAAGGTCGGCAACAACTGAGGGTTCTCGGCGTGGCCCGTCCGGCTCAGAAGCCCTGTCGGTCCAGTACCCTGCCGCACTCACCGACAGCCCACGCCGGCCAACACCGTTCTGGCAGGCCGGCGACGTAGCTTGACAGCCCCCGCAGCTCACGCACGAAGGGGCGGCACCCCCGCACAGGGTGCCGCC
This sequence comes from Streptomyces sp. NPDC048278, assembly GCF_040652195.1. Lineage (NCBI taxonomy): Bacteria > Bacillati > Actinomycetota > Actinomycetes > Kitasatosporales > Streptomycetaceae > Streptomyces > Streptomyces sp. NPDC048278. The sequence goes on from NZ_JBEZLP010000004.1 coordinate 24,089, forward strand.
CCTCTTTTTGCGGGCCGGGGCCGCCGGCCATCGGTCTTGAGGGTCGGGGACGGACGGCGGGCCCGGGGTTCGCGGGAGGCCGGTCAGGGGACCGGCCTCCGGTCGGCGGGCCTCAGCGGTGGTCGCTGCCCGTCGACTGGGTTGCCGCGCGGCCCGCTTCGAGGCGGGCCACCGGGATGCGGAAGGGGCTGCACGAGACGTAGTCCAGGCCCACCTCGTGGAAGAAGTGGACGGACTCCGGGTCGCCGCCGTGTTCGCCGCAGACGCCGAGTTTCAGGTCGGGGCGGGTGGCGCGGCCGGCCTTCGCCGCGGCGGCGACCAGGGAGCCGACGCCGTCACGGTCGATCGTCTCGAAGGGGGAGACGCCGAAGATGCCCTTCTCCAGGTAGGCGGTGAAGAAGGAGGCCTCGACGTCGTCGCGGCTGAAGCCCCAGACGGTCTGGGTCAGGTCGTTCGTGCCGAACGAGAAGAACTCGGCCGCCTCGGCGATCTGGCCGGCCGTCAGGGCGGCGCGCGGGAGTTCGATCATCGTGCCGATGGCGAGCTTGAGGCTGGTGCCGGTCGCCGCCTCCACCTCCGCGATGACCTGGTCGGCCTCCTCGCGGACGATCTCCAGCTCCTGGACCGTGCCGACCAGCGGGATCATGATCTCGGCGCGGGGGTCGCCCTTGGCGTTCTTGCGTTCCGCGGCGGCCTCGGCGATCGCGCGGACCTGCATGGTGAACAGGCCGGGGATGACCAGCCCGAGGCGTACGCCGCGCAGGCCGAGCATCGGGTTCTGCTCGTGCAGGCGGTGCACCGCCTGGAGGAGGCGGAGTTCGTTCTCGTGGGGCTCCTGGCGGGACTCGGCGAGGGCCACGCGGACCGAGAGCTCCGTGATGTCCGGGAGGAACTCGTGCAGCGGGGGGTCGAGCAGCCGGACGGTCACCGGGAGGCCGTCCATCGCCGAGAAGAGTTCGACGAAGTCCTTCTTCTGGAGGGGGAGAAGGGCCCGCAGGGACTCCTCGCGGTCCTCCTGCGTGTCCGCCAGGATGAGGCGTTCCACCAGTTCGCGGCGGTCGCCGAGGAACATGTGCTCGGTGCGGCACAGGCCGATGCCCTGGGCGCCGAAGCGGCGGGCGCGCAGCGCGTCCTCGGCGTTGTCGGCGTTGGCGCGCACCCGCAGCCGGCGCTTGCGGTCGGCGAAGGCCATGATGCGGTGGACGGCCTCGACGAGTTCGTCGGCGTCCTGGGCGCCCGCGTGCATCCGGCCCTCGAAGTACTCGACGACCGGGGAGGGTACGACGGGTACCTCGCCCAGGTAGACCTTGCCGGAGGAGCCGTCGATGGAGATGACGTCGCCCTCCTCGACCACGTGGCCGCCCGGGACGGTCATGCGGCGGCGCTTGGTGTCGACCTCCAGCTCCTCCGCTCCGCAGACGCAGGTCTTGCCCATGCCCCGGGCGACGACGGCCGCGTGGGAGGTCTTGCCGCCCCGGGAGGTGAGGATGCCTTCGGCGGCGATCATGCCGTCCAGGTCGTCGGGGTTGGTCTCGCGGCGGACCAGGATGACCTTCTCGCCCGAGCGGGACCACTTGACGGCGGTGTAGGAGTCGAAGACCGCCTTGCCCACCGCGGCGCCGGGCGAGGCGGCGATGCCGCGGCCGACCTGCTCGGTCTTCGCCTGCTCGTCGAAGCGGGGGAACATCAGCTGGGCGAGCTGGGCGCCGGTGACACGCTGGAGGGCTTCGGTCTCGTCGATCAGGCCCTGGTCGACCAGCTGGGTCGCGATACGGAAGGCGGCACCCGCGGTGCGCTTGCCGACGCGGGTCTGGAGCATCCACAGCTGACCGCGCTCGATCGTGAACTCGATGTCGCAGAGGTCCTTGTAGTGGTTCTCCAGCGTCTCCATGATCTGCATCAGCTGGTCGTACGACCTCTTGTCGATGTTCTCCAGCTCGGCCAGCGGGACCGTGTTGCGGATGCCCGCGACCACGTCCTCGCCCTGGGCGTTCTGGAGGTAGTCGCCGTAGACGCCCTGGTGACCGGAGGCGGGGTCGCGGGTGAAGGCGACGCCGGTGCCGGAGTCCGGGCCGAGGTTGCCGAAGACCATCGAGCAGACGTTGACGGCCGTGCCGAGGTCGCCGGGGATGCGCTCCTGGCGGCGGTAGAGCTTGGCACGGTCGGTGTTCCAGGAGTCGAAGACCGCGCGGATGGCGAGGTCCATCTGCTCGCGCGGGTCCTGCGGGAAGTCCCGGCCGGCCTCCGTCTTGACGATCTTCTTGAACCGGGTGACCAGCTTCTTGAGGTCGGCCGCCTCCAGCTCCGTGTCGACGGTGACCTGCTTGGCCTCCTTCGCCGCGTCCAGTGCCTCCTCGAAGAGCTCGCCGTCGACGCCGAGGACCGTCTTGCCGAACATCTGGATGAGGCGGCGGTAGGAGTCCCACGCGAAGCGGTCGTCACCGGCCTGCTTGGCGAGGCCCTGCACGGACTTGTCGGAGAGACCGATGTTCAGGACCGTGTCCATCATGCCGGGCATGGAGAACTTGGCGCCGGAGCGGACCGAGACCAGGAGCGGGTTGTCGGCCTGGCCGAGCTTCTTGCCCATCCGCTCTTCGAGGGCTTCGAGGTGCGCACTCACCTCGTCACGGAGTGCCGTCGGTTCCTCGCCGCTGTCGAGGTAGACCTTGCAGGCGTCGGTCGTGACGGTGAAGCCGGGGGGAACGGGGAGCCCCAGGTTGGTCATCTCGGCGAGGTTCGCGCCCTTGCCACCCAAGAGGTCCTTGAGGTCTTTGTTTCCCTCGGTGAAGTCGTAAACGAACTTCACGCCGTGGGGTTCTTTGTTTTCCGACACGGGTCTCGACTCCCTCGAGGACTCGGTGGCTGCCCTGACGGCCAGGAACATACCCAGATCGAAGGCGCCTGGGTACGTCTACTTGCGTGTCATGCGCCCGTAACCAGTCGTCCGCCACCGGATCGAAAGTCAAAGCTTGGCAAGCGGAGACCGGGTCGTGTTTTCACTTCTTGAACACAAGACCGCTCAGCACCGCACCTTTCCGCTCACCTGAGCGGCCATACCGCACACTTGATTTCGATCGATGAACGATCAAGGGGTGGCACCCAGTGCCACCCCTTGGAGAAGTGCAGTCGCCCATGATCCGCTCATCTGAGCGCAACCCTTATCAAGGGTGGCGAGAATCACGCTGCCACAGACCGCCGGAGTTCACCATGCGGACGCGGGTGCGGACACCAGAACCCGCAGGAAACGCGCCGGTCACACGCCCAGCGCCAGCAACCGCTCCTCGACCCGCTCCGGCGCGTACAGGTGCTCCACGACCAGGGCGCCGGCGCCGATCAGGCCGGCCCGCTCCCCCAGCCGGGACGTCACGACGTCCAGATGAGCGGTGGAGCGGGGCAGGGCCCGCTGGTAGAGCAGTTCGCGGACGCCGGTGAGGAACGGGGTGCCCGCCAGGTCGCCCGCGATCATCAGGACGCCCGGGTTGAGGAGGGTCACGACGGTCGCCAGCACGTCCCCGACCAGGCGGCCCGCCTCCCGGGCCAGCGAGGCGGCCTCCGGGTGGCCCGAGGCCAGCAGGTCGCGCACGTCCGAGCCGGAGGCGGCCGGGATCCCCGCCTCCGCCAGCCGCCGGGCCACCGCACCGCCGCTGGCGACGGCGGCGAGGCAGCCGTACGAACCGCACCGGCACTGCGCCTCCGCGCCCACCCGGATGTGGCCGATGTCCCCGGCGCCGCCGTCGACGCCCCGGAAGATGGAGCCGTCCACCACGACCCCGGCGCCGATGCCCGTCGAGACCTTGACGAGGACGAACGCCGAGCAGTCCGGGTATCCGGTGCGCTGCTCCCCGTACGCCATCAGGTTCGCGTCGTTGTCGACCAGGACCGGGACGGCCGGCGCGCCCGTCTGCTCAGTGAACGCCCTGGCCAGGCGGCCTCTTATGTCGTAGCCGTCCCAGCCGGGCATGATCGGCGGCTGGACGACCCGGCCGGTCTCGGTGTCGACCGGGCCCGGTACCGCGAGCCCGATCCCGCACACCTCCTCCGCGCGGTGACCGGCCTTCTCCAGCAACTCGGCGAACCAGCCGCCGAGTTCGGCCAGTACGGCCTCGGGGCCGTCCTGGATGACCGGGGTGCCGGAGTGCTCGGCGAGGATCTCGCCGGTGAGGGTGAGCACGGCGGCGCGGGCGTGCCGGGTCTCCAGGTCGGCGGCGAGCACGACCGCGTGGGAGTCGTCGAACTCGAGGGTGATGGAGGGGCGTCCGCCCAGCGGGGAGTCGACCGGGCCGCCGGCGCCCTCGCGCAGCCAGCCGGCCCGGAACAGCCGGTCCAGGCGGTGGCCGACGGTCGCCCGGGACAGCCCGGTGGCCTGCTGGAGCGCGCCGCGCGTCACGGCCCGCCCGTTCCGCACCAGTTCGAGCAGATCTCCGGCGCTCGCCTGTCCGCCGCCCTTGCCGGTCCTGCCGGGACGTCCGGTCATGCGCACCCCCTTGTGTTTCTCAAGCTTGCATTACATATTGAGTTTTGCGTGTTAAATAGACGTAACCCTACGGTAGCCACTGCCAAACCCGGCCGGCCGGACGTCTTCGGGGAGTCCCGAGTGGATCGCACTGCCCAGCTCACCACCCATGCGCTCGATCGCGGTATTGCATACGATCCGCCGCCCGCCCGCGCCGCCACCGGCACTGGGGCCGGCGCACGACGGTCGCTGCACGTCAGGGCCGCACAGGTGCTCGACGAGAACTGGACCGGCGGTTCGACCGTGCCCTCCCGGAGCCTGTATCCGCACCAGTGGTCGTGGGACTCGGCGTTCATCGCGATCGGCCTCAGGCACCTCTCGCCGCTGCGCGCGCAGACGGAGCTGGAGACGCTGCTGGCCGCCCAGTGGGGCGACGGGCGGATCCCGCACATCGTGTTCAACCCCTCCGTGCCCCTCGACGCGTACTTCCCGAGCCCCGACTTCTGGCGCTCCTCGACCGCGGGGCGCGCTGCGGGCGCCCCGCGCACCGTACAGACCTCCGGGATCGTGCAGCCACCGGTGCACGCGCTGGCGGCCTGGCTGGTGCACCTCGCCGATCCGGGCCTGTCACGGGCGCGCGGCTTCCTGGCCGGCGTCTACCCGCGTCTGGCCGCCTGGCACCGCTACCTGCTGCACCGGCGCGACCTGGGCGGGGGCGGGCTGGCCTCGGTCGTGCACCCCTGGGAACAGGGTATGGACAACAGCCCCTGCTGGGACGCCCCGCTCGCCCGGGTCGCGCCCGCCCCGGCCCGCTCCTTCCGCCGCGCCGACCTGGACCACGGCGCCGCCGAGGACCGGCCGACGGATCTGGACTACGGGCGGTACGTGCGGCTGGCGGCCGACTACCGGGACGCCGGATACACCGACCGGACCAGGGACTTCGCCGTCGAGGACCCCGCGTTCAACGCGCTGCTCATCGCCTCCGAGCACGCCCTCGCCCGCATCGCGCGGGAGCTGGGCGCGCCCGGCACGGCCCGGCACGCGCGCGCGGAGCGGCTGACGGCGGCGCTGGTGGACCGGCTGTGGGACCCGGAGAAGGAGATCTTCCTCTGCCGGGACCTGCGGGGCGGTGCGGGGGACACGGGGGGCACGGGAGGCCGGCTCATCCCCGAGCGCGGGGTCTCCGGGCTGGTCCCGCTGCTGCTGCCCGGCCTGCCGCGGGAGGTCGTCGCCGCGCTCGTGCGCACGCTGGAGGGCCCGCACTTCGGCACCGGGTCCGGTCTGGTGCCCAGTTACGACCTGCTCGGCGAGGCCTTCGACCCGCACCGCTACTGGCGCGGGCCCGCCTGGTTCAACACCGGCTGGCTGCTGGAGCGGGGGCTGCGCGAGCACGGCGAGCGGGAGCGGGCGGACGCGCTGGCCGAGGCGGTCGTACGGACCGCCGACGCGAGCGGGTTCGCCGAGTACGTCGACCCGTACACAGGAGAGGCGTGCGGCGCGACCGGGTTCAGCTGGACCGCGGCGCTCGCGCTGGACCTGCACCACCAGCGGCACGCGGCCCCGCACGACACACCGCACGACACGACACATGACGCACCACACGATGCACCGCGCAACGCACCGCACGACGCGCCGCGCGAAACAACGCACGGCGCACCGCGTGAAGAGCCACATAACGAACGTCAAAATCTGCACAAGAGCTGACAAAACGGGGTGTCTTCGGCGGACACCGCACGTTCGACCAGAGGGACGAAGGAGGGGACCGGGGATGACGGACCGGCATCATCTGCTCGTGCACGGCACGACGTTCGCGGCCGTGGACGACCGCGGCGACATCAGCGGCGTGCGGGGCGGCGGCTCCCCGGACGGGTTATTCGTACGGGACGCCCGGCACCTCAGCCGCTGGCAGCTGACGGTGGACGGGGCGCTGCCCGAGGTGCTCACGCCGGTCGCCGACGGGGACGGCACGCGCTGTGTCCTGGTCCCGCGCGGGGGCCGCCAGGAACCGCCGGCGCACACGCTCTTCCGGGAACAGGCCGTCGGCGACGGCTCGTTCGTGGAGTCCCTGCGGGTCACCAGCAACCGTCCGGTGCCGACCACGATCCGGCTCGCGATCACCGCCGACGCCGACTTCACCGACCAGTTCGAACTCCGCGCCGACCACCGCACCTACACCAAGGCCGGTGCCGTGCGCTCCCGCCATGTCCTCGACGACGGGCTGGAGTTCGGCTACCGCCGCGGCGAGTGGCGGTCCTGTACGGCGATCACCGCCGAGCCGGCCCCGGACGGTGTGGAGGAGACCGGCACCGGCGCCCGGCGGATGGTGTGGACGCTGGAGCTGGAGCCGCACGGCACCACCGAGCTGCTGGTCCGGGTGATCGCGCGCCCGCACGGCGACCGGCGGGCGCTGCGGGTGCCCCGCGATCCGGCCGCGCTGAACGAGCAGCTCCTCGCGCTGGAGGGCGAGTTCGTGGAGGGCGTGGCCTTCCCGACGGGCTGGCCGGAGCTGGCGGCGGCCTGCGCCCGCGGCCTCTCCGACCTCGCCGCGCTCCAGGTGCCGGCCACCGGACCGGACGGCGAGGAGCTCAGGGTCCCGGCGGCCGGGGCCCCCTGGTTCCTCACCCTGCTCGGCCGCGACGCCCTCCTCACCTCCCTCTTCGCCCTCCCCTACCGGCCCCGCCTCGCCGCCGCCACGCTGCCCGCCCTCGCCGCCACCCAGGCCACCGAGACCGGCGCGCACTCCGTGGCGCAGCCCGGGAAGATCGTCCACGAGGTACGGCACGGGGAGCTGGCCCACTTCGGGCAGGTGCCGTACGGGCGTTACTACGGCTCGGTCGACGCGACACCGCTGTTCCTGATCCTGCTCGGCGCGTACGTGGAGCAGACCGGGGACGTCACCATGGCCCGGCGGCTCGAACGCCACGCACGCGCCGCCGTCGGCTGGATGCTCGACCACGGCGGGCTGACCTCGCGCGGCTACCTGGTCTACCGCGCGGACAAGGGCGGCCTCGCCAACCAGAACTGGAAGGACTCCCCCGGCGCGATCTGCTCCGCCGACGGCAGCCGGCCGATGGGGACCGTGATGGCGGCGGGGGCCCAGGGGTACGCGTACGACGCGCTGCGCCGGACGGCGTGGGTGGCGCGGACGGTGTGGGCCGACGAGACGTACGGGGCGCTGCTGGAGCAGGCGGCCTGCGATCTGCGGGACCGGTTCCAGCAGGACTTCTGGATGCGGGAGGCGTCCTTCCCCGCGCTCGCCCTCGACGGGGAGGGCCGGCAGGTCGACGCGCTCGCCTCGGACGCCGGGCATCTGCTGTGGTCCGGGCTGCTGGACAAGGAGTACGGGGAGGTGGTCGGGCGGCGGCTGCTGGAGCCGGACTTCTTCTCGGGGTGGGGGGTGCGGACGCTGGCCGCGGGGCAGGCGGCGTACCACCCGCTGTCGTACCACCGCGGGTCGGTGTGGCCGCACGACAACGCGCTGATCGCGCTGGGGCTGGCGCGGTACGGGCTGCACGACGAGGCGCGGGCGGTGGCCCACGGGCTGGTGGACGCGGCGACGGCGGGCGGGCACCGGTTGCCGGAGGTGCTGGCCGGGTACGGGAGGGATTCGCATCCGGAGCCGGTGCCGTATCCGCATGCGTGCGTACGGGAGTCCCGGTCGGCGGCGGCGCCGTTGGCGTTGCTCACGGCAGTCGGCGGAGCGTAGGAGAGGGGCAGGGGGTCGTGGGTCGGGTGCGGGTGCGTGGGGGCTGGTCGCGCCCACGCGGCGGAGCCGCACATCGAATACAGCCCCGCGTCTCTGAAAGGGCGCTGTGTTTGCCCGGTGTTTGCCGAATGGCCTGAACACGGACCTAAAGAGGGCCGTACGGAAATGTGGCGGGTTCGGCCTCCGAGTGTCGGCCCGCTTCCGTTTCACGGGTCTCGCACGGAAGGACCTCCGGGTTGTCTCAGCACACGAGCATTCGCCAGCCATCGGACACGCCGTCCGGGCCGTCCGAACGCGAAGCCCCGCCGGAGGAGTCCGAGGTAGTGAAGTCCGAGCGGGAAGCGGCGTCCGAGGCGCCCGCGCCCCCCGAGGCCGCGTCGGCATCCGGGGACGAGTCGAGCGACGCCGCGTCCGAAGCCGAGACCACTGCCACTTCTGAGGCCGAACCCGAGTCCATAGCCGCCGCCAAGACCGAAGCCGAATCCATAGCCGCCACCAAGACCGAAGCCGAAGCCGAAGCCGCCGCCAAGACCGAAGCCGAAGCCGAGGTTGGCGCCGTCGGCGAGACCGAAACCGCTTCCGAGGCCGGATCCGAAGCCGACACCGTCGGCGAGACCGAAGCCGCTTCCGGGGCTGGAGTAGACGGCAAGGCCGGCAGTGAGGCGGAGGCTGAAGTCGGCCCCGAAACCGACGCCGCGGACGACAGCGGCTCCCAGGCTGTCGCTGGAGTCGAGCCGGAGCACGGAAGTTCCGCCGAACCGGCCGCCGACGCCGACGCCCCCCGCCCCCGTCGCCGCGGCTGGGCCGCCTGGAGTGGGCGGGTTCAGGGGTGGCGGGAGGCGCATCCCGGGGCTGCCTCGGTGCTGTCGATCGGTGTGTCCGTGCTCTGCGCGGCGCTCGTGATCGGGGCGCTGGTGATGCCGAACACCGTGGTCGCGCTGGGGCCCGCGAAGTTCGTGCGGCTGCCGTCCGAGGGGATCATCGCGGCGGCCGTCGCGCTGGCGCTGCCCCGGCGACCCCGGATCGTGCTGGCCGCCGTGTTCGGCGTGGTGCTGGGCGCGCTGACCCTGGTCAACGCGCTCGACATGGGGTTCAAGCAGTACCTGGGCCGGAGCTTCAACGCCATCCTGGACTGGAGCCTGCTCGGCGACGCGGAGTCGTACCTGGAGGACACGCTGGGCCGGACGGCCACCCTCGCCGTCGCCGTCGGTGCCGTCGTCCTCGTGCTGGTGGTGTTCGTGCTGCTCGCCCTCGCCACGGTCCGGCTGAGCAATCTGCTCGCCCGGCATCCGGGGCGGGCCACCCGCGGCACGTTGATCGCCGGTGTCGTCTGGATCACCTGCTCCTCCTTCGGCGTCCAGCTCGCCGGCGGTGTGCCGCTCGCGGCCGACAGCACCGCGACCACGCTGGAGATCAAGGCCCGTCAGGTGAAGGACACCCTGCACGACGAGGCGGAGTTCCGGAAGGTCGCCAAGGTGGACGCCTTCGGGAACACCCCGCCCGACCAGCTGCTGACCAGCCTGCGCGGCAAGGACGTGGTCTTCACGTTCATCGAGAGCTACGGCCGCAGCGCCATCGAGGACCCGATCGAGGCACCCGGCGTCGACAGCACCCTCGCCGTGCGGACCGCGGCGCTCGCGAAGGCCGGCTTCCACGCGAAGAGCGGCTGGCTGACGTCGGCGACGTACGGCGGCAGCAGCTGGCTCGGGCACTCCACGACCATGTCGGGGCTGTGGGTGAGCAACCAGCAGCGCTACCGGACCGTGATGGCGAGCAACCACCTCTCCATCACCAAGGCGTTCCAGAAGACCGGCGACTTCGACACCGTCGGCGTGATGCCGGGTATCCAGAAGGGCTGGCCCGAGCAGAGCTACTACGGCCTCGACAAGGTCTACAACGCCTTCCAGCTCGGCTACAAGGGACCGAAGTTCAGCTGGTCGACGATGCCCGACCAGTACGCGCTGCAGCAGTTCCAGGACCGGGTGCACAGCAAGAAGCCGGCCGACGGCAAGTCCCGGATGTCGTTCGTGATCCTGACCTCCAGCCACCAGCCGTGGGCGCCGATCCCGAAGATGGTGCCGTGGGACCAGCTGGGCGACGGCTCGATCTTCGACGCGATCCAGAAGGCCGGCAACAAGGCGTCCGACGTCATCGCCGACACCACCAAGTCCCGCCAGGAGTACGGCAAGTCGGTCCAGTACTCGGTGACCGCGCTCACCGAGTGGCTGGAGCGGTACGGCAACGACGACACGGTGCTCGTCTTCCTCGGCGACCACCAGCCGATCGCCCGGGTCAGCGGCAACCACGCCAGCCGTGACGTGCCGATCTCGATCGTTGCCAAAGACCCGAAGGTCCTTGACGCGATCGACTCCTGGAACTGGACCGACGGGTTGCGCCCCGCGCACGACGCGCCGGTGTGGAAGATGAGCGCGTTCCGCGACAAGTTCCTGACGGCGTACGGGTCGACTCCGCACCCGAAGACGAACTGAGCGTCCGCCGGAAGTGCCGCGATGGCGTCGCCGTTCGGCCGCGGCGCCGTCGTGGCCGATCGCGCAGTTCCCCGCGCCCCTTCAGGGGCGCCCTCAGCCGCCGGACGTTTCCGGTGCCGCAGGTGACGCACAGCCGTACGGCCGCGGCGGCGCCGTGGCCGGTCGCGCAGTTCCCCGCGCCCCTGAAGGGGCGCGGTCAGCCGCCGGAGGTGTCCAGTTCTGCTTCTTCGGTGATGCCTGCGCAGTCGTAGGGGTCCTTGAGCCAGCCGTCCGGGAGGACCACGCGGTTGTTGCCGGACGTGCGGCCTCGGGGGCCGTCGGCGCCGGTGGGCCAGGGCTGGTCGAGGTCGAGTTCGTCGAGGCCGGCGCGGAGGTCGGCCAGCGAGGACGTGATGGCGAGCTTCTTGCGCATCTCGCTGCCGACCGCGAAGCCCTTGAGGTACCAGGCGACGTGCTTGCGGAAGTCGACGACGCCCTTGGACTCGTCGCCGAGCCACTCGCCGAGCAGGGTCGCGTGCCGGACCATGATGGCGGCGACCTCGCGCAGGACCGGCTTGAGGACGTCCTGCGGGCGGCCCTCGAAGGCGGCGACCAGGTCGGCGAAGAGCCACGGCCGGCCCAGGCAGCCACGGCCGACGACCACGCCGTCGCAGCCGGTCTCCCGGACCATCCTGAGCGCGTCCTCGGCCGACCAGATGTCGCCGTTGCCGAGAACGGGGATCTCCGGGACGTGCTCCTTCAGGCGGGCGATGGCGTCCCAGTCGGCGGTACCGCCGTAGTGCTGGGCGGCGGTACGGCCGTGCAGGGCGATGGAGGTGACGCCCTCCTCGACGGCGATCCGGCCGGCGTCGAGGTAGGTGATGTGGTCGTCGTCGATGCCCTTGCGCATCTTCATGGTGACGGGCAGGTCTCCGGCGCCGGCGACGGCCTCGCGGAGGATGGCCCGGAGCAGGTTCCGCTTGAAGGGGAGGGCGGAGCCGCCGCCCTTCCTGGTGACCTTGGGGACCGGGCAGCCGAAGTTCAGGTCGATGTGGTCGGCCAGGCCCTCCTCCGCGATCATGCGGACGGCCTTGCCGACGGTGGCCGGGTCGACGCCGTACAGCTGGATGGAGCGGGGCTGCTCGCTCGCGTCGAAGCGGATCAGCTGCATGGTCTTCTCGTTGCGCTCGACCAGCGCCCGGGTCGTGATCATCTCGCTGACGAACAGCCCCTTGCCGCCGCTGAACTCCCTGCACAGGGTGCGGAAGGGCGCGTTGGTGATCCCCGCCATGGGGGCGAGGACGACCGGCGGCCTGACGGTGTGCGGGCCGATCTGGAGGGGCGACGTGGGCTCGGGCATTCCCCCATTGTCCCGTACCCGGCACGGTGCTCGGCCGGCACGATCATGTATCACTCATTAGTTAGACGCACTATCGAAATGGGCGTACGATGGTCTCCATGCCCGAGCTCAGCCCCCGCCGCCGCATGCTCGTCCTCGCGATCTGCTGTATGAGCCTGCTCATCGTCAGTCTCGACACGACCGCGCTCAATGTCGGCCTGCCCTCCATGCAGCGCGAACTGCACGCCTCGACGGCGGGCCTGCAGTGGACGATCGACGCGTACACCCTGGTCCTGGCCTCGCTGCTGATGCTCGCCGGTTCCACGGGCGACCGGGTCGGCCGCAAGAAGGTCTTCATGACCGGCCTGGTCGTCTTCTCGATCGGCTCGCTGCTCTGCTCCCTCGCGCCGAACCTGGACTCGCTGATCGCGTTCCGGATGGTCCAGGCGGTGGGCGGCTCGATGCTCAACCCGGTCGCCATGTCGATCATCACCAACACCTTCACCGACCCGCGCGAACGGGCCCGGGCGATCGGCGTGTGGGGTGCGGTGGTCGGCATATCCATGGCCGCCGGACCGCTGGTCGGCGGCCTGCTCGTGGAGTCGGTCGGCTGGCGGGCGATCTTCTGGGTCAACCTCCCGGTGGGCCTGGCGGCCGTCCTGCTGACGCTGCGCTTCGTGCCGGAGTCCCGGGCGCCGAAGGCCCGCCGCCCCGACCCGGTCGGCCAGGTGCTGGTGATCGCCCTGTTCGGCTCGCTGACGTACGCGATCATCGAGGCGCCGACGGCGGGCGCCGGCACCGTGCTGCCCTTCGCCGCGGTGGCCGTCGTCGCCCTGGCCGGACTCCTCTGGTTCGAGCCGCGCCGCGAGGAACCCCTGATCGACCTGCGCTTCTTCCGCTCGGCGCCGTTCAGCGGCGCGACGGTGATCGCGATCAGCGCGTTCGCGTCCCTGGGCGGCTTCCTGTTCCTGTCCACGCTGTACCTGCAGAACGTGCGCGGCCTCGACGCCCTGCACGCGGGCCTGTGGATGCTGCCGATGGCGGTCCCGATGTTCCTGTGCGCGCCGCTCGCCGGCCGCCTGGTCGGCAGCCGGGGCCCGCGACTGCCGCTGGTGATCGCAGGTGTCGCGATGACCGCGAGCGCGGTCCTGTTCGCCGCGTTCGAGGCGGAGACCTCGGACACCGCCCTCTTCCTCGGCTACGTCCTGTTCGGCATCGGCTTCGGCTTCGTGAACGCCCCGATCACCAACACGGCGGTCTCCGGGATGCCGAGGTCCCAGGCGGGTGTCGCCGCCGCGGTCGCCTCCACCAGCCGCCAGCTGGGCCAGACCCTGGGCGTCGCGGTGATCGGCGCGGTGCTGGCCTCCGGGATCGGCTCGTCCTCGTACGCCGACAGGTTCGTGGACGCCGCCCGCCCCGGCTGGTGGATCCTGGCCGGCTGCGGCCTCGCGGTCCTGCTCCTGGGCGCCGTGACGAACGGCGGCTGGGCCCGCGCCACGGCGGAGCGGGCCGCGGACCGGCTGGCGGCACCGGAGATCCGCGCGACCGTGGGGAGCGCGGAGCGCGTCTAGCCGGAGATCCTCACCGGGGCTGCCCGGGCGGCCCGGGGCCGCTCGTGGGCTACGACGCGCTCGGTTGCGCCGTCGGGCCGAAGCCGCGCAGTTGCCGGATCGTGCCGCCGAGTCTGTCGCGGAACCCGTCCAGCACCTGCGGCTGGGCGCTGACGATCCATCGGGTGCCGACCAGGTACTCGCCGCCGTAGCCGGAGGCGGAGTCCAGCCAGGTCTCCTTGAGTTCGTCGGTGGGGAAGGTGGTGATGAGGTAGTCGACCTTCTTCGTGTGGCACAGGCCCTGGCGCAGTTCCGTGGCGTTGATGCGGATCTTGGGCTTGCAGCCGGTCAGACCGGCGATCACCTCGACCTTGGCCGGAGCCACCACCCCCTTCTCGGGGGCGTCCGACACGGAGACCCTCGCCCGTCTGCGCTCCGGGTCGGCGGCGTCGTCACTGCCGCCGCAGGCCGCGGTCAGGGGGACGATCGCCAGGGTCGCGGCGAGGGTCGCGCCGCGCATCAGGCGGCCGGTGTGCTGGGCTCGTGGCTGCTGCGGCACGTTGCCTCTCCGTCTCCGGGTGGTCCTGTCCGCGGCCGGGCGGTCAGGCGTACGGCAGGAGGTACGGACGAACATCAGCGGCTGTTCACCCCGTACCCGGCGCCCCGTCGGACGCCTGCGTCACGAGCAGCTGATCTCCGAGCGGCGGTGCCGGGCGAGGACGGCCTGCCGCAGGGCGCCGAGGACCAGGGACTGCAGCAGCGCCGAGACGACGACCGTGCCGACGAAGAACCAGTTCGGGGTGTCCGGGCGCCAGGCCGTCCTGCCGAGCGCCGAGAGCAGCGGATAGACCGGGAACGTGACCAGGGGCGGCCAGAGCCACGCGTAGTCGGAGCCGTGGTCGTCCGCACCGGCGGAGTCGACGGCGGCCTTGGCGATGACGACGGCGACCAGCACCAGATAGGCCACCGAGAGTCGGTTGGTGAGCATGAGCCGGACAACGGTGCGGGCCGGGCCGGTTTCCATCGTCTTCTCCCCCGTGGCCGGTCGTCGGTACGTCGCTTGCTCGTTCCCTCTCCCCTCCTGCATGGTCGGGGGAGGACGGCGCCCGGGTCCTGAGTACGCGTACTCAGTTGTTCGAACGAATTCCCGTGACACGGTCAGGAGTTCGGCGTCGACGCCTCCGTCCGCGCCAGTTCGTGCAGTCGGTCCAGGCGCTCCCGGGTCCCCTCGTCGGCCGGGACGTAGGTGACCATCCGCGCCCCGGACGCCGGGTTCAGGAACAGGTCCGTGTGTTCCATGGTGAGGGGACCGACCCACGGGTTGAGGAAGTGCTTGGTCCTGGAGCGCAGGTCCACCACCTCGTAGCGCTCCCAGTTCTCGCGGAACTCCGCGGACTCCGCGGCCAGCCGCTTGACCAGCATCTTCCAGGCCGGCTCGGCGAGATGGCCGGCCATGGATGCGCGGAGCTTCGCGGCCATGAGACGGCGGGTCTCCTCCAGGTGCACGATGGAGCGGTGCCACTCCGGGTGGGTGTACACGAGGATCATGCAGTTGCGGTCCTCGGGCGGGACCGCGTCCAGGTCGCACAGCAGCCGGGCGTAGGTGCGGTTGTAGGCGAGGATGTCGTAGCGGCTGTTCTGGACGCAGGCCGGGAGGGGTTCAAGGGCCCGGAGCATCTCCTGCAGCGCCGGGGTGACGCCCGTGCAGCTCGCGGCCGGGGTCGGGTCGACGGCTTCGGCCAGCTGGAAGAGGTGGGCGCGCTCGGTGCCGTCGAGCCGCAGGGTGCGGGCGAGGGCGTCCAGGACCTGGACGGAGACCTGGATGTCCCGGGCCTGTTCCAGCCAGGTGTACCAGGTGACGCCGACCGCGGAGAGCTGCGCGACCTCCTCGCGGCGCAGGCCGGGCGTGCGGCGGCGGGTGCCGCGGGGCAGGCCCACCTCCTCCGGGGTGATCCGCTCCCGGCGGCTGCGCAGGAACGCGGCCAGCTCGTGCCGCCGGATGTCCGCGCACCGGCCCGGGGCGGGGGCCGCGCTCTGCCGGAGGCCGGTCGTCTCCTGCGCCGTCGTCGTCATGACTCCAGCCTGCCCTGTCGCCGATCCTGTTGCCAGGTACTTCTACTACCAGGACAAGGAGACTCTGGTACCAGTCTCGGGGAGCCCGCAGGCTCGCAGCATGACCGAAACCGCCACCACCGCGACCGTACGGTCCCCGTCCGCGCCACCGGCGCTCGGCGGGCCCGGGCTGTTCACCGTCCTGCTGGCCGCCGCACTCCCCCTCGTCGACTTCTTCATCGTCAACGTCGCCCTGCCCACCATCGGCGCCGACCTGCACGCCGGCGAGGCGGTCCTGGAACTCGTCGTCGCCGGGTACGGCGTCGCCTACGCCGTACTGCTGGTGCTCGGCGGCCGGCTCGGTGACCTGTTCGGGCGCCGCCGCCTCTTCCTCGGCGGCATGGCCGCGTTCGGCCTGACCTCGCTGGCCTGCGGACTCGCGCCCAGCGCCTGGACACTGGTGGCCGCCCGGGTCGCCCAGGGCGCCGCGTCCGCCGCGATGCTCCCGCAGGTCCTCGCCACCATCCAGGCCGCCACCGCCGGCGGCCGACGCGCCCGGGCCATGAGCCTCTACGGCGCCACCGCCGGGCTCTCCATGGTGGCCGGGCAGATCCTCGGCGGGGTGCTGGTCGCCGCCGACATCGCGGGCACCGGCTGGCGCTCGGTGTTCCTCGTCAACGTGCCGGTCGTGCTCGTCGGCCTGGTGCTCGGCGCCCGCTTCGTGCCGGAGACCAGGTCGCAGAAGCCGGAGCCCGTCGACGGACCCGGCACCGTGCTCCTCGCCGCCTCCCTCCTCGCCCTGCTCGCGCCGCTCACCGAGGGCCGGGCGGCGGGCTGGCCGCTGTGGACCTGGCTGTCGCTGGCCGCATTCCCGGGCGTGGCCGTCGCCTTCTACAGCGTGGAACGCCGCGCCGACCGGGCGGGCCGTACACCACTGGTCCCGCCGAGCCTGTTCGAACTCGCCTCGCTGCGCCGGGGCCTGGCGCTGATGCTGCCGTTCTCCATCGGCTTCAGCGGGTTCATGTTCGTGATCGCCGTGGCCCTGCAGAGCGGGGAGCATCTGGGCCCGGTCGCGGCGGGCATGTCGCTCGCCCCGATGGCGGTCGTCTTCCTGTTCGTCTCACTCGCCGGGCCGCGGCTGATCGCCCGGTACGGCAGCCGGGTGGTGACGGCCGGGTCCGTGATCCAGGTGGCCGGCATCGTCCTCATCGTGCTCGCCGCCCGGCGGGACTGGCCGCACCTGGACTTCACCGGGCTGCTGCCCGGGGTCGCGGTCGCCGGCGCCGGGCAGGCCCTGCAACTGCCCAACGTGCTGCGCCTCGTCATGTCGGAGATACCGCCGGCGCGGGCCGGGGTCGGCAGCGGCGTGATGGTCACCACCCAGCAGTCCGCACTCGCCCTCGGCGTGGCCACCCTGGGCACCCTCTTCCTCTCCCTGGTCCCCCACCAGGGCATGCGCGACGCCCTGGTCACCACGCTGCTGGTGCAGCTGGGCCTCGCGGTGGTCACGGGCCTGCTCAGCCTGCGGTTGCCTCGAACGGTGCACTGACCGGCGCCCCGTAGGGGCGCGGGGAACTGCGCGACCAGCCACGACGACGCCGCAGCCGCCGGACGGCATATCGCGGCACCCCCGAGGGCGCACTCAGCCTCCGCTACCACCCAACTCGAACCACACGATCTTGCCGGTACCCAGCCGGGTCGTCCCCCAGCGCCGCGCCAGCCGATGCACCAGGTACAGCCCCCGGCCGTGCTCGTCCGTCGCCTTGGCCTGCCGCAGCCTCGGCAGCTGCGGCACGTCGTCGCCGACCTCGAAGCGCAGCACGTCCGTGCGCAGCAGCCGCAGGCTGATCGGCCGGGACGCGTGCCGTACGGCGTTGGTGACGATCTCGCTGACCAGCAGCTCGGCGGTGTCGGTGAGGTCCTCCAGGCCCCAGCCGGCCAGAGCTTCCCGGGTGAGCCGGCGGGCCCGGCCGGGGGCGCCGACCTCCGGTTCCAGGGTCCAGTACGCCACGTCGCTCGGCGCGATGCCGTCGAAGCGGGCGGCGAGCAGCGCGATGTCGTCGTCCCGGTCGCCCGGGCCGAGCATGTCGAGCACCTCGTCGCACAGCGCCTCAAGGGGCGGCGGCCGGTCGGGGCCGGTCAACTGGGCGGTGGCGGCGATCCGTTCGCGCAGCTGCTCGATGCCGGTCCACACGTCGCGCAGCCGGGACTCGACCAGGCCGTCGGTGTAGAGGAGCAGGGTCGCCCCGGTGGGGGCGTCCAGCTCGACCGCCTCGAAGTCGATGCCGCCGACGCCGATCGGGGCGCCCGGCGGCACGGTGAGGACCTCCGTCTTGCCGCCCGGGTGCAGCAGGATGGGCGGCGGGTGGCCGGCGTTGGCGACGGTGATGCGGTGCGAGACGGGGTCGTAGACGACGTACAGGCAGGTGGCCATGCGGTCGGTGCCGAGCCGCTGGGCCTGTTCGTCGAGGTGGTGCAGGACCTCCTGCGGGGGCAGGTCGAGGCCGGCCAGGGTCAGCGCTGTGGTGCGCAGCTGGCCCATGACGGCCGCCGAGGTCATGGAGTGGCCCATGACGTCGCCGACGACCAGCGCCACCCGGCTGCCGGGCAGCGGGATCGCGTCGTACCAGTCGCCGCCGACCCGCGCGGTCTCGGCGGCCGGCAGGTAGCGGGAGGCGAGCCGGACGCCGGTGGGCCGGGGCAGCGTCTGCGGGAGCATGGCGCGCTGCAGCCGGTCGGCGATGAACGCCTCTCTGCTGTACAGAACGGCCTTGTCGACGCCGAGCGCGGTGTGGGTGGCCAGTTGGGCGGCGACCAGCAGGTCGGCGGGTTCGAACGCCGGGCGTTCGGGGCGGCGCAGGAAGACGACGGCGCCGGTGACCCGGCGCCGGCCGCGCAGCGGGGCGAGGATCGCGTGCGAGCCGACCCAGTCGTTCAGCGCGCTGTCCGCGCCGACGAGTTCGCCCAGCGCGGCGCGGGTCGGCGGGGTGTCGGCGAACACCGGCCGGACCCCGCGCAGCACCTCGGCGAGGGCGCCGCCGGGCACCACCTCGCTCCAGTCGGAGGCGTCCAGGTCGTCCTGCTCGTCGTTCACCGTCTCCGCGGGCCAGACCAGATCCTCGGCGCCGGGACCCTTGAGCCGGTCGGTGCGGCGCAGCCGCAGTACGGCCGGGCCGTTGGGGCGTTCGTCGCCGACCGGCAGCGGGTCGCGCAGGTAGACGAGGGCCGCGTCGGAGTACGTCGGTACGGCGGCCCGGCACAGGCCGAGCACGATCTCGTCGGTGTCGAAACCGCGGGCGATCCGCCGGGTGGCGGCGCCGACGTAGCGCAGGCGGTCCTCGTCGGGGGCCTTCGGCGCGACGGGCGGCGCGGCGGCGAGGGAGTCCTCGCGCACGCCGAGCGCGGTCTGCGCGGAGAGCGCGTCGGCCAGGGCGATGTCGTCGTCCACGAAGTCCTCCCGGTCCGGGCGCCGCAGGAACACCGCCACGCCCACGACGGCGTCGGGGGCGCGCAGCGGGGCGAGCAGGACCCGGTTCCCCTGCGGCAACCGGGTCGCCGTGCCCAGGAGTTCGCGCAGGGCCTCGTCCACGTCGTCCGGGCCCCGGCCGCGTGCCCTGCCGCAGCGCAGCAGCGCGGCGAGCGCGCCGTCGGGCGCCACCGGTCTCGACGGCGGGGGCGATCCGCCCATGGCGCCGCCGAGTTCGGCGGGCACCCCGTCCAACTCCAGGCGCTGTGGCTCCGAACCGTCCGCCGGGTGGTCGCCGAGGTAGACGAACAATCCGTCCGCCAGGTCCGGGACCGTCACCCGGTACAGCTCACGGACGGCCTGGACCGCGCCCTCGGCGCGCGCGATCCGGCGGCCGGCAACGGCCAGGAAACGTTGAGGATCCGGCAGCATCGCCTCTCCGTGCCGGTGGCCGCTTCACAAGGTCGCTTTCATCTTGAGCCAGGGTCAATTCCCTGTCCAGGGTTTCCGTCGGTAGACCAATTCCTGTTCTTGATCCGGAGGTTGGGACCGGGACGTTTCGGATGGCACCCCCGGGCCCGTCCTGACCTCGTCCTCGTCCCGCGCGGCGGTGCCTCGTCGGCTGTGTGAACTCCCGGGACGTCCTCGACAAAACCCGGTGAAGAAATCCCCGTTGATGTTGGTCTTGCTGCACACTCCTTGCCGTCGGCCCGCCGTCGACACGTGCCGGACAGCAGACCGGGCACAGACTCCGGAGGCGTCAATGTCGCAGATCGACGAGAGCAAGGTCAGCCGCTGGGACCGGCACGGCCGGGAACACGTGGTCCGGGTGCAGCGCACGGGGGTGCAGCGCACGATCAAATGCGACACCTGCGGCTGGCAGAAGGGCGCGCAGTTCCTGCCCTGGCTGAAGGCGGAGGAGCACCTGGCCGAGGCCCACCAGGCCACCGTGGACCCCGCGGGCACCCAGCCCTCGCGATGACCTTCCGCGGGCGGGCGATCCGGACCGTGCGATGACTTTCCGGAGGGGCGGGAGTCGTACCAGCCGACACCGCGCCCACCGGAAGGACGACCGATGACCGTCTCCCCGCTGCACGCCACCCTGCGCCACCACGTCGAGGCAGGGACCGCCCCCGGGGCCGTGGGCCTGGTGGCCCGCGGCGACGACGTCGAGGTGGTGGCCGTCGGGCACACCGACGTCGAGGGGTCCGCCCCGATGGCCCGGGACTCGGTCTTCCGCATCGCGTCGGTCACCAAGCCGGTCACCGCCGCCGCGGTGCTGATGCTGGTGGACGAGGGCCGGATCGGGCTCGACGACCCGGTGGCCGACTGGCTCCCGGAGCTGGCGAAGCCGACGGTGGTCCGTACGCCCTCCGGTCCCGTCGACGACGTGGTGCCCGCGGAGCGCCCGGTCACCGTCGAGGACCTGCTGAGCTTCCGCGCCGGCTGGGGCCTCGCCGCCGACTTCTCGCTGCCCGCCGCGCGGGCCCTGACCGCGGTCCAGGACCACGGCCTGCCCTTCCGGGACTGGCCGGACCCGGACACCTGGCTGGGCCTGCTCGCCCGGGTGCCGATGCTGCACCAGCCGGGCGAGGCCTGGCTGTACGGCACCTCGTCCGCCCTTCAGGGCATCCTGGTCGCCCGGGTGTCGGGGCGTACCCTGCCCGACTTCCTGGCGGAGCGGGTCTTCGAGCCGCTGGGCATGCGGGACACGGCGTTCGAGGTGCCCGCGGCGAAACGGCACCGCTTCACCTCGTCCTACGCCCCCGACGCGGACGGCACCCTGCGGCTGACGGACACTCCGGACGGCGCGTACAGCAGCCTGCCGCGTTTCCCGTCGGGCGGCGGCGGGCTGGTCTCCACGGCCGACGACTGGCTGGCGTTCGGCCGCATGCTGCTGAACGCCGGCGCCACCCCGGACGGCCGCCGTCTGCTGACCGCCACCTCGGTCAGCCGCATGACCACCAACCACCTGACGGCGGCCCAGCGCGAGCACGCCGCGCCCTTCCTGGAGGGCCAGGGCTGGGGGTACGGCGGCTCGGTCGACGTCGCCCCCACGGACCCCTGGTCGGTGCCCGGCCGGTACGGCTGGATCGGCGGCACCGGCACCACCGCGCACGTCGTCCCGGCCACCGGCACGGTCACGGTCCTGTTGACACAGGCGGCCATGACGGGTCCGGCGTCGACCTCGCTGATGCGGGACTTCTGGCGGGTCACCGCCTAGCCCCGCGCGTTACGCCGTTCGGGTGAGCTTCCGGGTAAGAATCGCAAGGTCAGGACACCCGTTGCCACCTGCGGTCTTTACCTGATCCGAGGGCGGCGCAGACCGTTTCCGAAGCCGCCCGGGTCGCCGCCCGGCGCGACCCGGCCAAGCCTTGAGAGGTCCCCCCGTCCCTCGACAGGAGTACTTCCATGCACACCACCCAGCGCCAGATCTTCCGGGCCCTCGCCGCCGGTGCGCTCTCCGTGGCCCTGCTGTCGGCCGGTTCCGCCGGGGCCTTCGCCGCCGAGGCCAAACCGGCCCCGTCGCCCACCATGACCGCCAAGCCGCACATGAGCTCCAAGCCGGAGCCGAAGCCGAGCCCGACCACCGCGGCCTCGATCTCGGCCAAGGCGAACACGACCTCGGTCAAGCCGGGTGACTCGGTGACCTTCACCGGCCGCACCTCCGGCCTGAAGGTCGGCTGGCCGCTGGTGCTCCAGCACCAGAAGGACGGCAAGTGGATCCCGCTCAAGGCGACCGCGAAGGTCAGGAACGGCAGCTCCTACTCGCTGACCGGGAAGCTCAACAACCCGGGCACCGAGCACCTGCGGGTCGCGGCGGTCGGCAAGAAAGTCTACTCCCCGACCGTGACGGTCAACGTGGGCTGAGGCCGCGCAGCAGCAGCTCCACCAGCGACCCGAAGTCCGCCTCGGCCTCCGGCCGCACCCACTCCCGCGCGTAGCCCGGGTCGTGGAAGCGGCCGGTGGCCTGGAAGACGGTCCGGGCCGCGGCGGCGGGGTCGGGCACGGTGAAGACACCGGTCCCGGCCCCGTCCGCGATGATCGCGGTCAGCTGGCCGGTCAGGTCGGCGATGTGCTCGGTGACCGCCGGGCCGTTCTCGTCGACCAGCACCATGTAGGTGGCGAACAGCTCCGGGTCGGCGCCCGCCTTGCGGCGCTTCGCGTCGAACAGGGCCCGCAGCCAGTCGCGCAGCCGGGCCGCCGGCTCCCGGTCGCCGGCCGCGATGCCGGACAGCTCCGCCGAGGTGCGGTCCAGCCACCGCTTCGTCACCGCTTCGCGCAGCGCCGCCTTGGTCCGGAAGTGCCGGTAGACACTGCCGTGGCTGACACCGAGCGCGCGGGCCACGTCCACCACGGTGGCCTTGGCCGGGCCGTGCCGGCGCAGCACCTCCTCGGTCGCCTCCAGGATGCGTTCGGCGGTCAGGGCCGGGGTCGGGGTCGGGGACGTCGCTGCCATGGCCTAGACGGTACCTGGCGCCGCGGTCAGTGCTCGGTGCCGAGATGGCTCATCTGCGCGGCCGGGTAGCGGGTGCCCGCCGCCGCGTCCGCCGGTACGGCCTCCTCGATCGCCGCCAGGTCGGCCGCGTCCAGGGTGACGTCCAGCGCGCCCAGCGACTCGGCGAGCCGCTCGCGGGTGCGGGCGCCGACCAGCGGCACGATGTCGTCGCCGTGCTGGGCGCCCCGGGAGAGCACCCAGGCGATGGCGATCTGCGCGACCGTCACGCCCTTCTCGTCGGCGATCTTGCGCAGCGCCTCGACGAGGTCGAGGTTGTGCCGGAGGTTGTCGCCCTGGAAGCGCGGCGAGAAGGCCCGGAAGTCGCCCGCGCCGAGCTGCCGGTCGCGGGTGAAGTGGCCGGAGATCAGACCCCGGGAGAGCACCCCGTACGCCGTGATGCCGATGCCCAGCTCGCGGGTGGTCGGCAGGATCTCCCGCTCGATGTCGCGGGTGATGATCGCGTACTCGATCTGGAGGTCGGAGATGGGGGCGATGGCGGCGGCCCGCCGGATGTTGGCCACGCTCGCCTCGCTGAGGCCGATGTGCCGGACGTGCCCCTTCTCGACCAGTTGGGCGATGGCGCCGACGGTCTCCTCGATCGGCACGTCCGGGTCGACGCGGGCGATCCGGTAGACGTCGATGTGGTCGACGCCGAGGCGCTGGAGGGAGTAGGCGGCGAAGTTCTTCACGGCGGCCGGGCGGCCGTCGTAGGCGTTCCAGCCGCCGTCCGGGTCGCGCAGGGCGCCGAACTTGACGCTGGTCAGCGCCTTTTCACGGAGTCCGGCGGGGGCGGTGCGCAGGGCCTCGCCGATCAGCATCTCGTTGTGGCCCATGGCGTAGAAGTCGCCGGTGTCGAGCAGGGTCACGCCGGCGTCGAGGGCGGCGTGGACGGTGGCGATCGACTCGGCGCGGTCGGCCTCGCCGTACAGCGCGGACATGCCCATGCAGCCGAGGCCGAGGGCGGAGACCTGGGGGCCGGTGGATCCGAGGGTGCGGGTGTGCGTCGTCATGGCTCCACCTTGGCATGACAGCTGACAGATTTCAATATCTGTCATTCCATACCTGTCACCCCTTCCCGCGGAATGGTCCAGACCTATTGACGAAAGGTCTGGACCGCGCGCACTGTCATGCCTACGACATTCGCGCGCCGCGCCCCGACCCCACCGGGAGGCCCCGCATGATCCGCCGCACCCTCGCCCTGCTCGCCGCCGCGCTCACGACCGCGGCACTCACCCAGCTCCCCGCGGCCGGCTCCGCCTCGGCGGCCGACACCTGCGCGGTCAAGTCCCGGCCCGCGGGCAAGGTGCTGCAGGGCTACTGGGAGAACTGGGACGGCTCCGCCAACGGCGTCCACCCGCCGTTCGGCTGGACCCCGATCACCGACTCCCGGATCGCCGCCCACGGCTACAACGTGGTCAACGCGGCCTTCCCCGTGATCCGTTCCGACGGAACGGCGCTGTGGGAGGACGGCATGGACACCGGCGTGAAGGTGGCCACGCCCGCGGAGATGTGCGCGGCGAAGGCCTCCGGCCAGACGATCCTGCTGTCGATCGGGGGCGCGGCGGCGGGCATCGACCTCAGCTCGGCCGCGGTGGCCGACCGGTTCGTCTCGACGATCGTCCCGATCCTGAAGAAGTACAACTTCGACGGCATCGACATCGACATCGAGACGGGCCTGGTGGGCAGCGGCTCGATCACCCAGCTCTCCACGTCCCAGGCCAACCTGATCCGCATCATCGACGGCGTCCTCGCCCGGATGCCGTCCGGCTTCGGCCTCACGATGGCCCCGGAGACGGCGTACGTCACCGGAGGCAGCATCACGTACGGCTCGGTCTGGGGGGCCTACCTGCCGATCGTCAAGAAGTACGCCGACAACGGCCGGCTGTGGTGGCTCAACATGCAGTACTACAACGGCAGCATGTACGGCTGCTCGGGCGACTCGTACGCGGCCGGTACGGTCGCCGGCTTCACCGCCCAGACCGACTGCCTCAACAAGGGTCTCGTCGTGCAGGGCACGACCGTCAAGGTCCCCTACGACAAGCAGGTCCCGGGCCTGCCAGCCCAGTCCGGCGCGGGCGGCGGCTACATGTCCCCGTCCCTGGTCACCCAGTCCTGGAACCACTACGGCACGTCCCTCAAGGGCCTGATGACCTGGTCGATCAACTGGGACGGCGCCAAGAACTGGACCTTCGGCAACAACGCAAAGTCCCTACAACACCGCTGACCCCTGGCGGACCGGCGCGGGCCGGTGGACCCCCGCGGGCCGGTGGGGGCCGATCGCGCAGTTCCCCGCGCCCCTCAAGGTCGGGCGCCGTCCCCGGCGGTCACCACGCGCCGCCGCTTCACACCAACCCGCCGCGACGGTGATCAACCACGGCGGCGGAATCCGGCGGTGCCGGACCCGTGGATCCCCGCGGGCCGGTGGGGGCTGGTCGCGCAGTTCCCCGCGCCCCTGAGGGCGGCGGGCCTCGCCGGCATCCACAACCCACCGCCGCTCCACCCTCGTCCCGCCGCGACGGTGATCAGCCACGACGGCGGAGACCGGCGGCGCCGGACCCGTGGATCCCTGCGGGCCGGTGGGGGCTGGTCGCGCAGTTCCCCGCGCCCCTGAGGTTGGGTGCTGTCCCGGTGCTCGGAGCGCGTCGGTGGCCCGGACCGGAACGCCCACCCTCCAGCCGAGCGAGTCGGGTGGGAGGGTGGGCGGAGAGGGGGGAGCTAGCAGCCGAGGAGGCGGCCCGCGAGGTAGCCCTCGATCTGGTCGAGGGAGACGCGCTCCTGCTTCATGGTGTCGCGCTCGCGGACCGTGACCGCGTTGTCCTCGAGGGTGTCGAAGTCGACGGTCACGCAGTACGGCGTGCCGATCTCGTCCTGGCGGCGGTAGCGGCGGCCGATCGCGCCCGCGTCGTCGAACTCGATGTTCCAGTTCTGGCGGAGAGCCTGGGCGAGGCCCTTGGCCTTCGGGGAGAGCTCGGGGTTGCGGGACAGCGGCAGGACCGCGACCTTGACCGGGGCGAGGCGGTGGTCCAGGCGGAGCACCGTGCGCTTCTCCAGCTTGCCCTTGGCGTTGGGCGCCTCGTCCTCGACGTAGGCGTCCAGGAGGAAGGCGAGCATGGCGCGCCCGACACCGGCCGCCGGCTCGATGACGTACGGCGTCCAGCGCTCCCCGGCCTCCTGGTCGAAGTAGGAGAGGTCCTGGCCGGAGGCCTTGCCGTGGGCGTTCAGGTCGTAGTCGGTGCGGTTGGCGACACCCTCCAGCTCGCCCCACTCGTTGCCGCCGAACTGGAAGCGGTACTCGATGTCAGCGGTGCGCTTGGAGTAGTGGGAGAGCTTCTCCTTCGGGTGCTCGTACCACCGCATGTTCTCCTCGCGCAGGCCCAGGCCGGTGTACCAGTTCCAGCGCTGCTCCATCCAGTACTCCTGCCACTTCTCGTCCTCGCCCGGCTTGACGAAGAACTCCATCTCCATCTGCTCGAACTCGCGGGTGCGGAAGATGAAGTTGCCGGGCGTGATCTCGTTGCGGAAGGACTTGCCCATCTGCGCGATGCCGAACGGCGGCTTGCGGCGCGAAGTGGTCTGCACCTGGGCGAAGTTGGTGAAGATACCCTGCGCGGTCTCCGGCCGCAGGTAGGCGACGGAGCCGCTGTCCTGGGTCGGGCCGAGGTGGGTGGAGAGCAGACCCGAGAACTGCTTGGGCTCGGTGAACTGGCCCTTGTTGCCGCAGTTGGGGCAGTTGACGTCCGCGAGGCCGTTCTCCGGGAGACGGCCGTGCTTGGCCTCGTACGCCTCCTCCAGGTGGTCCGCGCGGAACCGCTTGTGACAGGCGGTGCACTCGGTCAGCGGGTCCGTGAAGGTGGCGACGTGACCGGAGGCCACCCAGACCTCGGGGGCCAGGATGACGGACGAGTCGAGACCGACCACGTCCTCGCGGGACGTCACCATGTAGCGCCACCACTGGCGCTTCAGGTTCTCCTTGAGCTCGACACCCAGCGGCCCGTAGTCCCAGGCGGCACGCTGGCCACCGTAGATCTCACTGCACGGGAATACGAAGCCACGGCGCTTGCTCAGGCTGACGATGGTGTCGATCTTGTCGGCGGCCACGGTGCTCTCTTCATTACGACGACGGGCGACGAAGCAAAGACGCTTCAGAGCGAATGCTTCAGCGTACCGGCGGGGCCTCCCCCTCAACCAAATCGGTTCCCCTCCAGAGGTTTGTTGACAACGGTTTCCATATTTGTTGAAAATGACTCTCATGAACGTACGACGAGGCCTCATACCCGCCGCCGCCGCGGCCACCGTCACCGCACTCGGCCTGGCCACCCTCACTGCCTGCGGCGGCGACGCCACGGCGGCCCAGACGGGGAAGTTCGACGTCGTCGCGTCGTTCTACCCGATGGCCTACCTCGCCGATCAGATCGGCGGCAGCCACGTCCACGTCACCAGTCTCACCCAGCCCGGCCAGGAGCCGCACGACCTGGAGATCAGCCCCAAGCAGATCATCGGGATCGAGAAGTCCGACGCGGTCCTGTACCTGAAGAACCTCCAGCCCTCCGTCGACGACGCGGTCGCCCAGTCGTCGGTCGGGACGAAGATCGACGCGGCCTCCCTGACCACGCTGGAGCAGCACGGCAACGAGGTCGGCGGACACGCGGCCTCGCACGACGCCTCCAAGAACGAGGAGCTGTCCGGCCTCGACCCGCACATCTGGCTGGACCCGGTGCGCTACGCCCAGGTCGCCGAGGGCGTCGGCAAGGCCTTCTCGAAGGCCGACCCGGACCACGCGGCCGACTACCGGAAGAACACCGCGGCCCTGGTGAAGAAGCTGGACGCGCTGAACGTCCGGTTCAAGGACGGTCTCGCGGACACGAAGTCCAAGGTCTTCATCACCACCCACGCGGCCTTCGGCTACCTCGCCGAGCGCTACGGCCTCACCGAGGAGGCCATCAACGGCCTCGACCCGGAGTCCGAGCCGAGCGCCGCCCGCGTGAAGGACCTGGAGACCATGGCGAAGGCCGACGGCGTCACCACCGTGTTCTACGAGACGCTCGTCAGCGACAAGACCGCCAAGACCATCGCTTCCGACGCCGGGCTGAAGACGGACGTCCTCGACCCGATCGAGGGCATCACCGCCAAGTCCCGCGGCAAGGACTACTTCGCGGTCCAGGAGGCCAACCTCAAGGCGCTCCAGCAGGCACTGGGCGGCGCGAAGTGACAGGAGACGAGATGAGCGGCGAGCCCGTCATAGCCCTGCGCGGCGTGAGCGCCGAGCTCGGCTCGCGCCCCGTCCTGCGCGGCATCGACCTCACCGTGCACCGCGGTGAGGTCGTCGCGCTGCTCGGCGCGAACGGCTCCGGCAAGTCGACCGCGATCCGCACGATCGTCGGCCAGGTGCCGGCCAGCGGCGGCGAGATATCCCTGTTCGGCATCCCGCGCCGTACCTTCCGCGACTGGTCCCGGATCGGCTACGTCCCGCAGCGCACCACCGCCGCGGGCGGCGTCCCCGCCACCGTCACCGAGGTCGTCTCCGCCGGCCGCCTCTCCCGCACCCGCTTCGGCGTCTTCCGCAAGGCCGACCACGCGGCCGTACGGCACGCCCTCGGCCTGGTCGGCATGGCGGACCGGGCCAGGGACAGCGTGGAGGCGCTCTCCGGCGGCCAGCACCAGCGGGTGCTGATCGCCCGCGCGCTGGTCGCCGAGCCCGAACTGCTGATCATGGACGAGCCGATGGCGGGCGTCGACCTGGCCAGCCAGGAGATCCTCGCGGCGACCCTGCGCGAACAGGTCGCCCAGGGCACCACGGTCCTGCTCGTCCTGCACGAACTGGGCCCGCTGGAGCCGCTGATCGACCGCGCGGTCGTGCTCCGCGACGGCTGCGTGCTCCATGACGGCCCGCCACCGCGCGCGGTCGGCCAGCACGCCCTGCCCGGCCACGACCACGTCCACCCCCACGACGAGCACACACCACTGCGCACGGGACTGCTGAGCTGATGGACTTCCTGAACTACGCCTTCATGCAGCGGGCCCTGCTCGCCGCCGTCCTGGTCGGCATCACCGCCCCCGCCGTCGGCATCTACCTGGTCCAGCGCCGCCAGGCCCTGATGGGCGACGGCATCGGCCACGTGGCGATGACCGGCGTCGGCCTCGGCTTCCTCCTCTCCACCTCCCCCGTCTGGATGGCGACGGCGGTCTCCGTCCTCGGTGCCGTCGTCATGGAGCTGATCCGCTGGTACGGCCGCACCCGCGGCGACATCGCCCTCGCCATGCTCTTCTACGGCGGGATGGCCGGCGGCGTGATGCTGATCAACCTCGCACCGGGCGGCTCCAACGCCAACCTGATGTCGTACCTGTTCGGCTCGCTGTCGACGGTGTCGGAGTCGGACGTGACCGCGATCTGCGTGCTGGCCGCCTTCGTCCTCCTGGTCACCCTCGGTCTGCGCCGGCAGCTGTTCGCGGTGAGCCAGGACGAGGAGTTCGCGCGGGTGACGGGCCTGCCGGTGCGGGCGCTGAACCTGCTGACGGCGATCACCGCGGCGGTCACCGTGACGGTCGCGATGCGCGTCGTGGGGCTGCTCCTGGTCTCCGCGCTCATGGTCGTCCCGGTCGCCGCCGCCCAGCAGCTGAGCCGCAGCTTCGCGGCCACGTTCGCGATCGCCGTCGCGATCGGTGTGACGGTGACGATCGGGGGCACGATCACGTCGTACTACCAGTACGTCCCGCCGGGCGCGACGATCGTGCTGCTGACCATCGCCGCGTTCATCGCGCTGAGCGTGCTGGCCACCCCGCTGGCCCGCCGACGCGCCCGCGCGGCTGCCGCGCGGCGCCCTGCGGGGGATCCGGCGGAGTGCGCGATTCCGGCCGGCCGGGGGGCCGCCGACGAGGTCGGCGTCTGAACGCCCTCGGCCCGGGCTGGCACAATGGCCCGGCAGAGGCAGTGACGTGAGGAGGCAACCGGTGACGACCGCTGGACAGCCCGTGAAGGGCCGCTCGACCCGTCAGCGGGCGGCCGTGGCGGCGGCCCTGGACGAGGTCGAGGAGTTCCGCAGTGCGCAGGAACTGCACGACATGCTCAAGCACAAGGGCGACTCGGTCGGCCTGACCACGGTCTACCGCACGCTCCAGAACCTCGCCGACGCCGGCGAGGTGGACGTCCTGCGCACGTCCGAGGGCGAGTCGGTCTACCGCCGCTGCTCCACCGGCGAGCACCACCACCACCTGGTCTGCAGAGCCTGCGGCAAGGCGGTGGAGGTGGAGGGGCCGGCGGTCGAGAAGTGGGCGGAGGCCATCGCCGCCGAGCACGGGTACGTCAACGTCGCCCACACCGTGGAGATCTTCGGCACCTGCGCGGACTGCGCCGCAGGCTGAGCCGGTTTTCGTCCGCGGGCCGGTGGGGGTTGCTCGCGCAGTTCCCCGCGCCCCCAAAAGACAAAGACCCAGCCGCAGGCAGCCGCTCCGCCGCGGGCCGGTGGCGGCTGAGCGCGCAGTTCCCCGCGCCCCTTGCGGGGCGCTGACCCACCGCATCCTCCTGGCTGCGGGCAGGCGTGCCGCAGGGCGGCACGGGTGGGCGCGGCGGCACCCTGCAAGCGCAGGTAAGCGTCCCCGCCCCCGCCCAGCCCCGGGTCAGCTTCGGTCGAAGCAGTGTTCCAGTTCGTTGAGGTTGTAGAACTTGGAGCCCTTCTTGATCGGGTGGCAGTCCGCCTTGAAGGGGATCTCCTTCTCGTTGTAGAGCATGCGCACCAGGTAGTCGTCGCCCTTCTTGAAGACGTCCCACTGGATGTTGGAGGCGAGGGAGGCGGTCTCGGCGCCGCGCCAGGGGTTGTTGGCGTAGGTGTAGTCGGCGCCGGGGGTGGCGGGCTTCTCGCTGCCGGGGAGCTGCATCAGCGCGGCCAGCGGGATGATCTCCTCGGCGTGGGTGAAGCGGAGTTCGGCGCCGAGGGTGCTGGTGCCGTCGCGCTTCGCCTCGACCTGCTTGAAGAGGTCGTCGAGAAGGGGCTGGGCCATCTTGTAGGTGATGTCGCTGTCCGAGAAGCTCGGGCCCTTCTCGTAGAAGTCCTCGGCGTCGCTGAGGTAGCCGAACCAGGCCGCGTCGCGCGGCGCGATGTAGCGGTCGAAGTCCCAGCCCTTGCCGTCCGCGCTCTCCTCGCTCATCGCGGGCGCGATGGCGTAGAGGTTGTAGACAGCGGTGGCGGCGGTGATGTCGTCGGCGGTGGAGGCGAACTCGCCGTTCACGATGCGCTGGACGAACGCCGGCTTGAAGATCCTGCCGAGGACCCGCGCGGCGGCCCGGTGCGTGGCCGGCTGGTCGGTGATCGACTTCAGGGTGGTGGCGAGACGCTCGTCGGACGCGAGCCACTTCTGGTAGTCGGCGCCGCCGGACGACTTGTGGAAGTAGAGGAGGTTCTTGTCGACACGGGCGGTGCCGAGGGAGGCCTTCAGCGCCGGGTCGGCGTCGGTGAGGGCGGTGGAGAAGACCGTACCGCTGTCCACCGCGCGGCCCTGGCCGGAGCTGACGACGTCGATCTTCTCGCCGTTCGCGGCGATCGAGGAGAAGAGCGACGGCAGGCGCTTCTCCAACCGGACGGCGGTGGCGCGGAGTTCGTCCTTGCCGCGACCGCTGAGGTTGCCGTACCCGATCGCGCTCATGGCCGCTTCCAGCGCCTGGACGTCCGGGCCGAACTTCTTGCCGCGCGCGGTGAGCTGGCCGTCGGCCTTCGCCTGGTTCCAGAGCGCGAGGATCGTGTCGCCGTCCTCGCCGTCGGTGGCGGAGCGGGAGCCGTGCCGGGAGACGTTCTCGGTGAAGACGGCGGTGTAACCGGCCGGCGGCTGCTGGTAGGTGCGCGGGTTCTGGCCGGGGGCATAGACGGCCTTGGTGCCGTAGCTGTCGCGGTGGGTGAGCCCGGTGTCCGTGGCGTGCGCGGGGAGCGCGGTGAGGAGCAGGGCACCGAGCGAGAGGACGGGGATGACGCGCTTCATGAGGACCGTTCCAGAGGCGGGGGACCGGGGGGGGTGGCCAGCGATGGATCTTCCGCATCCTCGACGGCCCTCATGAACGGCGGATGGCTGTCAGTTGCCCTCCTGGTTGCCCTCCATGGCCAGCAGCTCCTCGTTGGGGATCGCCCCGCCGAACCGCCGGTCGCGGGAGGCGAATTCGAGGCACGCCCGCCACAGGTCGCGGCGGTCGAAGTCGGGCCACAGCACGTCCTGGAAGACCATCTCGGCGTAAGCGCTCTGCCAGATCAGGTAGTTGGAGGTGCGCTGCTCGCCGCTGGGCCGCAGGAACATGTCCACGTCCGGCATGTCGGCGTAGTACATGTGCTTCTGGATGGTCTTCTCGGTGACCTTCGACGGGTCGAGGCGGCCCGCCTTCACCTCCTCGGCGATGGCCTGTACCGCGTCGGTGATCTCCGCCCGGCCGCCGTAGTTCATGCAGAAGTACAGGGTGAGCAGGTCGTTGTCCTTGGTCTGCTCCTGGGCGACCTGCAACTCCTTGGCGACCGACTTCCACAGCCGGGGCATCCGGCCCGCCCAGCGCACCCGGACACCGAGCGAGTCGAGCTGGTCGCGGGACTTGCGGATGAAGTCGCGGTTGAAGTTCATCAGGAAGCGGACCTCTTCGGGCGAGCGCTTCCAGTTCTCGGTGGAGAAGGCGTACAGGGAGATGTTGCGCACGCCCATCTCGATCGCGCCCTGGAGCACGTCGAGGACCTGCTCGGCGCCGACCTTGTGGCCCTCGGTGCGCGGCAGCCCGCGCTCCTTCGCCCAGCGGCCGTTCCCGTCCATGACGATCGCCACATGGTTCGGGACCAGTTCGCCCGGGAGCTTCGGCGGGCGGGCGCCGGACGGGTGCGGTTCCGGCGCCGTGTACTCGCGGCGCTGACGCCCCAGGATCCCGCGTACGACCATGTGCTTCTCGTCTCCCTCTGGCTTTTCCCGCTAGCTCTTCCCGCTAGCTCTTCTCCACGTACCTGAGCGAGCGCAGCCCGCGCTCCAGATGCCAGTGCAGGTAGGCCGACACCAGCCCGCTGCCCTCCCGGACGTGCCGGGCCTCGGCCGCGTCCGCGGTCTCCCAGTCTCCCGTAAGCAGCGCCCCGAGCAGAACCAGGGTCTGCGGCGAGGGTACGACGCTGCCGGCCACCCGGCAGTCGACGCAGACGCTGCCGCCGGAGGCGACCGAGAAGAAGCGGTTCGGTCCGGGCATGCCGCACCTGGCGCAGGCCTCGAAACTCGGCGCGTAGCCGTTGACGGCGAGGGAGCGCAGCAGGAAGGCGTCGAGGACGAGGTGCGGGGCGTGCTCCCCGCGGGCGAGGGTCCGCAGGCCCCCCACGAGCAGCAGGTACTGCTGCACGGCCGGCTCGCCCTCGTGGTCGGTGAACCGCTCGGCGGTCTCCAGCATGGCTGTCCCGGCGGTGTACCGGGCGTAGTCGGTGACGATCCCGCCGCCGTACGGCGCGATGGTCTCGCTCTGCGTGCACAGCGGCAGGCCGCGCCCGACCAGCTCGCTCCCGCGGGCGAAGAACTGCACGTCGACGTGGGAGAAGGGTTCGAGCCGGGCCCCGAACTTCGACTTCGTCCGCCGCACCCCACGGGCCACCGCGCGCACCCGGCCGTGCCCGCGGGTGAGCAGCGTGATGATGCGGTCCGCTTCACCCAGCTTCTGGGTGCGCAGCACGATGCCGTCGTCGCGGAACAGGCTCATGGGCCCATTCTGCCCTGCCGCCGCACGGGGGCGCCGGGCAAGGCGGCCCTCAGGAGGCCTCGCCGCGGCTGCGGGCGTTGGCGTGGGCGGTGGCCGCGCCGAGCCGTTCGGCCTGGGTGGCGACGCGTACGGCGTCCGGGGGCGCGTCCCACTCCCGTCCTCCCCCGTACGGCCGCAACTGCACGTAGGGGCCCTCGTGGCCCATGACGATGCCCAGCCGTCCGGTACGGGTGTCGACGGCACAGGAGCCGATGGGGAGGTTCATCGCGTTCACCTCACCTGGCTCCCCCGCCCCTGGGAATTTCACGCTTCGCATCACCGGTGTGGCGCTGCGTGCCTAGACTCGGCCGGAGTCTGTCCCACCACGCGCGGCGGGCCGGGGCGGTTCCTACATCAGTCCCGCACCCGCGAGGTACTTCGCCACGCACTCGGTCTCCTCCTGCGACAGGGGCACCTGGGGCTCGGCGGTGGCGGGGCAGTCGATCACCCCGCGCAGGTGCAGCGCCGCCTTGAACGCGCCCAGCCCCGCCGAGCCGGCGCCCATCCGGGCCGGGTCCCCGACAGCGGTCATCCGGAAGAGGCCGCAGAGCCGCTCCTGCTCGGCCCGGGCCCGTTCCCAGTCGCCCGCGCGGCAGAGCCGGTCCAGGCGGACGTACCCGTCCGGGTCGACGTTGGCGAGCCCCGGGACCGCCCCGTCGGCGCCCAGCGCGAGGGCCGAGTCGACGGTCAGCTCGGACCCCGTCAGCGCGCTGAAGCCTGCCAGGCCCCTGCTGCCGGTGACGACCTCGCGGAAGCCCGCCAGGTCGCCGCTGGAGTCCTTCAGCCCGGCCAGCACCCCGGCGGCGGCGAGTTCGAGCACCAGGCCGGCGGGGAGCTTGCTGTGGACGGCGACCGGGATGTCGTAGGCGATGACCGGGACCGGCGACCGCTCGGCGACCAGCCGGAAGTGGCGGGCGATCTCGGCGGGGTGGGTGCGGGTGTAGAAGGGGGCGGTGACGACGACGGCGTCCGCACCGGCCGCGGTGACGGACGCGACGTGGTCCAGGACCCGGGGGGTCGTCATGTCGACGACGCCCGCCAGGACCGGGAGCCGGCCGGCCACGTGGGCGGCCACCGTCTCGGTGACCAGCCTGCGCTGCCGGTCCGTCAGGTAGGCCACCTCCGAGGTCGAGCCCAGCACGAACAGGCCGTCCACCCCGGCCGCCGTCAGATGGTCGACGAGCCGCCTGAGGGAGGCGACGTCCACCTCGCGGTCCGGTGTCAGGGGCGTGCAGACGGGCGGTACGACACCGGTCAGCGGGATGGGCAGCGTCATCAGGGCTCCCTGGGCAGGCTGTGGCTCGGCTGGTCCTCCTCCACAGGATGAACGGGGTGGTGGCAGCGGTAGCGGTGACCGGGCCGTGACGCGGCCGTGAAGTCAGGCATGCGGAGGGCACAGTCGTCGTCCGCCCGCCAGCAGCGGGTGCGGAACGGGCACCCGGACGGCGGCCGGGTCGCCGAGGGCACCGGGCCCGTGAGCGGGATCGGGTCGATCGGGTTCAGCAGGCCCGGAGTGGCCGAGAAGAGGGCCCGGGTGTACGGGTGCCGGGCGTGGCCGGTGACGTCGGCGGCCGGGGTGTCCTCGACGATCCGGCCCAGGTACATGGTGATCACCCGGTCGCTCATCCGCCGTACGGTCTGGATGTCGTGGGAGACGAAGACCATGGCGAGGCCCAGGCGTTCGCGCAGGTCGAGAAGGAGGTTGAGGATCTGGGCGCGGACGGAGACGTCCAGGGCGCTGGTCGGTTCGTCCGCCACCACCAGGTCGGGGTCCAGGGCGAGCGCGCGGGCGATCGCGACGCGCTGCCGCTGGCCGCCGGAGAGCTGGCCGGGCAGAGCCTCGGCGAGCGCCCGGGGCAGCCCGACGAGGCTCATCAACTCCCGCACCCTGTCCTCCCGTTCGGCCTTCGTGCCGCGCTCGTGGACGTCCAGCGGGTCGCGCAGGATGCGGCGGACGGGCAGGCGGCGGTTGAGGGCCGTCGACGGGTCCTGGAAGACCATGCCGGTGCTCGCGCCGACGGTCGTCCGGCGTTCGCCCGGCGGCATCGTCCACAGGTCGCGGCCGTGGAAGGTGACCGTGCCGGCCGTCGGCCGCTGGATGCCGACCAGGACCTTCGCCAGCGTCGACTTCCCGCACCCCGACTCGCCGACCACGCCGACCGTCTCGCCGGGTGCCACGGTGAGGTCGGCGCCGGTCAGCGCGTACACCCGGTCCCGGCCGAACAGGCCTCCGCCGCGGGCCCGGTGGACCACGTCGACACCGGTCAGCTCCACCGCGCTCATGTCACCGCCTCCGTGCTCGCCGCCAGGTCGACGGCCGGGTGGTGGCAGGCCGCGGTGTGGGTGGGGGTGCCGGTGAGGCCGGGTGGTGTCGTACGGCAGACGTCGGTCGCGGCCGGGCAGCGGTCGCTGAAGCGGCACCCCGCGGGGAAGTCGGCGGGGGACGGGACCACGCCCCTGATCTGGGTGAGCCGTTCGGCCCCGGACTCCAGCGACAGCACGCTGCCGAGCAGGCCGCGCGTGTAGTGGTGGGTGGGGGCGCCGACCAGTTCGGCGGTGACGCCGGTCTCGACGATCTGGCCGCCGTACATCACCACCACCCGGTCGGTGACGTCCGCGACCAGGGCGAGGTCGTGGGAGACGAGGATCAGCGCGAAGCCGAGTTCCTCGCGGAGGCGGAGCAGGAGTTCCATCACCTGGGCCTGGACGGTGACGTCGAGGGCGGTGGTGGGTTCGTCGGCGATGATCAGGCGGGGGTCGCGGGAGAGGGCCATCGCGATGAGGACGCGTTGGCGCTGGCCGCCGGAGAGTTCGTGGGGGTAGCTCCGCAGTGTGCGGGGTGGGTCGAGGCCGACGAGGGTGAGGAGTTCGGCCGGGGTTTGGTGGCCGCCTCGTCTTGTCAGCTGTTTGAGCTGGGCGTTGACCGTCATGGACGGGTTCAGGGAGGAGAGGGCGTCCTGGTAGACCATCGCGAGCTCGTGGCCCAGGAGGCGGTGGTGGGGGGTGGTGAGGTCCGTGGGCGGGTGCGGGTGGGTGGGGGTTGTTCGCGCCCGCGCGGCGGCAGCCGCATATTCAGTACAGCCCCGCGCCCCTTTGGGGCGCGTTCCCTCACCGGCGTGGAAATCGATTCGGCCCGCTACCCTTGCCGACTTCGGTTGGAGGCCCATGATCGTGAGGGCCGTCAGGGATTTGCCGCAGCCCGACTCGCCGACCAGGCCCAGGACTTCACCGGGGTGGACCTCGAAGTTGATGCCGTTCACGATGTTCACGCCCCGGTGGCGGTCCGGGAAGGCGATCATGAGGTTCTCCACGGACAGGACCGGTGGGCCGTCGTGGGAGGGGAGCGGACGGGCGCGGGCCCGGAGCCGTTCTGCCGCCTCGGTCAGGGACGGCAGCTCCGGGGCCTCCCCCGGCGCAAGCACCTCCACGGGCTCCGTCGGCTCCACTTCCCTCCCCGCCGGTGACGCCCACGCGTCCGAGACGCCCTCGGAGAGGATGTTGAGGGAGAGGACCGTGAGGAGGATGAGCAGGCCGGGGAAGAGGGTGGCCCACCAGCCGCCGGTCAGGACCATGTTCTTGCCGTCGGCGATGACGCTGCCCCAGGACGGGTCGGGGGGCCGTACGCCCGCGCCGATGAAGGACAGGGACGCCTCGAAGACGATGGCCTCGGCGACCTGGACGGTGCAGAAGACGAGGACGGGGGCGAGGCAGTTGACCGCCACGTGACGGATCACGATGTGCGGGGTGCGGGCGCCGATGACACGCTCCGCGGTGACGTAGTCCTCGCCGTACTGGTCGAGGACGTTGGCGCGGACGACCCTCGCGACCGGTGGGGTGAAGAGGAAGGCGATCGCGCAGATCAGGACCGTGATGCCGCCGCCGAAGACGGCGACCAGGACGGCGGCGAGGGCGATGCCGGGGAACGCCATCACCACGTCCAGGCAGCGCATCAGGGTCTCGTCGACGGCCTTGCGGGAGGTGGCCGCGAGGGCGCCGAGAAGGGCGCCGGCGACCAGGGCGAGGCCGGTCGCGCCGAGGCCGATGGCGAGGGACCAGCGGGCGCCGTACACGAGCCGGCTGAGGATGTCCCGGCCGAGGCTGTCCTGGCCCATCCAGTGGCCGGCGGAGGGGTGGCCGGTGCCGTCGGCGGGGGCCTGCTGTGCGAGCGGGTCGTCGGGGGCGAGGAGGGGGGCGAGGACCGCGACCAGGACGATCACGGTGAGGAAGGCGAGGGCCGTCTTCGACAGCGGTGACAGTCTGCGCAGCCGTACGCCGGGCCGGGCGAGGGCGGCGGTGAGGGCCGCGCGGGTGAACGTCGTCATGTGGCCTCCCTCAGGCGCGGGTTGACCAGCAGGTAGAGGATGTCGATGACGAGGTTGACGACGACGAAGCCGGTCGCGGTGGTGAGGACGACGCCCTGGACGACGGCGGGGTCGCCGTTCTGCACGGCGTCGATCATCAGCTTGCCCATGCCGGGCAGGGCGAAGACGGTCTCGATGACGACGGCGCCGCCGAGCAGGTAGCCGACCCGCAGGCCCAGCACGGTCAGGGGGTTGACCAGGGCGTTGCGGAGCACGTTGCGGCCGACGACGACGTGGGGCGGCAGGCCGCTGCCGATCGCGGTGCGGACGTAGTCCTTGTCGAGTTCCTCGACCACCGAGGTGCGGACGATCCGGGTGAGCTGGGCGGCGACCGGGAGGGAGAGCGCGAGGGCGGGCAGGGCCATGGTCTTCAGCCAGCCGGTGACGGAGTCCTCGGGGTTGATGTAGCCGCCGGACGGGAACCAGCCGCGGTCGACGGCCAGGTACTGGATCATCAGCAGGGCCAGCCAGAAGGCGGGGGCGGCGACGCCGACCAGGGAGAGCACGCGGATGACCTGGTCCGGCCAGCGGTCGCGGTGGATGGCCGCGGTGACGCCTCCGGCGAGGGCCAGGACGACGGCGATGCCGAGGCCGAGGAAGGTCAGCTGGAGGGTGAGCGGCAGGGCGGTGAGGACCTGGTCGAGGACCGGGGTGCGGGTGAGGGCGCTGGTGCCGAGGTCGCCGTGGAGCAGGCCGCCGACGAAGTGGACGTAGCGCAGGGGCAGCGGGTCGAGGAGGCCGTTGCGTTCACGGAAGGCGTGGAGTTGCTGCGGGGTGGGGTTGGCGCCCTGGAAGAAAGCGGACGCCGGGTCGACGTCGGAGAACCGCATCACCAGGAACACGAACAGGGCGATGCCGAGCAGCAGGGGCACCAGCAGGGCGGTGCGGCGCAGCAGGATGCGCAGGACGGCGGTCATGCGGTCAGGCCCACTTGGCGGTGAGGACGTTGATGCCCGGGTAGGGCTGGGCCCTTATGCCGGTGAGTCTGCGCGGATCCCAGGCGGTGATCAGCTCGTTGTGGACGACCGGGTAGAGGACGGCCTGTTCGGCGACGACGTCGAGGTACTCCTGGATCATCGTCCTCTTCTTGTCCGGGTCCGGTTCGCGGGTGGCCGCGTCCATGTCCTTGAAGAGCTGCCTGGCGACGGCGTCGTCGGCCCAGCGGGCGTAGCCCATCCACAGGTTCCGGGGGCCGTAGTTGTAGTGCATGATCAGGTCGGCGTCGAGGCCGAACTGGTTGGGGTTCGAGACGGCGGCGACGACCTGGTAGTCCTGTTTCTGGTCCATCTTGGTGAACACGGCCGTGGTCTCCTGCGGGGACAGGGTCGTGGCGACGCCGATCGCGTCCCAGGACGACTTGATGGTGGGCAGGCAGTCGACGAGCCAGCTCACGTTGGAGGCGAGGATGTTCACGCGCAGGCCGCTGACTCCGGCGGCCTTCAGGAGCGCCTTCGCCCGGTCCGGGTCGTGGTCGTAGACCGTCTTCGCGCGGCGGTAGGCGGGGTTGGTCTCGTTCAGGAACGAACTGGCGGGTTTTCCGTGGCCCTTGAGGGCGACCTCGACGATCTTCGCCTTGTCGATGGCGTAGTGCAGGGCCTGGCGGACCCGGACGTCGTCGAAGGGCTTGTGCCGGGTGTTGAACATCAGGAACGCGTTGTTCATCCCGGCGCCGCCGCCGACCGACAGGCCGCCCTGTTCGAGGCGGGGGATGTTGGCGTAGGGGATGTTGTCGGAGATCTGGGCGCCGGCGCCAGCGCCGGAGATCCGGGCCACGCGGGAGGCCGCGTCGACGATCGTCAGCCAGTTCATCCTCCGGAAGGCGGGCTTGCGGGGGCCGTTGTAGCGGTCGTACGCGGCGAAGGTGGTGTTCGACTTCGGGTGGTGCCCGGTCTGCCGGTACGGTCCGGAGCCGACCGCCAGTCCCCTGATCGCGTCGTCCCAGGCGCCGGGCCGGGAGAACACGTGCTCCGGCATGATCTTGGCGAGGGTGAGGCGGGCGACGCCGTCCGGGAAGGGGAACCTCAGCACCAGGTCGACGGTCCGGGCGTCGACCTTGCGGGCCTGCTTCAGCCAGCTCGCGAAGAAGCCCTGGGCGAGGGTCTGGGTGCCGGGGTCGAGGATCCGGTCGAAGACGAAGACCACGTCGTCGGCGGTGACCGGTTTCCCGTCGTGGAAGGTGGCGCCCGGGCGCAGGGTGAACCGCCAGGTGGTGGCGTTCGCGTCGGCGGGCAGCCGGGTCGCCAGCGCCGGGTAGGGGGCGCGGGTGATCGGGTCGGTGTCGGCCAGGCCCTCGTAGAGGTGGTTGTTGGCGGCCATCGCGAACGCGGACGCGGTCTGGGTGGGATCCCAGCTGCCGTCGTTGCCGTAGCCGATCACCGCGGTGAGGGTGCGGTCGGAGCCGCTGCCGCCGAGGTCGATCGTGGACTTCGGGCCGCACGCCGTCAGCGCGGACAGGCCGGCTGCCGCGCCGAGCGCGCCGCCGCGGGCCAGGAACGTCCTGCGGCCGTGGGTCGCCTCGTCGCGCACGGTGCCTCCAGCGTGGGGGAAAGGAGACGTCGGACGTCGGGTGTTAGCGCGACCATAAGAAAGGGCCCGGGGACGGTCAAGGCAAGACGCGCGAATGGCGTAAACCGTCAGAGGTGGGACCAATGACGCCGCGCACACGGGACCCATGCCGCCACCGGAGCGCGGGAGTTGACCCCGGGGCGCTACGCGGAAGCCGCGAGCCGGGCGGCCCGCCCCCTCCTCGACACAGCGCCACACGAGGAACCCGAGGACCAGGCACACCACCGAAGCCCCCTACGGCCCGACAGCACCCCAAAGTCCAGCCCAGCCCGACAGCGCCCCCAAAGTCCACCCCGGCCCGGACAGCGCCCCCCAAGGGGCGCGGGGAACTGCGCGACCAGCCACGACGGCGCGGGCGACACCCCCCGACGGGCGGAGCAATTAGTGAACGCCGAGTCCATATAATCTAGTGGTGGACGCAGCGTCCATATGTCACAGTGAGTGGTCGACGGAGACGGCCGGAACCACGCTCGGGAGGCGGCACGTGGAGCAGGGCACGGAAGGGACGCCGATACGGCGGGGCCGCGGACGGCGGCCCGCGGAGGAGGTGCGGGCCGACGTGCTCGCCGCCGCCGGGGCACTGCTCCTGCGCGACGGCATGGCCGCCTTCACCTTCGAGCGGGTCGCCCAGGAGGCCGGGGTCAGCAAGACGACCCTGCACAAGTGGTGGCCCTCACGCGGCACGCTCGCGCTCGACGGCTACTTCCACGCCGTCGAGCCGACCCTCGCCTTCCCCGACACCGGCGACATCGGCGCCGACCTGGCGGCCCAGCTCCGCGCGTTCGTCCGGCTGCTCACCGGAACCCCCGCCGGGCGGGTCATCGGCGGGCTCATCGGCCAGGCGCAGACCGACCCCGAGCTGTCCGCCGCGCTGCTCCAGCGCTACTCGGGGCCGCGCCGCGCACTGGCCGTCACGGCGATGCGGCGCGCCCAGGACCGCGGCCAGCTGCACCCCGACGCCGACCCCCGGATCCTGGTCGACCAGCTCTGGGGGGCCTGCTACCACCGCCTGCTGCTGCCCGACGAGCCCCTCACCGAGGAGTTCGCGGACCGGCTGGTCGCCAACCTGCTGCTCGGGGTCGGCGCCGGCTAAGCCGCCCGCTACGGCAGCGTCTTCTCGTAGGACGCGTCCTGGTCGGAGTCGTAGACGAGCTTGCCCGCCGCGTCGTAGCCCTTCAGGTGCGGGGCCGCGGTGACCTGCTTGTCCAGCGTGCCGGTGGCGACGAACCAGCCGTGGTCGAGGACCACCTCGCCCGCGCCGCCGCCGTAGGAGACCGTCATCGTGGCCACCGAGGCGCGGTAGCCGCCGATGATCCCCCACCGGAACGGCAGCTTCCAGTTGCCCTTGTCGATGACCGACTGCTGGTAGAGCTTGCCGCTGTTGATGTCCGGGACCACGGGTGTCCGCGCGTCGCCGAAAGGGTCCCCGATGCTGGTGTTCAGGCCGTCGGCCGCGCCGTCCTTGACGGTGCAGATGAGCCGGGTCGGCTTCGGCTTCTCCCGTACCGCGACCACGAAGTAGCCGTCGCCGGGGGCGTTGGAGTCCCCGGTGCTGCGCATCGCCAGGATGATCCGGTAGTCGGCCGGCCTGCCGAGGTCGGTGTAGGTCGGGTCCTTGGGGATGCGGTGCGCCTTGTTGTAGGCGAGGCACTTGCCGAGTCCGGCGGCGGCCTGGTCGAAGGTGATCCCGTCGAGGAGCTGGTCCGCCGCGGACGCCGGGCGGGCCGGGGCCGACGGGTCGCCCGACGGGGTCGACGCCGACGAGGCCGACGAAGCCGACGAAGTCGTAGGGGCGGCCGGGCCCGACGGGGTCCCGGACGGCGGCGGGGCCGACGCGGTGGCCGGGCCGGTCGGTGCCGGGCTGGCGCTGGTCAGCACGGTGGGGCTGGGCCCGGCCGGGCTCGTCGTGGTGCCGCCCCCGCCGAGCGCGTACGCGCCGACCGGGACCACCGCCAGCGCCGCCAGCGCTGCCCCGCCCACGGCCAGGCGCCGCCGCCGCTCCAGCACGCCCCGGCGCCGGATCTCCGGGTACGGCACCGGTGACGGCCGGACCAGGGACGCGTCCCCCGCCAGCAGCGTCCGCACCCGGTCCTCGAACTCCGGCTCGGCCGCTCCGCCCTGCTGTTCGCCGCTCACCTGCTGCCTCCCTGTACGGGCGCCGCGTGGCTCACGGCCTGCGCGAGCCCCGGAACCGTACGCAACTTCGCCAGGCCCTTGGACGCCTGGCTCTTCACCGTGCCCGGGGAGCACCCGAGCACCTCGGCCACCTCCCCCTCGGACAGGTCCTCCCAGTACCGCAGCACCACCACCGCGCGCTGCCTCGGCGGCAGCCCGGCCAGGGCCGCGAGCAGCGTGCCGCGCTCGTCGGCCCGGGACACCGCGTCGTCGTACCCGGCGCGCTCCGGCGGTGCGTCGGTCAGCGACTCGGTGACCCGGCGCTTGCGGAACCGGTCACTGTTGCAGCTGACCAGCATGCGGCGGACGTACGCCTCCGGATGGTCGGTCCGGGAGACGCGCCGCCAGGACCGGTAGGCCTTCGCCAGCGCGGTCTGCGTCAGGTCCTCCGCGTGGTGCGGGTCGCCGGTGAGCAGATAGGCGGTCCGTACGAGATGCGACCACCGTGCTCTGACGAATTCCTGGAACTGGGCCTCTAGTTCGGCCTGCATCGGCCACCCCCTCGCCCTCCAGACCACCGGATCCGCGGATTCGGTTGCCCTGTGGGCGGAAGCGGCCCGGGCCGGGCGTCCGGAGCCCGTCCCGGTACACCGCTCAGGGCGCCGCGACCCGCCGGAACTCGATCGTGTCGTACGCCGTCCTCGTACCCGTCTCGTACAGCACCCCCACCGTGCCCCTGGCCACCTGGACCAGGTCCGAGTAGGCGGCCTTCCGGTCGGACAGGGTGAGGTACTTGTCGAAGGTGATGCCCTGGTCCGTGCTGGTCCACAGGGCCATGGCCCGGCGGGCCGTCGGGACCGAGGGGGCGGAGAAGAGCAACGGGCCCTCGCTGCCCGGCAGTTGGAGGACCGAGCCTTCGACCACCGGGACCTTGGAGAGGGCCGGCTGGACGGTGTAGGGGGCGTCCAGGGTCTCGCCGCCGTCGCTCGACCAGGCCTCCAGACGGTTGCCCGGGCTGGAGCCGTTCTGGTCGCGGGCGTTGAAGTAGAGGCGGCCGTCGGGGAGTTGGGCGGCGGTGGTCTCGTTGGCGTTGTCGTGGCCGGTGTAGGAGTCGTCGACGAAGCCGAGGTGCCAGTGCAGGCCGTCGTCGTCGCTGTAGATCGCGTGGCCGCCGTAGTACCTGGCCTCCCGGCCGGTGTCGGCGGAGCCGGCGCGCGGGGCGGCGGAGTGGTCGGCGGCGACCACCAGGCGGCCCCGGTGCGGCCCCCGGGTGAGTGCGACGGCGTGCCCGGGGCCGGTGGCGTACCAGCGCCAGCCGGAAGGTTTCACCTGTGCGGTGATCTCGTGCGGGCGGGTGAAGTGGCGGCCGTCGTCGCCGCTGCGCTGCACGTACACCCGGCGGCTCTGCGCCGTGGTGACCTGGCCGCGCATGATCTGGTCCTCGCTCACCGAGCCGCCGTTGTAGGAGGTCACCAGGACGACCTGGCCGGTCCGCGGGTCGACGACCGGCGCCGGGTTGCCGCGGGTGTCCCCGTCGCCCGCGGCCACCACCCGGAGCGGGTCCCAGGTGCAGCCGCCGTCGGCGGAGCGTCTCAGCACGACGTCGATGTCGCCGCTGTCCCCGGTGGTGGTGTGCCGGCCCTCGGCGAAGGCGAGCAGCGTGCCGCGCGCGGTGCGGACGACGGCCGGGATGCGGAACTGGGCGTAACCGCCCTCGCCGGAGACGTACGGCACGGAGGACTCACAACCGGCCGCCCAGGCCCGGGGCGAGGCCGTGAACGCCCCGAACAGCAGGGTCGCGGCGAGGGAGATCCGGCCCGCACAG
Source organism: Streptomyces sp. NPDC048278 (assembly GCF_040652195.1). Taxonomy (NCBI): domain Bacteria; kingdom Bacillati; phylum Actinomycetota; class Actinomycetes; order Kitasatosporales; family Streptomycetaceae; genus Streptomyces; species Streptomyces sp. NPDC048278. The sequence goes on from NZ_JBEZLP010000004.1 coordinate 68,217, forward strand.
GTCACAGGAGACACATGGCTCACTCCTCCATGGTGCTCCCGGCCGCCCGCGCCGCATCCCGCAACAGCCGAACGGGTCACCCGCTCTGGCACACCGTCAGGTCGCGCGACAGGCCATGTCGGGTTCCGGTGCACCGGGCTGACGTGGCGTGTTCTGCCGGTGACCGGCTACGCGCACCCAACGAGGGCCGGGGACAAGGGCACTGACGATCCGTCGGTGCCCGTGCGGCCACCCGGGTGAACGGCCGCCGGCCCCCGCCGAGGCACCGGGTGATCATGTCGACGAGTTCGTTCCCGAACGTCTCCACGAGGATGGTCCGCGGGTCGGCCATGGGGGCTCGCCACGCGGTCGGACCGCGACCGGGTCGCGCTGCCGTGACCGCCTGCGGACCGGCTCAGGACGGCATGCGCGCCGCCGCCAGCAGCCGGCTCACGTCGTCGGCGCAGATGGTCAGGGCCGCGCCGACGGTGCCGAGGACCTCGCGTTCGGCGTTGGTGTAGGGGCCGTCGGCGAGCGCGATCCGGGCGCCCTGCAGGAGCAGCGCCTCCCGCCCGGCGGGGGCGAGATGCGGGGCCAGCGGGTCGAGGGCCTCGTGCAGCTCTATCGCGAGGCTCGCGCGGTACGGCTGCTCGAAGACCCGCCCGGTGTCCGCGGCGAGGGCCTCGACCAGCGCGCTCAGCTGGTCCTCCGTGGCCTCCTCGAAACCGGCCGCGCGGACCGCGCCCGCCGCCGCCTCCAGGGCCGTACGGGCGCAGGTGCCGCCGGCCGCCAGGACGGCCAGGGCGACGGTGTGCACGGCGTCGCGGAGCATCGCCGAGAAGCGGGAGGTGGTGGGGTGGTCGAGGACGTCGGTGCCGTAGTGGTGGCGGCAGGCGGCGCACTCCACGACCGGCCCGGTGGTGCCGCGCGGCAGCACGGGCACGCCGAGCAGGGTGAAACGGCGCCGGCCGGTGAGCCGCTGGTAGTTGCGGTCGCCGCCGCAGCCGGGGCAGAAGAACTCCCCGTCGCCGACGGGTGTCCAGGCGGTGCGGGTGCCCAGAATGCGGGCAGGCCTGGCGGTTCGGCAGTCTCGTCCCCGTACTGGCAGCACGTCGCACCTCCGTAACGCCGTGGCAACATCGCCACCGCTGGCGTGATGTTAGCCACATGGAGGAGCCTGAGTCAGTACCCCGTACGAGACCAGTCCGTGACCTGCACATCGGGATGGCCGGGAAACGACGGGGCCCCGATCGCCACGAGAGCTGATCAGGGCCCCGAAACCGCCGGTCAGAGGGGTTATCGCGTGGCGCGGTTGACGGCGGAGACGACCGCCTTCAGCGACGCACGCGTCGTGTTCGCGTCGATGCCGATACCCCACAGGATCTTGCCGTCGATCGCGCATTCGATGTAGGAGGCGGCCTGCGCGGAGGCACCCTCGCTCATCGTGTGCTCCTGGTAGTCCAGGAGACGCGCGTCGATGCCCAGGCCCTGCAGCGCGTCGAAGAACGCGGAGATCGGGCCGTTGCCGGAGCCGGTCAGCACGGTGTCCTCGCCGTCGACCGTCGCCTCCACCGTCAGGGTGTCCACGCCGTCGGTGTCGGTGGTCGACTGGCCCGTCTTCACCTGGACGCGACCCCAGGGGTTCTCCGGGTTCGGCAGGTACTCGTCCTGAAAGACCGCCCAGATGGCGGCGCCGGTGACCTCGCCGCCCTCGGCGTCCGTCTTGGCCTGGATCAGCTTGGAGAACTCGATCTGCATCCGGCGCGGCAGGTCCAGCTTGTGGTCGTTCTTCAGGACGTAGGCGATTCCGCCCTTGCCGGACTGCGAGTTGACCCGGATGACCGCCTCGTAGGAACGGCCGACGTCCTTCGGGTCGATCGGCAGGTACGGGACCGCCCACTCGATGTCGTCGACCGTGACGCCCTTGGCCGCGGCATCGGCCTCCATGGCGTCGAAGCCCTTCTTGATGGCGTCCTGGTGGGAGCCGGAGAAGGACGTGTAGACCAGGTCGCCCACGTACGGGTGGCGCGGGTGGACCTCCATCTGGTTGCAGTACTCCCACGTACGACGGATCTCGTCGATGTCGGAGAAGTCGATCTGCGGGTCGACGCCCTGCGAGAACAGGTTCATGCCCAGGGTGACCAGGTCGACGTTGCCGGTGCGCTCGCCCTGCCCGAACAGGCAGCCCTCGACGCGGTCGGCGCCGGCCATCAGCGCCAGTTCGGCGGCGGCGACGGCGGTGCCGCGGTCGTTGTGCGGGTGGATCGACAGCACCACGTGCTCGCGGCGGGACAGGTTGCGGTGCATCCACTCGAAGCGGTCCGCGTGCGTGGACGGCGTCGAACGCTCCACGGTGGCGGGCAGGTTGAGGATGATCTCGCGGCCCGGACCCGGCTGGTAGACGTCCATCACCGCCTCGCAGACCTCCAGCGCGAAGTCCAGCTCGGTGTCGGTGAAGATCTCCGGCGAGTACTGGTAGCCGAACTCGGTCTCCGGGCCCAGCAGTTTCTCGGCGTACTCCATCACCAGGCGGGTGCCGTCGACGGCGATCTGCTTGATGTCGTCCTTGGAGCCGCGGAACACCACCCGGCGGAAGACCGGCGCGGTGGCGTTGTACAGGTGGACGGTGGCCCGCTTGGCGCCCTTCAGCGACTCGACGGTCCGCTCGATCAGGTCCTCGCGGGCCTGGGTCAGTACGGAGATCGTCACGTCGTCCGGGATCGCGCCCTCTTCCTCGATGATCGAGCGCACGAAGTCGAAGTCGGTCTGGCCGGAGGCGGGGAAGCCGACCTCGATCTCCTTGTAGCCCATCTTGACCAGCTGGTCGAACATCCGGCGCTTGCGCTCGGGCGACATCGGGTCGATCAGGGCCTGGTTGCCGTCACGCAGGTCGGTGGAGAGCCAGCGGGGGGCTTCGGTGATCCGCTTGCCGGGCCAGGTGCGGTCGGGAATGTCGACCTGCTCGTACTGGCCGTACTTGTGGACCGGCATGGTGCTGGGCTGCTGGCGGTTGGCCATGATTGCGGGGCTCCTGGTGGGTGTCCGGAAGGACGGCCGACGACGCAACGCGAAGCTCCGCGGGGAGGGAGTCGACCTGGACTACAGGCCCTCGCCGCGGCAGCTAAGAAGAAGCAGCCCGAAACGCATGATGCGACCACTGTAACGGAGCCCCCCGCAGCGAACGCTTCTGTATCAGCATGCGGGACTGAGGCGCCCCGCCAGGGGCGCGGGGCTGCGACATCTGCGGCTCCGCCGCGTGGGCGCGATCAGCCACAACGGCGGCACGCGGCATAACACAGCGCAACCATCCGCGGCGAGTGCATCCCTATTTTTCACCAATCATGGTCGCCTCTAGTGACACCAAGCTCACGCAGTGCAATCGTGGAGCATGACGACCAACGGGGGCTTCACGCCCGTCTTCTGCACGATCGTGCCGCCGCACATCCTCGACCACCTCGCCACCCACGAGGACCAGGCACTCGCCGACTCCGCGCTGCGCACCCTCCAGCACGACTCGGCCCAGCGCACCCGCCGCCGCGTGACCGCGGTCCGCACCGCGACCGCCGCCGTCGCCGCGCCGGCGCCCGCGACCGCGCAGCCCCACCGCACGATCTACGACGCCGAGCACCGCACCGACCTGCCCGGCACCGAGGTCCGCGCCGAGGGGGCCGAGCCCGGCCAGGACGCCACCGTCAACCGCGCCTACGCCGGCCTGGGCGCCACCTTCGACCTGTACCTGAAGGCGTACGAGCGGGACTCCATCGACGGCAACGGCCTGCCGCTGAACGCGAGCGTCCACTACGACGTCAACTACGACAACGCCTTCTGGAACGGCGACCAGATGGTGTTCGGGGACGGCGACGGCGAGATCTTCGTCGACTTCACCTCCTCCGTCGACGTCATCGGCCACGAACTCACGCACGGCGTCACCCAGTACACCGCCAACCTGGAGTACTACGGCCAGTCCGGCGCCCTCAACGAGTCGGTCTCCGACGTCTTCGGCTCGCTCATCAAGCAGTACTCCCTCGGCCAGAGCGCCGACCAGGCGGACTGGCTGATCGGCGAGGGCCTGCTCGCCCCCGGCGTGCACGGCGTGGCGCTGCGCTCGATGAAGGCCCCGGGCACGGCGTACGACGACCCCCGCCTCGGCAAGGACCCGCAGCCGGCCACCATGCAGCACTACGTGAAGACCAGCCGGGACAACGGCGGCGTGCACATCAACTCCGGCATCCCCAACCACGCCTTCTACCTGCTCGCCACCGCCCTCGGCGGCAACGCCTGGGAGCGGGCCGGGCAGATCTGGTACGACGTCCTCACCGGCGGCGAGCTTCAGTCCGACGCCACGTTTACGGACTTCGCGAAGCTCACGGTGGCCGCGGCCAAGGCCCGCTACCAGGCGGGCGAGGAGAGCGAGGCGGCCCTCAAGGCCTGGTCCCAGGTCGGGGTGCAGGCCTCCTGACCGTGCGGGGGCGGGGGTGCACGGCGCCCCGTTCCGTACTACACAGGGACCCATGCGTATTCAGGTGAGGCGCACGGGCGGGTTCGCGGGCATCGAGCGCCGGGCCGAGGTGGACACCTCGGGCCGGCCCGACGCCCCCGAGTGGCAGGCCCTGGCCGAGCGCGCGCTCGCGGCCGGCCGGGGCTCCCCGCCGCCCGGCGTGCCGGACGGGTTCGCGTACGAGATCACGGTGGACGGACGGACGGTGTACGCGGCCGATCCGCGGCTGTCCGAGGACCAACGCGAACTGATCTCACGGATCTTGAAGGAAGGGGCGTGACCGGGCCCCGTAACGGGTAGTTCACACCCGGGCGTTGACTTATGTTACCGGGGGTAAGGATGATCCCGGCCATGGCAACAGACGCGGTCCACCCGACACCTCCCTTCCCCCGGTTCCCCGACGGCTTCCTCTGGGGCGTCTCCACCTCGGCGCATCAGATCGAGGGCGCGGCCGACCTGCGGGAGCCGTCCGTGTGGGACGTGTTCGAGGCGGAGCCGGGCCGGATCAAGGACGGCTCGACGGCGGCGGTGGCCTGCGACCACTACCACCGCCACGGCGAGGACGTGGCGCTCCTGGCCGGCCTCGGCGTGGACGCGTACCGCTTCTCGATCTCCTGGCCGCGGGTCCGCTCGGCGGGCGGCCTGGACTTCTACGACCGGCTGGTGGACGAGCTGTGCGCGGCCGGCATCCGCCCGGTCCCGACCCTCTTCCACTGGGACCTGCCGGCGGCTCTCCAAGCTGTGCCCGAGAGCGGCTCCGCCGCGGGGGGCGGCTGGCTGGACCGGGACACCGCGGCCCACTTCGCCGACTACGTCTCCACCGTCGCCGACCGGCTCGGCGACCGGGTCAAGAAGTGGATCACCCTCAACGAGCCCGCCGAACAGACCCTGTTCGGCTACGCCCTGGGTGCCCACGCCCCCGGCAAGCAGCTGATGTTCGACGCGCTCCCGGTCGCCCACCACCAACTCCTCGCCCACGGCCTGGCCGTACAGGCGCTGCGCGCGGCCGGCGCCGCCGACATCGGCATCGCCAACTCCCACGGCCCGACCTGGCCGGCCTCGCAGGAGCAGCCGGACCTGGAGGCGGCCTCCTTCTACGACCTCCTCCTCAACCGCCTGTTCGCCGAGCCGATCCTGCTCGGCGAGTACCCGGACGGCATGGGCGACCTGATGCCCGGCGACGTCGCCGCCGACCTGAAGGTGATCGCCGAACCGCTCGACTGGTACGGGATCAACTACTACGCCCCCACCAAGGTCGGCGCCCCGCAGGGCACCGAGATCGAGTTCGGCGGGCTCACCCTCCCGGCCGAACTCCCCTTCTCCGTCCAGGACATCGAGGACGTCCCGGTGACGGACTTCGGCTGGCCGGTCGTCCCCGAGGCCCTCACCGAACTCCTCACCGGCTTCCGCGACCGCTACGGCGACCGGCTCCCGCCCGTCGTCATCACCGAGAACGGCTGCTCCTACGAGGGCGTCGACGACCAGGACCGGATCGCCTACCTGGACGGCCACGTGCGCGCCCTGCACAAGGCGGCCGAGGCCGGCGTGGACGTGCGCGGCTACTTCGTCTGGTCGCTCCTCGACAACTTCGAGTGGGCCGAGGGATACGCCCGCCGCTTCGGCCTGGTGCACGTCGACTACGCGACGCAGCAGCGGACGCCGAAGTCGTCGTACACCTGGTACCGGGACCTCCTGCGGGCGCAGAGATGACGACGCTCCGGGAACCCGCCGCCGCCCTGGCGGAGCCGGTCGAGCGGGTCGGCCGCGGCTGGACGTCCGCGCTCTCGCTCGCCAACGGGGCGATCTGGGTGGGCTGGTACGGCCCGCTGCAGATCCTGCTCGCCTCCCAGGCCAAGGACTTCGCGCCCGGCTCGGGGATGTCGAAGGAGACGATGCTGGCGTGGGTGACCGGCGTCGGCGCGGTGGTGTCGCTGGCCGCGAACCCGGTCTTCGGCGCGCTGTCGGACCGTACGACGTCCCGCCGGGGCCGCCGCACCCCGTGGATCGTCGCCGGTACGGCGGGCGGGGCGCTGTCCCTGCTGCTGCTCGCGGGCGCCGGCGGCATGTGGACGATGATGCTGGGCTGGGCCCTGGTCCAGCTCACCCTGAACGCGGCCTTCGCGGCGGTGACGGCGGCGGTCCCGGACCGGGTGCCGCGGCTCCAGCGGGGCTCGGTGGGCGGCTGGCTGGGGGCCGCGCAGATCCTCGGCGTGGTCGGCGGCACCGGCCTCGCGACGGCCGCCGGGGGTGTCGGGGCCGGCTATGTGGCGTGCGCGGTGTTCACGGCGCTGGGCGTCCTGCCGTACGTGCTCAGGTACCCGGACCTGCGGCTGGCGGCCGAGGACCGGCCGCCCTGGTCCTGGCGGGACTTCCTGGCCGGTTTCTGGCTGAGCCCGCGCCGGTATCCGGACCTGGGCTGGGCGTGGCTGACCCGCTTCCTGATCAACCTGAGCAACGCGCTGGTGCTGCTGTACCTGCTCTACTACCTCCGCGACCGCCTCCACTACTCCGACCCCGACCAGGGCGTCCTGATCCTGACCGCGGTCAACGGGCTGACGCTGATGGCGACGGTCGTGGTCGGCGGGGTCTGGTCGGACCGGGTGGGCCGCCGCAAGCCCTTCGTGATCTGGTCCGGGATGCTGATGGCGGTGGCGACGGCGCTGCTGGCGGCCTGGCAGACCTGGCCGGGGGCGCTCGTGGCCGCGGCGGTGCTGGGCGTCGGCTTCGGGGTGTTCACCTCCGTGGACTTCGCGCTGATGACCGACGTCCTGCCGAAGGCGGTGGACCGCGGCAAGGACCTCGGCGTCATCAACGTCGCCAACGCCCTCCCCCAGGTAGCGGCCCCCGCCCTCGCCGCCCCGATCGTCACCTACCTCGGCGGCTACCGCGTCCTGTACCTCGTCGCGGCAGTGATCGGACTGGCCGGAGCATGGCTGGTGCGCCGGATCAGAGGCGTCGACTGAACACGCCCCCGAAGGGGCGCGGGGAACTGCGCGACCGGCCACGACGGCGCCGCGGCCGACCGACGACGTGCCGCGGCCTACAGGGCTCCGGCGTCCCAGGCCGTCCAGGCGCTCGGGTAGATCGGCCGGAAGCCGAGATCCCGCCGGATCTTCCGGTTGGACATGATCCCGTACCAGGGGTCGCGGTCGGTCTGGACGGACAGTTCCTCGGGCGGCTCGACGCCGGCCAGCCGGTACAGCTCCACGGTCGTGACGGGCGCGTCGTCGGCGATGTTGTAGACCGGGCCGTTCACCGCGGGTGCGTACAGCAGCCGCATCAGCCCCTGCCCGACATCCGCGTGGTGGGCCATCTGGAGCCGCTGCGCCGGGGCCCAGCGCGCAGCCCACGGCATCGCGTTCGCGATGTGCGGGTCCCCTTCGCCGTAGACGAACGGCAGCCGCCCGATCCGCACCTCCATGCCACCCGCCAGGGCGAGCAGCTCCCGCTCGGCCGCCGCCTTGGACTCGGGGTACGCGCCCCACAGCTCGCCGCCGGGCCGGCTCTCGTCGTCCTCGGTGAGCGGGCGGCCACGCCCGGATCCGTACACGTTCCCGGTGCTGACCTGCACGAACCGTCGTACACCGGCGCTCAGCGCGGCCCGCCCGAGGGCCACGGCCGCGTCCCGGTTGACGGCCCAGGCCTCCTCGTCGGGCACCCCGCGGAAGGCGGCGGCGACGTTCACGACGGCGTCCGCCCCGGCGACGGCCTTGCCGAGCGCCTCCTCGTCCCGCAGGTCCCCGACGACGACCTCGGCGCCCAGCGCGGCGAACGGCTCACCCCGGGCCGCGTCCCGCACCAGCACCCGTACCTGCTCCCCCGCCTGCCGCTGCCCCAGCAACCGGGGCACGAACCGACGCCCGACCTGTCCGGTCGTACCGGTGACGAGAGTGATCATGACCAGCTCCTTCGCTCTGGATGTGCCACCACCCTCGTCCGTCCGCGGCCCGGCCGGGAGAGACCTCCCGATCGGGGGACCGGCGGTCCCTGGATAAGCCGCACGCCCCGGGTCACCCTGGAGAGATGGACCGCCCCGCACTCGCCGACTTCCTGCGCCGCACCCGCGCCCGTCTGGACCCCTCCGACGTGGGCCTGCCGCCCGGCGCCCGGCGGCGCACCCCGGGGCTGCGGCGCGAGGAGGTGGCCGCGCTGGCGGGCATGTCCGCCGACTACTACACGCGCCTGGAACAGTCCCGGGGCCCGCGCCCGTCCCGCCAGATGCTGACGGCGCTGGCCCGCGCGCTGCGCCTGACGGAGGACGAACGGGACCACCTGTTCCACCTGTCGGGCGAGGAACCGCCGCGGCGGGAGGCGACGAGCACCCATGTCCGCCCCGGCCTCCTGCTGGTCCTGGACCGGCTGCACGACACCCCGGCGCTGGTGACGACCGACTGCGGTGAGGTCCTGGCCCAGAACGCGTTGTCGCGGGCGCTGAGCGGCGACGTCCTGGCCCTCCCGCCGCGCGAACGCAACCTGGTCCGCCGCTACTTCCTGGACCCGTCGGCGCACGGCCCCTTCCCGCCGGAGGACCGCCCGGCGCGGGCCCGGGAGCACGTGGCGAACCTGCGCGCGGTGGCGGCGGCCCGCCCCGCCGACCCGGTGCCGGCCGCCCTGGTGGCCGAACTCCTCGCCGGCAGCGAGGAGTTCGCCCGCCTGTGGGCCGAACACGAGGTGGCGGTGCGCCGCGCGACCACCAAGCGGTTCCTGCACCCGGCCGTCGGTCTCCTGGAGCTGGACTGCGAGGTCCTCGTCAACACCGACACCCACCAGCACCTCGTCGTGCACACGGCCCGTCCGGGCACGGAGTCGTACGAACGGCTGCAACTGCTAAGGGTGGTGGGGCTCCAGGACATGAGCGCGGCCCTGCCGGGTCACCAGGTGTGAGCCACGTCCACGACGAGGTGGTTGGCCGTCTGGAAGACCCGGAACGGCAGCCGGGCCCGGACGCCCAGACCCGCCTGGGTGTACCCCTCGGAGCCGCCGGTGACCTTGAACTCCCGGAACGTCCGGTACCCGGTGACGTCCACGGCCGGCAGCGCCGGGTAGGGCTGTCCGGTCGCCGGGTCGTAGCGCGGGGCGAACAGCGAGATCTCCAGAATCGCCCCGCCCTTGATCGGGACGACGACGTCCGACGGGTCCTGGTGCAGTACGTCGACGTAGCGGACGCTGTAGCCGACCGGGTCGGCCGAGGTGCCCTGGGCGTCGAAGACCAGCCGGTCGAAGCACTCGTGCTGTCCGGTCCGGACGTCGGTGAGCCGCCTGCCGGCCGCGGCGTCGGCGGTCTTGTCCAGACTCCCCCACGTCACGGCGCAGTCCGCGGTCACGGCCGTCGGCGCGGCCACCGCCGGAACCGTGCCGGCCAGCAGGCCGCCGCCCACGAGCACCATAGCGGCCAGTGCAGTACCTGTTCGTCGCATGACTACCCCCCGGTAGTTCGCGTAGGTGTGTGCCAGTTCAGACCGATGGCCGTCCGGCAAGGTTGTACGCGCGGGGGGAGCGGTCAGAACCCGAGCCGCCGCAACTGCTTCGGATCCCGCTGCCAGTCCTTCGCCACCTTCACGTGCAGGTCGAGGAAGACAGGTGTGCCGAGCAGCGCTTCGATCTGCTTGCGGCTCTTGATGCCGACCTCCTTGAGGCGCTTGCCCTTGGGGCCGATGATGATGCCCTTCTGGCTGGGGCGCTCGATGAAAAGGTTGGCGTGGATGTCCAGGAGGGGCTTGTCGGCGGGGCGGTCCTCGCGCGGGAGCATCTCCTCGACGACGACGGCGATGGAGTGCGGCAGTTCGTCGCGGACGCCCTCCAGGGCCGCCTCGCGGATCAGCTCGGCGATCATGACCTGCTCGGGCTCGTCGGTGAGGTCGCCCTCGGGGTAGAGCGCCGGGCCCTCGGGCAGCAGCGGGACGAGGAGGTCGGCCAGCAGACCCACCTGCTTGTCGCCGACCGCCGAGACCGGCACGATCTCGGCCCACTCGAAGCCGAGCTCCTTGCCGAGCTGGTCGATGGCGATCAGCTGCTCGGCGAGGGTCTTGGAGTCGACCAGGTCGGTCTTGGTGACGATCGCGACCTTCGGGGTCTTGCGGATCCCGGCCAGCTCCTTGGCGATGAAACGGTCACCCGGACCGATCTTCTCGTTCGCCGGGAGGCAGAAGCCGATCACGTCCACCTCGGCCCACGTCGTGCGGACGACGTCGTTGAGGCGCTCGCCGAGCAGCGTGCGCGGCTTGTGGAGGCCCGGGGTGTCGACCAGGATCAGCTGGGCGTCGTCCCGGTGCACGATCCCGCGGACCGTGTGCCGCGTCGTCTGCGGCTGGTCCGCGGTGATCGCCACCTTCTGCCCGACCAGAGCGTTCGTGAGGGTGGACTTGCCCGCGTTGGGGCGGCCCACGAAGCAGGCGAAGCCCGCCCGGTGGACGGCCTCCGACGACTCCGACGGCTCGGTTGACTGGCTGCGAACGCTCATGGCCCCCATTCTCCCTGATCGTCGAGGCGCCGCCGCACCGTGAGTTCTCGGTAACCGCGACGCAACGAAACGTCACGGAAACACAGCCGTACGCAACCGGAAACGGGGACCGGTGACCCTCTGACGAGCCCCGACCGACGTTGGAGACGCCCGTGTTCCTGTCCGCCGCGCACGCCGACACCGGTGACACCGCCTGGCTGCTGGCCGCGACCGCCCTGGTCCTGCTGATGACCCCCGGTCTCGCCCTGTTCTACGGCGGCATGGTCCGCACGAAGAGCGTCCTCAACATGCTGATGATGAGCTTCGTGTCGATCGCCCTGGTGACGGTGGTGTGGCTGGCGGGCGGCTACTCGCTCGCCTTCGGGGACGACCTGGGGGCCGGGCTCCTCGGCGACCTCGCCCACGCGGGCATGAGCGGCCTCGGCCCGGACAGCGTCCAGGGCACCGTCCCCACCCTGCTCTTCGCCACCTTCCAGCTCACCTTCGCGATCGTCACGGCCGCGCTGATCAGCGGGGCCGTCGCGGACCGGGCGAAATTCGGGGCCTGGCTGGTGTTCGTCCCCGTCTGGGCGCTGCTCGTATACGTTCCCGTCGCCCACTGGGTGTGGGGCCCGGGTGGCTGGATCGCGCACCGCCTCGGCGCCCTCGACTTCGCCGGCGGCCTGCCCGTCGAGATCACCTCCGGCGCCTCCGGCCTCGCCCTGTGCCTGGTCCTCGGCCCGCGGCTCGGCTTCAAGAAGGACGCCATGCGACCGCACAACCTCCCGATGGTGGTCCTGGGCGCCGGCCTGCTCTGGTTCGGCTGGTTCGGCTTCAACGCGGGCAGCGCGCTCGGCGCCAACGGCCTGGCCGCCGCCGTCTTCCTGAACACCCTCGCGGCCGGCTGCACCGGCCTGCTGGGCTGGCTCTTCGTCGAGCAGAAGCGCGACGGCCACCCCACCACCCTGGGCGCGGCCTCCGGCGCCGTCGCCGGCCTGGTCGCCGTCACCCCGTCCTGCGGCTCGGTCTCCCTGCTCGGCGCCCTCGTCGTCGGCCTCGCCGCGGGCGTGGTCTGCTCGTACGCCGTGAGCTGGAAGTTCAAGCTGGACTACGACGACTCGCTGGACGTCGTCGGCGTCCACCTGGTCGGCGGGATCATCGGTACCCTGCTGATCGGCCTGTTCGCCGAGAAGGCCATGACCGGCTCCACCGAGGGCCTCTTCTACGGCGGCGGGCTCGCCCAGCTCGGCAGGCAGGCGGTGGCGGTCGTGGCCGTCGCCGCGTACGCGTTCGCCGTGACGTACGGCATCGGCAAGCTGCTCGACAAGACGATGGGCTTCCGGGCGGCCGAGGACCAGGAGCACACCGGCCTGGACCTTACGGTGCACGCCGAGACCGCCTACGATCACGGGGTCCTGGGCCACGGCGCCCCGGTCGCCCACTCCGTCGTCCCCACCGCCAAGAAGGTCAACTCCCAGGCATGAAGCTCATCACCGCGATCGTCAAGCCCTACCGCCTCGACGCGGTGAAGACCGCGCTCCAGGAGCTCGGCGTGCACGGCCTGACCGTGACCGAGGCCAGCGGCTACGGCAGGCAGCACGGCCACACCGAGGTCTACCGGGGCGCCGAGTACCGCGTCGACCTGGTCCCCAAGGTCCGGATCGAGGTCGTCGTCGAGGACGCCGACGCCGAGCCCGCGATCGACGCGATCGTCAAGGCCGCGCAGACGGGGAAGATCGGGGACGGGAAGGTGTGGGCGCTGCCGGTGGAGACGGTCGTACGGGTGCGGACGGGCGAACGCGGTCCCGACGCCCTCTGAACCACCCGGCGAACGGCCGCCGGCCCCTGCGGCGGGTCCGGGCGAACAGCGCGCCGCCCGCCGCCCCGGCGGCGAACACCACCACCAGCACCAGCCACGGCAGCGCGAGGAACGACGCGCTCGCCGACTCCCTGGTACCGGTCGCGCTGGCCGTCAGCGTCACCTTCCCCCAGTCGAGCTGGGGCGCGTCCCGCCAGCGGGCGGTGAGCTTGACCCGCTCCCCCGGCAGCAGTTCGGAGGGGAGCCCGGTGAGGTCGCGGCTGAGCAGCGTACGGCCGAACAGGCCCGCCGCCCGCAGCCGCACCTTCGGGTCGAGCGTCACGTTCCCGGTGTTGTGCAGGGTGTAGGAGACCGTCGCCGTGCTGGTGCCGAGGCCGGGCACGAGCGGCTGGTGGTGGCTGACGTGCACGTTCTCGACGGCGAGGGCCGGGAGCGTCGGCCCGCTCACTCGCAGGTAGACGCGGGCGCCGACGGCCCGCTGCACGCCGAGCGCCAGGGACCCGGACCCGGGATCGACCTGCTCGTCCAGCGCGACGATCGCCCCGGGATGGTCACCGGGTTCGGCGCCCTTGGGCACCCGCAGCGTGAACGGAACGGTGACCGTCCGGTGCGGCGGGACGGTGACCCGCGCCTTCGCGAGCTCGGCCCAGGCCCCCACCCCCCGCATCCGCTCCCGCACCGTCCGGACGGCGAAGCCGCCGTCCCGCGCGGTGTTGTAGGCGTCCGCCGCGTACAGCCGGAAGGTCAGCGGCTTGCCGGTCTTGTTGGCGACGGCCACCTTGTCGGTGATCGTCTGCCCGGGGTCGAGGGAGAGATAGAAGTACGGCCGCGCCGCGATCTTCGAGGCGACCGGGTAGACGGACCAGCTTCCGTTGTCGGCGGCGCGCGCGGGACCCGCCGTGCACAGGACGCCGAGGATCAGGCTCAGGAGGAGGACATACGGCTTGACGCGACGCATGGGTGCGGACCCCCGGTCGGAAGCGGGTCGGGTGGCGACCGGGCCCTCGGTCACTCGGAAGCCCGGTCGCCACAGGGGAGTTGGCTCAGGTGAGGGTCAGGGTCAGGACTCCGGAGTACGACCCCGGAGGCGTGAACGCCGGCACGTCCAGGGAGAGTCCGGCGTCGACCGTGAACTCACCGCCGGTGAGCGTGCCGTCCGGCGTGGAGGCGAGGGTCGCCCCGGAGCTGCCGACGGTGCCCGCCGTACCGGCCGCACAGGTGCTGGGGCTGCCCGCCTTGGTCGCACAGGCCGGCGTCCAGCTCAGCTTCCCGGCGTCGATCTTGGCGCCGGGACCGGTGAAGTCGGTGACCTTGCCGGTGAGCGACCAGCCGGCCGGCCCGCCGCGGAAGTCCTTGACGGTGACGGTCTGCAGGCTGCCCGTGGACGCCCCGCCCTGCCCGAAGTCGACCGCCGACAGCGCGACGGAGTCCCCGGCCTGGGACATGGACAGGGTCCCCGCCTTGACGGTGGTGGTCAGCTTCTGGCTGCCGGGCGGCACCGGAGTGGTGTCGTTGACGGTGTAGGCGGCCGGTCCGGCCCCCAGGTCGTCGCTCCACGCGCTTCCCTCGTACGCCACGATCCCGGTCGTCGTCTTGTCGTTGACGACGACGGGTGCGTTGAAGGAACCGTCGGAGCCCGCGGTCGTCGTGGCCGTGTCGGCGGTCTGGCTGCTGCCGGACCGCCCGGCCAGCGTCACGGTGGCCCCGGGCGTGAAGTTCTTCCCGGTGACGGTCACGCTGTCACCGGGGTTGCCGGAGGCCTTGTCCAGGCTGATGGCGCGGGTGTTGACCGGGGTGGTCGAGGTGGCCGTGACGGTCTCCGACACCGGGGCGGGCGGGTTGGTGACCGTGCACGGGGTGTCCAGCTCCAGGATGTAGCTGGTGTGGATGTTGTAGTCGCTGGGCGACAGCGTGATGGCGCCCGGCGAGGTGACGGTGAACGTCCCCGTCATGGAGAACGACGGGAAGGTCCCGTATCCCGGCACCGGATCGTTCTTCTTCGGCCCGGTCACCGTCACGTCTCCGGTCTGCGCGCCGCCCAGCGTCACCTTCCCGGTCGGCGTCATGATGTCGGCCGGCAGGGCGAGCGCGGTGGGGTTGTTGGCGGCGGGCGTGACCACGGTGTAGGTCACGGTGACCGTGTCGCCGACCTTCGGGGCGGTGTTGTCCACCGAGATGTTGGCGGTGGTGGTGCCGTCGATCGGCGGGAGGCCCGCGACGGCGGGCGGGATGCAGTGCGTGGCGAAGTCGACGTTCGTCCCGGCGGCACCGGCCGGACAGGCCAGCGCACCGCCCGCCGCGACCGCGAGCGCGGTCGCCCCGAACAGCGAGATCCAGCGCCACCGAAGGGATCTTCGTGATCCTGGGGGTGAACCCATCTTGGCCCCCTCCTGAGGGTTGCGGGCGCAGCGGCTCCTCTGCGCCGACAGGGGGCCATTGATGTGGAGGCCGCGTGAGAAGTCAATGGAGATGCCGCAGAAACCTGACGGTTCATCAGCTTCTGCGGCATCCGGAACGAACCAGTCAGCGGGCTCAGAAGACGAACGGCCCGGGGGACTGGGCCGCGCTGGACGTACAGGTGACGGTGATGCCGAAGATGACCATCTTCAGCGAGCCGCCGTAGAAGTCGAGGCTGTCGCCGGAGGCCACGGTGCCGGGGAGCGGGCCGACGGTGACCGCGGAGCCGGCCGCCATGGCCGGGTTCACGGTGCCGCTGAAGACGACGTTGCTGCCGGTGGAGTTGGCCATGGTGAGCGTGGAGGCGATGGAGTTCGCCGACAGGGCGAGCGGGGTGGTGATCGCGCTGGAGGTGAGCGTGAGGGTGGCGCTCGTGCCGCTCTGGGTCGCGGTGAGCGTGGCCGCGCCGCCGCCGAAGATGCCGCAGCTGGCGGTGACGGTGGCGGTGGTGGGGGTCACGGCGGCGGCCGTGGGCGCAAAGGCCAGCGCCGTTGCGGCGAGGGCCCCCGCCGCGAGTGCCGCACCGGTGGCGATTCGTTTCATGGGGTTCGGTCTCCCTTCCCGTTACGTGGGAATGCCATGTGGGAATGGCGACCCCGGGCCGGGTGGGTGCGGACACACCGCGGGGCCGAATCTGACGGTCCGTCGGAACTTACGGTCCCATTGATACGCGAGAGACACACACCGACAAGGTTGAAATTTGGCCGACTGTGCGGAGGGGGTGGGCGACGTGTGTGGGCGGGTGCGGCGGCGGCGTGGTTGCTCGCGCAGTTCCCCGCGCCCCTGAAGGGGCGCTCAGCGCAGCGCCCTGCTTTTTTGGGGGCGCGGGGAACTGCGCGACCAGCCCCCGCGCGCCCGCAGTCACCCACGCACCCCGGCCACCCCGGTCAAACAAGCCCCGCCCCTCCCCCGACGGAGTCAGAGAAGACCTCGCTTCTCGGCGGAGCGAGTCGGGTGGGTGGGTGGGAAAAGGTCAGGCGGGGACAGTGAGCCGAACCTCCCCGTCCGCCCCCGCGAGCAGCACCGGCGTCCCCGGCCCCCCAAGATCCCGCACCGCGGCCAGGTCCTCCGCCGAAACCCCCTCCGCCCCCGAAACCACCGCCGCCGCCTCCAGCGACTCCGCCCCCGACGCCACCGCCATCGCCACCGCCGTTCGCAGCGCGCTCAGCTTCAGCGAGGCCAGCTCCACGGTCCCCGCCACATACGTACGGCCCGTCGAGTCCCGTACGGCCGCCCCCTCGGGCACCCCGTTGCGGGCCCGGGCCGAGCGGGCCAGGGTGACGATCTTGCGGTCCTCGGCGCCAAGCGCGTTGCTGTCGGTCATGCCCCGAGCATACGAACAACCCGGACCGGCCCCGCTCTCCTCCCCTTCCCTCCCGGACGGAGTCAGTCGAGAGTCTGGACGATCTGACTCCGGACGGCCGTGTGCAGCACCCGCCCGCGCACGTCGAGCACGGCCCCGGGCCGGCCGGGAGTCGGACTGCCCCGCGGCCCGGTACCGCGCGGGCGGGGTCTGGGTGAACGGCGGCCCCTGTGGCGCGGCCACGACGTCCGGCCAGGACAGGTGGTCAGGCGCACGGCCTTCCCTCGCCTCGGTGGCCGGCTACGGCCGGTCCAGCCGCAGCCGTTCCGCCCTCGGCAGGCCCGCGACGACGAGGTCGTAGGAGTCCTCGATCAGCTCCCGGACGAGCCGCTCGGGGAGGGCGCCGTCCACGGTCACGGTGTTCCAGTGCCGTTTGTTCATGTGGTAGCCCGGCGCGATCAGCCCCTCGTGCTCGTCGCGCAGCCGTACCGCGTCGTCGGGGTCGCACTTGAGGTTGACCTTGAGGGGCTCGGCGTCGATCCAGCTCAGCGCGAACATCTTGCCGAGCACCTTGAAGACGGAGATGTCCGGGTTGAAGGGGAAGTCCTCCTCGGCCGCGTTGAAGGAGAGGCAGAAGGCGCGGAGCTGGTCCGGGGTCACTCGGGGTCGTCCTCCGAGGTGTCGGGTACCGGCACCGGCTCGACCAGCACCGTCACGATCTTGTTGCGGCGGCCGGCGGCCGACTCCGCGGTGAGGGCCAGCCTGCGGCCGTCGGGGAGTTCGACCTGGGCGGCGGCACCGGCGATCGGCACCCTGCCGAGGGCCTTCGCGAGCAGCCCGCCGACGGTCTCCACGTCCTCGTCGTCGTACTCCTCCAGGCCGTACAGCTCGCCGAGATCGGTGATGTCGAGGCGGGCGGTGACCCGGTAGCGGTCGTCGCCCAGGTCGGTGACGGGCGGGAGTTCACGGTCGTACTCGTCGGTGATCTCGCCGACGATCTCCTCCAGGATGTCCTCGATGGTGACGATCCCGGCCGTGCCGCCGTACTCGTCGATGACGACGGCGACGTGGTTGCGTTCCTTCTGCATCTCGCGCAGCAGGTCGCCGGCGTTCTTGGTGTCGGGCACGAAGAACGCGGGCCGCATCGCGGTGGAGACCAGGTCGGACTCGGCGTCCCGGCTGATGTGCGTCTTGCGGACCAGGTCCTTCAGGTACACGATCCCGACGATGTCGTCCTCGCTCTCCCCGGTGACCGGGATCCGCGAGAAGCCGGAGCGCAGCGCGAGGGTGAGGGCCTGGCGGATCGTCTTGTAGCGCTCGATGACGACCAGGTCGGTGCGCGGGACCATGACCTCCCGCACCAGGGTGTCGCTCAGCTCGAAGACCGAGTGCACCATCCGGCGCTCCTCGTCCTCGATCAGCGACTCCTTCTCGGCGAGGTCGACCAGCGCCCGCAGTTCGGCCTCGGAGGCGAACGGGCCGCGTCTGAAGCCCTTGCCGGGGGTGAGCGCGTTGCCGATGAGGATGAGGAGATACGGGATCGGGCCCATGATGCGGGCCAGCGGCAGCAGCACGTAGGCGGCGGCCGTCGCCGTGTTCAGCGGGTGCTGGCGGCCGATGGTGCGCGGGGAGACGCCGACGGCGACGTACGACACGAGCACCATCACGCCGATCGCGGCGAGCAGCGCCTGCCAGGTGGCGGGGATCTCCTGGAGGCAGGCGTAGGTGACCAGCGCGGCGGCTGCCATCTCGCAGGCGACGCGGACCAGCAGCGCCACGTTGAGGTAGCGGGTGGGGTCGGCGGCGACCTGGGCGAGCTTGGCGCTGCCGCGCCGCCCGGACTTCACCGCCTCCTCGGCCCGGAAGCTGGAGACGCGGGCGATACCGGCCTCGGCGCAGGCGGCCAGCCAGCCGACGACGACCAGCACGACCGCGCCGAGGACGATCTGCGGACTCATACGACGACGACCCGCCCGACTAGGAGACCGTCGGCGCCGGCGAGGGCCCGGTGAGGCCCTGCTCCGCACGCCAGCCGTCCACGATGGCCGCCTGCAGGCCGAACATCTCGGCCTTCTCGTCGGGCTCCTCGTGGTCGTAGCCGAGCAGGTGCAGCACGCCGTGGACGGTGAGCAGCTGGAGCTCCTCGTCCATGGAGTGCTGCGTCTCGGCCTCGGCACCCTGCTTGGCGGCGACCTCCGGGCAGAGCACGATGTCGCCGAGCAGCCCCTGCGGCGGCTCCTCCTCGTCCTTCGACGGCGGCCGGAGCTCGTCCATCGGGAACGACATGACATCCGTCGGACCCGGCAGGTCCATCCACTGGATGTGCAGCTGCTCCATGGCGTCGGCGTCCACGACGATCACCGAGAGCTCGGAGAGCGGGTGGATGCGCATCCGTGTGAGCGCGTAGCGGGCGATGTCGAGGATCGCCTGCTCGTCGACCTCGGTTCCGGACTCGTTGTTGACGTCGATCGACATGGCGCGGTGCTTGTCTACTTCCCCTTGTGCGCGGACTTCGAGCGACCGCCCTTGTGCGTGCCGTTCTCCGTGCCGTGCGTGCTGTCGTACTTCTCGTACGCGTCGACGATACGGCCCACCAGCTTGTGCCGTACGACATCGTGGGACGTCAGCCGGGAGAAGTGCACGTCGTCCAGGCCGTCCAGGATGTCCTGCACCTGGCGCAGACCGGACTTGGTGCCGTTGGGCAGGTCGACCTGCGTCACGTCACCGGTGATCACGATCTTCGACTCGAAGCCGAGCCGGGTGAGGAACATCTTCATCTGCTCGGGCGAGGTGTTCTGGGCCTCGTCGAGGATGATGAAGGCGTCGTTGAGGGTACGGCCGCGCATGTAGGCGAGCGGCGCGACCTCGATCGTCCCGGCCGCCATCAGGCGCGGGATCGAGTCGGGGTCGAGCATGTCGTGCAGCGCGTCGTACAGCGGGCGCAGGTACGGGTCGATCTTCTCGTAGAGCGTGCCCGGCAGGAAGCCGAGCCGCTCGCCCGCCTCGACCGCCGGCCGGGTCAGGATGATGCGGTTGACCTGCTTGGACTGCAGGGCCTGCACCGCCTTGGCCATGGCCAGGTAGGTCTTGCCGGTGCCCGCGGGCCCGATGCCGAAGACGATCGTGTGCTTGTCGATCGCGTCGACGTACCGCTTCTGGTTGAGGGTCTTGGGGCGGATGGTGCGACCGCGCGAGGACAGGATGTTCTGTGTCAGAACCTGGGCCGGGGTCTCCTCCGGGCCCTCCCCGTTCTCACTCGCCCGCAGCATGGCGATCGAGCGTTCCACTGCGTCCTCCGTCATCGGCTGCCCGGTGCGGAGCACCAGCATCATCTCGTCGAACAGGCGCTGTATGAGGGCGACTTCACGCGCATCGCCGACCGCGCTGATCTCATTGCCCCGGACGTGGATGTCGGCCGCCGGGAAGGCCTTCTCGATCACGCGCAGCAGGGAGTCGCCGGATCCCAGCACGGTGACCATGGGGTGCTGGGCGGGAACCTCGAACTGAGCTCGGGCCTGCTGCTGCGCGGGGGTGTGAGCTGTCGGTGTCTGAGTCATGGGCCGGCGCTTAAGGCCTGCGGTTCCTCCTCGTCACGGCCGCGTAGCTGAGGGCGGCCTCGCGGTATCAAGCGTACGACGCGGGGCCGACAACGCCGTAGGCCTTTTCCCAGCGGAAGGCGCCCCCGCTGCAGCCGTGAGCCCTGCATGCGCTCCCGCACGCCGGGGCAGGATCGGGCCGTCACTGCCATCACGTGGTCGGGGGGCCGCGTCCGCTCGCTCCGGCCACCTGTCCGCACAGAAAGCAGGTAGCCGTGCTGCTGCGTCTGCCCACGTCGGTGTCCGAGGCCCGGGACTGTCTGGCCGAGGGGGCGATACCCGTCGGCGGAGCGACCCTGATATGGGCCGCGTGGCAACGGGACGGCTTCCCGGAACAGGCGGTGTCCCTCCGGAAGGTACCGGAGGCGACGGCGGTGGGGAACGGGGTGCTGGGCGGCGCGGTGCTGCTGGGTCAGGTGGACGAGAGGGTTCCGGAGGTGCTGCGGCAGGCGGCGAAGGGCGTCGGCACGGGGGCGGTGCGCCGGGCGGCGACGGTCGGCGGGAACATCGCCGGGTCGAGCCTGCGGGACCTGCTGCCGGCGGCGATCGTGCTGGACGCGTGGGCCGACGTGCTCACGGCGGACGGGGTGGAACAGGTGGACCTGGCCGAGGTGCAGGCCAAGTCGCCGGTACTGCTGTCGCTGCGCTGGCGGGAGCCGGTGAAGGGGGCGTACGCGAAGGTCGCCGACCCGGCGGGCGGGGAGGTGCCGACGATCGCCGCCGCGGCGCTGGACACGGAGGGTGTACTGCGGGTCGCGGTACGGGAGGGGTACGTGGTGAGCAGCGGGAGCGCGGGGGCCGGCGGGGGCGGCGTGGACGAACTGTTCGCCGGCCCACTGTCGGGACTGTCGGATACGGGCCGGTCACTGGCGCGCCGGCAGGTCACCGCGGTGCTCGGCGAGTAAGGGCCCACCGTCGGCCGCGGGCCCGTGGGGGCTGACCGCGCAGTTCCCCGCGCCCCTGACGGGGCGCTGCAGCTGACGTGGCTACCCAGCTGCGGGCAGGCGTGCCGCAGGGCGGCACGGGTGGGCGCGGGGGCACCCGGCCAGCGCCGGTGAGCGTCCCAGCCCCCGGCGCCCTCTACCCCGCGCGGCCGAACCCGATCGTGGGTACCGCCCGCCGTAGGGGCCAGGGCCGTACCTGGTCCTCCTCGGGTACCAGGCCCTCCAGGAACGCGTACCGGCGCAGCGCTGCCGGGTCCTGGCCCGCCACGGACTGGACCTTGCGCCACCAGGCGCCGATCTCCGACCAGCCAGGAGCGGACAGCGAGCCGCCGAACTCCTGCACGGAGAGCGCCGCGGTGAGGCCCGCGAAGGCGAGGCGGTCGGCGAGCGGCCAGTCGGCGAGCGTGCCGGTGACGAAGCCCGCGACGAAGACGTCCCCGGCGCCGGTCGGATCGAGCGCCTCGACCGCGATCGCCGGGACCTCCGCGGACTCGCCGGTGCGCCGGTCGACGGCGTAGGCCCCCTCGCCGCCCAGGGTGACGACGGCGATCGGAACGTGCTCGGTGAGGGCGTGGGCCGCGGCGCGCGGGCAGTCCGCGCGGGTGTACCGCATCGCCTCCTGCGCGTTCGGCAGGAACGCCTCGCAGTGTTCGAGGTCGGCGAGGGCGGCCAGGTCCCACTCACCGGTGTCGTCCCAGCCGACGTCGCCGAAGATCCGGGTGCCCTCCGCGGCGGCGCGGGCGATCCAGGGGTTGCGCTTGCCGGGCGTGAGGGAGGCGACCGCGGCGCGCGCACGGGCGGGGTGGCCGGGTGCGTTCTGCTGGCGGAACAGCAGGTCGGCGGGCGGCTCGTGGCCGTGCGAGACCATGGTCCGCTCGCCCTCGTACGCCATGGAGACGGTGACCGGGGAGTGCCAGCCGCGCACGCTCCTGGAGGGGGAGAGGTCGATGCCCTCGCCCTGTTCGAGGGCGTCCCAGCAGTACTCGCCGTAGTGGTCGTCGCCGAAGGCCGCCGCGAGGGAGGTCTTCAGGCCCAGACGGGCCAGGGCGGTGGCCATGTTGGCGATGCCGCCGGGGCTGGATCCCATGCCCCGGGCCCAGGACTCGGTCCCGCGCACCGGCGCGGAGTCGAGGCCGGTGAAGATGATGTCGAGGAAGACGGTGCCGGTGAGGTAGACGTCCCAGGGCGGATCGTCCGGTGCGCGCAGGCCGACCAGCGGGTCGACCTGCGCGGCACAGTGCGGTGTCGTTGCTCCCCTGTCGTCGTCGAGGTACTCCGGTTCCTCTCCGGCGAACGCGTTGGACGCGGTCACGGTGTGCTCCCTGACGTGGTGCCGATCCGGCCAGTCTGCACCATCTCGCAGGGCGGGCGGCGGCTCTCGCCGTACGACCGCCCGGACGACCGCCCGGACGACCGCCCGGA
The DNA here is from genome assembly GCF_040652195.1 of Streptomyces sp. NPDC048278. Lineage (NCBI taxonomy): Bacteria > Bacillati > Actinomycetota > Actinomycetes > Kitasatosporales > Streptomycetaceae > Streptomyces > Streptomyces sp. NPDC048278. The sequence continues at coordinate 90,674 of NZ_JBEZLP010000004.1, forward strand.
CGAAGGCCCGGACGAAGGCCGCTATCGGCGCGGTCCCCCGACGCCGACCTGCCCGGGGCCCCCGTCCGCGGCCACGGCGACGGCGACGGCGACGGCGAACAGCCCGTTCAGGTCCGGGACCTGCCGCGGGTTCACCGGGACGCTCCCACGAGGTCGAGGCCGGTGTCGAGCAGGGCCCGGAGGTCGGCGAGGTCCGCGGCGGTGGGGTCGGTGAGCGGGGCCCGCACGGGTCCCACCGGCCGGCCGCGCAGCCGGGCCGCCGCCTTCACCAGCGACACCGCGTAGCCGGGCACCCGGTCGCGCAGTTCGACGAACGGCACGTAGAAGCCGCGCAGCAGCTTGTCGACGGTGCCCTGGTCGCCGTCGCGGAGGGCGGCGAAGAACGCGTCGGCGATCTCGGGGGCGAAGGCATGCACGGCGGAGGAGTAGGCCGGGACGCCGACCGTCGCGTAGGCGCGGGCCTGGATCTCGGCGGTGGCGGCGCCGTTGAAGAAGAGGAAGCCGTCGGGGGCGGCGAGGGTGAGCCGCTGGAGCCGGTCGAGGTCGCTGTGCCCGTCCTTGAGGCCGATGACGCCGGGGATACGGGCGATCCGCGCCACCGAGCCGGCCGTGTACGTGACCTGGCCGCGCTGGTAGACGACGAGCGGCAGCCCGGTCCGGCCCGCGATCGCCTCGACCTGCGCGACGAGTCCGTCCTGCGGGGCGGCGACGAGGTAGTGCGGCAGCACGAGCAGGGCGTCGGCCCCGGCCTCCTCCGCGATGCGCGCGAACCGGACGGCCTGCGCCCAGCCGTACCCCACCCCCGCGACCACCGGCACCCGTCCGCCGGCCTCCTCGACCGCGACCTCCACGACCTGCCGGTACTCCTCCTCGTCCAGCGAGAAGAACTCCCCGGTCCCGCAGGCCGGGAAGAGGGCGCCGGGCCCGGCGGCCAGCTGCCCCGCGACGTACGCCCGGAACCCGTCCACGTCCAGGGACCCGTCGGCCCGGAACGAGGTGAGCGGGAACGACAGCACCCCGCCCGCCATCCCGTCCCGCAGCCTGCGCGCCACCCGCTCCGGCCGTCCGGCCACCGCACCCATCGCTCTGTCTCCCCATATAGACGTCATCCACGTATGAAGACTGAGACTAGATATGCGAACGCACCCCCGTCAACGGCGTCCGCCTCGCCCACCCCCATACGATCTGCTCATGTCCGAGACAGCAGGGGTCCGCGAGGTGAAGTCCGCGGCGCGCACCGTGGAGCTGCTGGAGCTCCTCGCCGCCCGCGGCGACCGCCCGGCCCGCCTCCAGGAACTGGCCGACGGCCTCGGCGTCCCGCGCAGCTCGATGTACGCCCTGCTCCAGACGCTGGTCACCAGGGGCTGGGTGCGCTCCGACACCACCGGCTCCCTCTACGGCATCGGCATCCGCACCCTGCTGACCGGCACCAGCTACCTGGACTCCGACCCGCGCGTCCGCCTCGTCCGCCCCTACCTGGACGAGGCCTCCGAGGCACTGGGCGAGACGATCCACCTGGCCCGCCTGGACGGCCCGGACGTCGCGTACCTGGCGACCCGGGAGTCCCACGAGTACCTGCGCACGATCAGCAGGGTGGGCCGCCGCCTCCCGGCCCACGCGGGCGCCCTCGGCAAGGCACTGCTGGCCGCGCGCCCGGACGGCGAGCTCGCCGAGGGCCCGTACGAGGCCCTGACCCCCAACACCCGCACCACGAGGGACGAACTGGCCGCCGACCTCGCCCAGGTGCGCACCCGCGGCTACTCGGTCGACCGCGAGGAGAGCGTCCTCGGCATCACCGGCTACGGCTTCGCCCTGCGCTACGACACCCCGGCCCAGGACGCGATCAGCTGCTCGGTACCGGTGGCACGCCTGACACCGGAGCACGAGGCGGAGATCCTCGCGGTGATGCGGGAGATCCGCACACGGATCGAATCGGCGACGACGGGCGGCACGGTCAACTGGCGCTGAGGGGACCGGTTCGTCGTCGGCCGCGGGCCGGTGGGGGCCGGTCGCGCAGTTCCCCGCGCCCCTGAAGGGGCACCCCGTAGGGGCGCGGGGAACTGCGCGGGCAACCCCCGCCCAGCCGCACCCGCGAACGCTTCGCTCCCCCACGGCGCGCGGCGCTCCTACCCCCCGCCTCGCACCGAAAACCGAACATGACCCACATCACACCCCCCGCACTTCTTCGAGCCCCCCGCGCTTGATACAAATTGCCCGCGCGTTCCTGTCCCTCGACGGCCTGCGCCCAACCCCCTTCTTGAGCCGCTCCTTTCGCATGCCCTGGGAACGCCCGTGTCCGCCCCCCGCACCACCCCCTGGCCCCTCGTCGCCCTCTTCACGGCCGGGTACCTCGCCCCGTACCTCCTGCCGACCACCGTCGGCCGGCTCGAGTCGGGGCTCCCTCTCTCCCCCACCCGGGCAGGCGCCGTCGGCAGTGCCCTGCTGCTGAGTTCGGCGACGGCCGGCTTCCTGCTCGCGTCCCGGGTCGACCGCGTCGGCCCCCGCACCCTCGCCCGCCTCGGCCTCCTGCTCGCGGTCCTCGGCTACGGCGGCGCCGCCCTGACCACCGCCGTCCCCGCGGTCGTCGCCGGCGCCGTCCTCGGCGGCTTCGGCTCCGGCACGGTCACCGCCGTCGCCGCCACCGGAATCGCCGCGCAGCGCGACCCCCACCGCACCACCACCTTCGGCCTGCTCGGCGTCTCCGCCCTCGCCGGCGCCGTCTACCTGACGGTCCCGCACCTCGGCCCCGGCCACGCGCAGCCCCTCGCCGCGCTCGCGCTCACCGCGCTCGCGGTCTGGCCGCTCACCGCCCGCCTGTCCCCCCGTACCGCCCCGGCCCTCCCCCGCACGGCCACCGGCTCCCGGCTCCCCCACCTCCGTTCGGGCCTGCTGCTGGCCGCCGCGATGCCGTGCTGGTCGGCCGCGCAGAACTCGCTGTGGGGGGTCAGCGGCCGGATCGGCCTCACCCAGGCGCATCTCGGCGAGGCGACCGTCGGCGCGGTGTTCGCGGTCGCGCTCGGCACCGGCCTGCTCGGCACGGTCGGCGCGGGCGCCCTCGGCCCGCGGCTCGGCCGGGCCCTGCCCATCGGTCTCGGCACCGTGCTGATCGCGGGCTGCATCGCGCTCAGCGCGTCCGCGACCGACCTCACGTCCTTCGCGGCCGGCGAGATCGCCTGGAACCTGCTCTACCCGGTCGTCCTGTCCTACGTCATCGGGCTCGCCGCCGCCCTCGACCCGCGGGGCCGCTGGGCGGTGCTGGTCGGCTCGGCGTCGTCGCTGGGCACGGCCGTCGGCCCGATGACCGGCAGCCTGCTGGCGGCGCGGGCCGGGTACCCGGCGATGGGAACGGTCCTCGCGGTAGGCCTGCTGGCGGTCGCGGTACCGCTGACGGCGGTGGCACTACGACGCACGACCACCACCGTCGCGACCGGCCCGGCGGTTCGGCAGCGCCCCGAAGGGGCGCGGGGAACCGCGCGACCGGCCACAACGGCGCCGCAGACGGCAGACGGCTGACGGCTGACGGCTGACGGCTGACGGCTGACGGCTGACGGCATGTAGCTAGCGGCGCTTCCAGCGAACCGCTCAGCCGTGAACCTCGCCGAACTCGAACGCGTCCACCTCCGCGAGGTACCGCGCCCGCAGCTCCTCGTCGTCCTCCAGGAACGACGCGAGGAAGGAGTTGCGGGCCAGTTCCCGCATCTGCTCCCTGGACAGGCCCAGGGCGTCGCGCACGGCGTGGTAGTTGTCGGCGACGTAGCCGCCGAAGTAGGCCGGGTCGTCGGAGTTGACCGTGCACAGCAGCCCGGCCTCGATCATGGCCGGAAGCGGGTGGTCGGCGAGCACGTCGACCGCGCGCAGCCGGACGTTCGACAGCGGACACAGCGTCAGCGGGATCCGCTCCCGCACCAGCCGCTCCACCAGCCGCGGGTCCTCCATGCAGCGCAGCCCGTGGTCGACGCGCTCGATGCCGAGCACGTCCAGGGCCTCGGTGATGTACTCCGGCGGCCCCTCCTCACCCGCGTGCGCCACCCGGCGCAGCCCCAGCGCGGCAGCCGCCTCGTACACCTCGCGGAACTTGACCGGCGGGTGCCCGACCTCGGCGGAGTCGAGCCCGACACCGGTGATCCGGTCCAGGTAGGGCTTCGCCGCCTCCAGCGTCGCCAGCGCCGACTCGGCGGACTCGTCGCGCAGGAAGCACATGATCAGGCGGGTGGAGACCCCGTGGTTCTCGGCGCTGCGGCCGAGCGCCCGCCACAGGCCCTCGACGACCGTCCCCATGTCCACGCCCCGCGCGAGGTGCGCCTGCGGGTCGAAGAAGATCTCGGCGTGCCGCACGCCCTGCGCGGCGGCCCGTGCGAGGTAGGCGTCGGCGAGGTCGGCGAAGTCCTGCTCGGTACGCAGGACGGCCATGAGCTCGTAGTAGAGGTTCAGGAAGGACTGCAGGTCCTCGAACTGGTAGGCCTTGCGCAGCGCGTCGGTGTCCGCGTAGGGCAGCTCGACGCCGTTGCGTGCGGCGAGGAGGAACGCCAGGTCGGGCTCCAGGGTGCCTTCGATGTGAAGATGCAGTTCTGCTTTGGGGAGGGGCATCAGAGCATCGTACGGCCGTTTCACCTGCGCTTCGGGACCGGCACTCGGAGCAGGTCGCGGGCGACGGTCAGCTCGCCCGCGTAGCCGGCGGCCCGTGCCTGCCGTTCGAAGCTCTCGGGGTTCTCGGGTTCGGCGTAGCGCTGGCTGAAGTGGGTCAGCACGAGGTGCCGTACGCCCGCGTCGCGGGCGACGGCCGCCGCCTGTCCGGCCGTCAGGTGGCCGTGGTCCGCGGCGAGCCCGGCGTCCTCGTCGAGGAAGGTCGACTCGATGACGAGCAGGTCGCAGCCCTCGGCGAGCGTGTGCACCCCGTCGCACAGGCGGGTGTCCATGACGAACGCGAACCGCTGGCCGCGCCGCACCTCGCTGACCTCGTCGAGCGTGACGTCCCCGAGGACGCCCTCGCGCTGGATCCGGCCGACGTCGGGGCCGGTGATGCCGTGCGCGGCGAGCCGTTCGGGCAGCATGCGGCGGCCGTCGGGCTCGGTGAGCCGGTAGCCGTACGACTCGACGGGGTGGGAGAGCCTGCGGGCTTCCAGCGTGTAGGCGGGGGTGGCCGCGAGGTCGCCGTCCGCGTCGACCGGGGCCTCGGTGATGCCGACGGTCTCGCGGTAGGCGGTGGCGTACCGGAGCCGGTCGAAGAAGCGCTGCCCGGACCTCGGGTAGTGCGCGGTGACCGGGTGCGGGACCTGGTCGAGGTTGATGCGCTGGATGACGCCGGCGAGGCCGAGGGAGTGGTCGCCGTGGAAGTGGGTGACGCAGATCCGGTTCAGGTCGTGGGCGGCGACCCCGGCCCGCAGCATCTGCCGCTGGGTGCCCTCGCCGGGGTCGAAGAGGATGCCCTCGCCGTCCCAGCGCAGCAGGTAGCCGTTGTGGTTGCGGTGCCGGGTGGGGACCTGGCTGGCGGTGCCGAGGACCACCAGCTCACGTACGGACATGGTGAGTTACCCGGGCGGCCACTGCAGGCCACGGCCGCCGATGACGTGCGCGTGGGCGTGCCAGACGGTCTGCCCTGCGCCGCTGCCGGTGTTGAAGACGAGGCGGTAGCTCTCCAGCTTGTCCTCGTCGGCGACGGCCTGCGCCTCACGCAGTATGTCGGCGGCCACGGCGGGTTCGCCTGCGGCGAGCTCGGCCGCGTTCCTGTAGTGGACCTTGGGGATCACCAGGACGTGGGTGGGGGCCTGGGGATTGATGTCCCGGAAGGCGACGGTGGTGTCCGTCTCCCGGACGATCGTCGCGGGGACGTGGCCCGCGACGATCTTGCAGAAGAGGCAGTCCTCTTGAGGTTCCCCTGCCATTCGGGCGTCTCCTCGCAAAGGGTGATCGATTACAGGCCGCATCGTATCGTCGTCGGGTGCGGGTCCGGTGGGGGCTGGTCGCGCCCACGCGGCGGAGCCGCATGTCACATGCGGCCCCGCGCGCCTTGGGTGGGACCCGGCGCCCCTCGTCAGGTCGGCAGCGTCGGCGGAGTCTTCGCGGGAGTCGTCTCCAGGGTCTCCAGGGCTATCCGTACCGCCTCGTCCAGTTGGGGGTCGCGGCCAGCCCCCCAGTCCTGCGGGGTCTGTACGACCTCGACGTCGGGGTCGACGCCGTGGTTCTCGACGCCCCAGCCGTAACCCTCCAGCCAGAACGCGTACTTCGGCTGGGTGACGAGCGTGTCGTCGACGAGGCGGTAGCGGCTGTCGATGCCGATCACGCCGCCCCAGGTGCGGGTGCCGACGACCGGGCCGATCCCGAGCGCCTTGATGGCCGCGTTGACGATGTCGCCGTCCGAGCCGGAGAACTCGTTGGCGACGACGACCACCGGGCCGCGGGGTGCGTCCCGCGGGTAGCTGAACGGGCGCATGCCGCGCGGCAGGTCCCAGCCGACGATGCGGCGGGCCAGTTTCTCGACGACGAGCTGGGAGGTGTGGCCGCCGCGGTTCTCGCGGACGTCGACGACGATGCCCTCGCGGGCCATCTCCACGTTCAGGTCGCGGTGGATCTGGGCCCAGCCGGGCGCCTGCATGTCGGGGACGTGGAGGTAGCCGAGCCGGCCGCCGGACGCCGCGTGCACATGGGCGCGGCGGTCGGCGACCCAGGCGTGGTAGCGGAGGGGTTCCTCGTCGGCGATGGGGACGACCACCGGGTGGCGCGGCTCGCCGCCGCCCGCCGGGGACACGGTCAGTTCGACGGCCTTGCCCGCGGTGCCGACGAGGAGGGGGCCAGGGCCGGTCACCGGGTCGACGGGGCGTCCCGCGACGGCCACGATCGCGTCGCCGGGGCGGACCGCGGCGCCGGGTGCGGCGAGCGGGGAGCGGGCGCCGGGGTCGGAGGTCTCGGCGGGCAGGATCCGGTCGATGCGCCAGCTGCCGTCGGCGTGCCGGGAGATGTCGGCGCCGAGCAGGCCCTGCCGGGCGCCGCCGCCGTGGCCGCCGCGCGGGGTGACGTAGGCGTGCGAGGTGCCGAGTTCGCCCTGGACCTCCCAGAGCAGGTCGACGAGGTCGTCGTGGGTGGCGCAGCGGTCGACGAGCGGGCGGTAGCGGTCGAGGACGCCGTCCCAGTCGACGCCGCCGAGGTCGGGCCGCCAGAACTGGTCGCGCATGATGCGGCCGGTCTCGTCGAACATCTGCCGCCACTCGGCGGCCGGGTCGACGGTCTGCCGGACCCGGGACAGGTCGACGGTGACGTTGGTGTCGCTGTCTTCGTCGCCCGAGGCGCGCCGGTCGCTGGGTACGACCTTCAGCTTGCTGTCGGCCCACAGCAGCACGCGTTTGCCGTCGCCGCTGACCTCGAAGTGGTCGGCGTCGGAGGCGAGGTACTCGATGCGCTGCTGGGCGAGGTCGTAACGCTCCAGTTCGGTCTTGGGCGCCGGGTCCTCGGGGTGGGCGCGGGAGGCGCCGAGGACGCCGCGGACCGGGTGACGCAGCCAGAGCACGCCGTCCTTGGCGGCCCGGAGGGTGGAGTAGCGGCCGGCCTCGACGGGGAAGGGCACGATCCGGTCGGCGAGGCCCTCCAGGTCGATGCGGGTGGCGGGGGTGCCCTCGGCGTCCGGGGTCTCGTCCTTGTCGGGGGTCTCGAAGGGGCGGCCGTGCCGCTGCGGGCCGAACGGCGAGGGGGTGGTGGCCGCCAGGGTGATCAGGTGCGGGCGGTCGCCGACCACGAACGCCAGGTCGAAGACGTGCTCGTCGTAGACCGGGTCGAAGGACCGGGTGGAGAGGAACGCGAGGTGTTTGCCGTCGCGGGTGAAGGCGGGGTCGTAGTCCCGGAACCGCAGCGGGGTGGCCTCGGTGACGGTGAGGTCGGTGGTGTGGGCGATGCGGAGCTGGCAGAGCCCGCCGGCGCCGGGGTGGGACCAGGCGAGCCAGCCGGAGTCCGGTGAGAAGGCGAGTCCGGAGACGTCGCCGTCCTCGCTGCGGTCGACCTCGCGGACCTCGCCCGTCTCGCGTTCGACGAGGAGCAGCCGCCCGTCGTGGGCGGCGACGGCGACCCGGCCGCCGTCGGGGGCGACGGCGAGGTCCAGGACCCGGCCGAGCTGTCCGGCGGCGATCCGGCGCGCGGTGGCACCGGGCGCGAGCCCGGTGGCGGGGGCGAACTCCAGGGCGTCGTCGCCCTCGGCGTCCGTCACCCACACCACCCATTCCTCGGCGTCCGCGCGGAAGGTGACGGGCAGCCGGGCCCGCACCCCGGGCTCGGCGACGAGCGCCCGCGCCGGGCCGGACCGGTGGGTCACCCAGTGCACGCCGCCGCGCACCAGGACGGCGCTGCCGCGCGCGGTGTGGTCGGGCGAGGCGTGCGAGAACCAGCGGGCCGCGTTGACCGGGTACGGCTGCCGGTCCACCCGCTGTCCGCCGAGCCGGATGTCCAGGCGGCGCGGCTCGGCGCCCTCCAGGTCGTCCAGGAGCCAGAGTTCACCGGCGGAGGCGTAGACGACGCGGGTGCCGTCGCCGGACGCGTGCCGGGCGTAGAAACCGTCGAGGGGGGTGTGGCGGCGCAGGTCGGAGCCGTCGGCGAGGGAGGAGTACAGGGCGCCCGTGCCCTCGTGGTCGGAGAGGAAGGCGATCCGGTCGCCGGCCCACACCGGGTACTCCAGGTTCCCGTCCAGATCGGCGTGCAGCCGGACGAAGTCGCCGGCGCCCTCGCCGTCCCGGTCGTCCCGGTCGATCCACAGCTTGCCGGCCGTACCGCCCCGGTACCGCTTCCACCAGGCCGCCTCCCGCCCCATCGGCGCGGACAGCAGCACGGTGCGCGGGCCGAGGGCGACATGGCCGACCGGGCCGTACGGCAGGACGGTGGAGGGGCCGCCGTCGAGCGGGACGGTGTGCGCCCAGCTGCGCCGGAGGCTGGCCTGGCCGTGGGTGGAGATCGCGAGGACCTGCCCGTCGGCGGTCCAGCCGCGTACCTGCGTACGCGAACTCCCCCAGTGCGTCAGGCGGGTGGACGGGCCGCCGTCGACGGGGGCGAGGTGGATCTCGGGGGCGCCGTCGCGGGTGGAGGTCCAGGCGACCGTGGTCCCGTCGGGCGAGACGCGCGGCAGCGTCACGGGGACGTTGTCGGCGCTGACCCGCCAGGCCCGGCCGCCGTCCAGGGGCGCGAGCCACACGTCGTCCTCGGCGGTGAAGGCGACCAGATCGCCGTGGACATGCGGAAATCGGAGGTAGGACCGCGGTCCTGTCGCTGCACCCTGAGTCACTCGCTCAGCCTATGCACCGCGGCGTGTCGGCGGTGGCCGATTTCGATCACTTTCCCTGCACCGGCCAGCACTTGGGGTCGCCCTGACACCAGATCGTCTTCGTGACGGTCACGGTGGGGCCGGGCTGCTGTCCGTAGGTGGGCGGCCGGTAGGTGCTGTACGTCGGTCCGGGCGTCGCGTCGCAGTCGCCCAGTCCGTTCACCCGGAACCACTCCTTCCCGCCGACCTCGGCGACGAGTTCGCCGCGCACGCAGGCCCCGCTGACGGCCTTGGTGATCCGCCCGGTGACGGTGATGTCCCGGCCGTCCTTGGTCCGGCCCCGGCAGTCGACGGAGACGACGGTGGTCGCGGTGGCCGAAGGCGTCTTCGTGTTCTTCGCGGTCCCCGTGCTCTTCGCCGACGCCCCGTAGTTGCCGGTGCAGGTGAGCCAGTCGACGTCGACGTGCTGGCGTTCCAGCTCGGCGGTGGCGGTCCGGTCGGTGGTGTAGGCGACCGTCGCGGTGTTCAGGTCGCTCGGCTGACACGCCGTCGCACCGCCCACGGCGAGCACCACGAGCCCTGCCACGGCCGCCGCTCTGGTCCCGCGCGGCCGGCCCCAAACCCGCCTCAATGCCCCCATGGAGGGCAGCCTGCCACCGTCGCGCCGGTGGCGGTAGGGGGCTTACGGCCACTCACGTGTTCGGAGAGTCCCCCGTGCCGGTGCCTCCCTCTTCCGCCGGGTTCTCAGGTGCGCAGCAGCAGCCACTCCTGGAGTTCCACCAGGTTGCCCTCGGGGTCCTTGAGGTGGGCGACCCGCATGCGATCCGTCATCGCCGCCGGCCCGTGCAGAAGGACCGCCCCGCGCCCGGCGATCTGCTCGCAGTAGCCGTCGAGGTCGTCGACGCGCAGCACCACCAGCGAACGGTGCCCGGTCGCCGCGTCCCCCAGCTCGCCCAGTATCGCGGCCATCATCGCCCGGTCCTGCAGGGCGATCCCCGCGGACCCGGCGTGCGGGCTGAACTTCTCGTACGGTCCCTCGCTCGCCCCGGACTGCGGCTTCAGCCCGAGCACCTCGGCGTAGAAGCGGTAGCAGGCGGCGAAGTCGGTGACCAGGAGCCGGACTTGGGCGAGTTCCACGGCGTGTCCCCCAGGGTGCGGTGCGGTCGGTTCAGGACCACCGGCCGGTGCGGCCCAGGAGCAGGGCCGTGGCCGCCGTACCGGCGGTCGACGTGCGCATCACGGTAGGCCCCAGGGTGTACGTCCTCGCACCCGCCTCCTCGAACAGCGCCACCTCGTCCCGGGCGAGGCCCCCTTCGGGCCCGACGACCAGCACGATCTCGCCGTCGGCGGGCAGTTCGGCCGCGGCGAGCGGTGCGCTGCCGTGCCCGAAGTCGGAGTGCAGGACGGCGGCGAAGTCGGCTCCGGCCAGAAGTGCGGCAACCTGCTTGGTGCTCGCCGCGTCCGCGACCTGCGGGAACCGCACCCGGCGGGACTGCTTGCCGGCCTCGCGGGCGGTGCCCCGCCACTTCGCGAGCGACTTGAGCCCCCGCTCGCCCTTCCACTGGGTGATGCAGCGGGCGGCCTGCCAGGGCACGATCACGTCGACGCCGACCTCGGTCATGGTCTCCACGGCGACCTCGCCGCGGTCGCCCTTGGGCAGGGCCTGGACGACCGTGATCCGGGGAGCGGGCGCCGGTTCCTCGGAGACCGACGTCAGGTGGACGACCAGCCGGTCCTTGCCCTCGGCGGCGACCACGTCGCAGACCGCGTAGCGGCCGGCGCCGTCGGTGAGGACGACCTCCTCGCCGGGCTGGAGCCGCTTCACGGAGACCGCGTGCCGTCCCTCGGGCCCGTCCAGGACGTACTGCCCGGAGCCGTCCGCCGGGAACTGCTCGACGACGAACACGGGAGCGGTCATCGCCGGTCCCCCTCCGCCTTGGCCGACAACGCTGTCGACGCGGCGGCGAGTTCCGCCGCGAGGGTCTCCACCAGCTGCCCGGCGGGCAGCTCGCGGGCCATCCGGTGCCCCTGCCCGGCCCACAGGGCCATGCCCTGCGCGTCACCGGCCCGGGCGGCGGCCTTGCGCAGCGGGGAGGTGAGGTGGTGGACCTCCGGGTAGGCGGCGGGCGCGTACGGGCCGTGCTCGCGCATGAACCGGTTGACCAGGCCGCGGGCGGGCCGCCCGGAGAACGCCCGGGTCAGCGCGGTCCGCGTGAACAGCGGGTCGGTGAGTGCCTGCTTGTGCGGGGCGGCGGCGCCGGACTCCGGGGTGGCGAGGAAGGCGGTCCCCAGCTGCGCGGCGCTCGCCCCCGCGGCCAGTACGGCCGCGATCTGGCCGCCGCGCATGATGCCGCCCGCGGCGACGACCGGGATCCCCACGGTCTCGCGCACCTGGGCGACCAGCGACAGCAGCCCGATCCCGGACCCGTCGTTCTCCGGCACGTCCCGGTGGGTGCCCTGGTGTCCGCCGGCCTCCACGCCCTGGGCGATCACCGCGTCCGCCCCGGCCCGCTCGGCGGCCCGGGCCTCCTCGGCGGTGGTGGCGGTGACCAGCGTGAGCGTCCCGGCCCGCCGCAGGGAATCCAGCACCTCCCGCGTCGGCACGCCGAAGTGGAAGGAGACGGCGGCCACCGGGTCGTCCAGCAGCACGGCCAGCTTGGCCTCGTACCCGTCGTCCCGGCCGCTGTCCGGGTCACCGAGCTCGGTCTCGTACCAGGCGGCCTCACCGGCCAGCTGATGCGCGTAGACCTCCACCGCGCCCGACTCGGCGTGTTCGGGCTGCGGCATGAAGACGTTCACACCGAAGGGCCGGCCGGTCAGCCCCCGCATCTGCTTGATCTCCTGGTACATCCCGTCGGCGGTCTTGTACCCGGCGGCGAGGAACCCCAGCCCGCCCGCCTCGGACACGGCGGCGGCGAGCGGCGGCACGGAGACCCCGCCTGCCATGGGGGCCTGCACGATCGGAAGAGGGAAGAGATCGGTCAGTGCGGAGGACATGACGGCATGTTGTCACGTCCTCCGAACAAGACCGAATCGGGCCGCCCCATTGGCACATGCCAGAAATCTCCCGGCCCGGGGGCCCACCACACCTCCCGACGAACCTGGTCCCAGGGGCGACCACGCCTCCCGACGGACCGAGCCACACCAGGCAAATCCCGCCCCCGACGGACCGAGCCACACCAGGCAACCCGGCCTCCCGACGAACCGAGCCACACCAGGGAACCCGGCCTCCCGACGAACCGAGTCACACCACGCAACCCCGCCTCCCGACGAACCGAGCCGCGAGGCGACCGCACCCTTCTGCGGACCGAGTCGGGTGGCGACCGCACCCTTTCGGCGGACCGAGTCGGGTGGTGGGTGGGCATAGGTTTCGGGGGTCCAGGGGGCGGAGCCCCCTGGTGGGGTCGAAGGGGCGGAGCCCCTTCACGGTGCGCCCGGCCGAGGGCACCCGCTCAACGCCCGTTGAACGCGTCCTTCAGCCGGCTGAACAGCCCTTGCTGACCCGGCTGGAACTGCCCCGTCGGCCGCTCCTCCCCCCGCAGCTTCGCCAACTCCCGCAGCAACCGCTCCTGCTCGGGATCCAGCTTGGTCGGCGTCGTCACCTCGACGTGCACGATCAGGTCACCCCGCCCGCCACCCCGCAGATGCGTGACCCCACGCCCGTGCAGCGGAATCGACTGCCCGGACTGCGTCCCCGGCCGGATGTCGACCTCCTCCAGCCCGTCCAGCGTCTCCAACGGCACCTTCGTACCGAGCGACGCCGCCGTCATCGGGATCGTCACCGTGCAGTGCAGGTCGTCCCCGCGCCGCTGGAACGTCGAGTGCGGCAGCTCGTGGATCTCGACGTACAGGTCACCGGCGGGACCGCCACCGGGCCCGACCTCGCCCTCGCCGGCGAGCTGGATCCGCGTGCCGTTGTCGACACCGGCGGGGATCTTCACGGTCAGCGTCCGCCGCGACCGCACCCGCCCGTCGCCCGCACACTCGGGACACGGCGTCGGCACGACCGTCCCGAACCCCTGGCACTGCGGGCAGGGCCGCGAGGTCATGACCTGGCCGAGGAAGGACCGCGTCACCTGCGAGACCTCACCACGGCCCCGGCACATGTCACACGTCTGGGCGGAAGTGCCCGGCGCCGCGCCCTCACCGTTGCAGGTGTTGCAGACGATCGCCGTGTCGACCTGGATGTCCTTGGTCGTACCGAAGGCCGCCTCGTCTAGCTCGACCTCGATCCGGATCATCGCGTCCTGGCCGCGCCGGGTACGCGACCGCGGCCCGCGCTGCGACGCCGTACCGAAGAACGCGTCCATGATGTCAGAGAAGTTCCCGAACCCACCGGCCCCGAAGCCGCCCGCGCCCGCGCCGCCGCTCTGCGACAGCGGATCCCCGCCGAGGTCGTAGACCTGCTTCTTCTGCGGGTCGGAGAGCACCTCGTAGGCGGCGTTGATCTCCTTGAACCGCTCCTGGGTCTTCGGATCCGGGTTGACGTCCGGGTGCAGCTCGCGCGCGAGCCGACGGAACGCCTTCTTGATCTCTTCCTGCGACGCGTCGCGGCGCACGCCGAGAACGGCGTAGTAGTCCGTGGCCACTTACGACTCCGCCAGGATCTGTCCGACGTACCGTGCCACCGCTCGTACCGCTCCCATCGTTCCCGGGTAATCCATGCGGGTCGGTCCGACCACGCCGAGTTTGGCGACTGCCTCGCCGCCCGAACCGTAGCCGACCGACACCACGGACGTGGAGTTGAGTCCCTCGTAGGCGTTCTCGTGACCGATGCGTACGGTCATGCCCGAATCCCCCGCCTCGCCCATCAGCTTGAGGAGCACGACATGCTCCTCCAGCGCCTCCAGGACGGGCCGGATCATGAGAGGGAAGTCATGCCCGAAGCGGGTGAGATTGGCGGTACCGCCGATCATCAGCCGCTCCTCGTTCTCCTCGACGAGCGTCTCCAGCAGGGTGGAGAGCACCGCCGAGACCGCGCCGCGGTCCTCGACCTCGAACGCCTCCGGCAGATCCTCCACCAGCCGGGGCACGTCCGAGAACCGGCGCCCCGCGACCCGGCTGTTCAGCCGCGCCCGCAGGTCCGCCAGGGACGTCTCCCCGAAGGGCGCCGGGCAGTCGACCATCCGCTGCTCGACCCGCCCGGTGTCGGTGATCAGCACCAGCATCAGCCGGGCCGGGGCCATCGACAGCAGCTCCACGTGCCGCACGGTCGACCGGGTCAGCGACGGGTACTGCACGACCGCCACCTGCCGGGTCAGCTGCGCCAGCAGCCGCACGGTCCGCGCCACCACGTCGTCGAGGTCGACGGCGCCGTCGAGGAAGTTCTGGATGGCCCGCCGCTCGGGCGCGCTCATCGGCTTGACGCCGGCCAGCTTGTCGACGAACAGCCGGTACCCCTTGTCGGTGGGGATCCGCCCCGCGCTGGTGTGCGGCTGGGCGATGAACCCCTCGTCCTCCAGGGCGGCCATGTCGTTGCGCACGGTCGCCGGGGAGACCCCGAGGTTGTGCCGTTCGGTCAGCGCCTTCGACCCGACCGGTTCCTCGGTGCCGACGTAGTCCTGGACGATGGCGCGCAATACCTGAAGCCTGCGTTCACTCAGCATCCGGCGCCACACCTCCAGAAAGTCGTCCCCGCGGCCTTTCGGTCCCTTCGGGCCTTTCGTCTGGCACTCTGCGAACGCGAGTGCCAGCATCCCCGGCCCAGTGTACGGCCGTGGGGTACTGACTGGGCAAGGTCGGGCGGGACCCATGGCGTTCTACGGCTAGCGTCGCGGCATGACGGTGACTTGGGAAGAGCTGGGCTGGGAGCGGCTGGCCGACGGGGTCGGCCGGTGCCGGCTGCCGGGCTGGGACTGCACGGCGGGTCTGGTCCTGGGCGCGGGCCCGGCCCTGATGGTGGACGCCGGGTCGAGCCTGGCGGAGGGCGCACGGTTGCGTACGGAGGCGCAGGCGCTGGCCGGCCGCCGTGTGACCCATCTCGCGCTCACCCATCCCCACTTCGACCACGTCTTCGGCGCCGCCGCCTTCGCGGGCGCGGACCTGTACGCGGTGGCGGGCGCGGAGGCCGTCCTCGCACACGGCCGCGAGGAGCTCCGCCTGGACGCGATCCGCAACGGCCTGCCGTCCCCGGAGGCCGAGGAGGCGACGGACACCCTTCCCCTCCCCCGCCACCCGGTCTCCGGCGAGTGGACCCTCGACCTGGGCGACGGCCGCCTGGCCCTGCTGGCCGCCGTGGGCCCCGGCCACACCTCCCACGACCTCGCGGTCCTCGTCCCCGGCGACCTCCCGGTGGTCTTCTGCGGCGACCTGGTGGAGGAGTCCGGCGACCCGCAGGCCGGCCCCGACGCCGTACCGTCCCGCTGGCCCGCGGCCCTGGACCGCCTGCTCGCGCTCGGGGGCGACCGCGCCCGGTACGTCCCCGGTCACGGAGCGGTGGTCGACGCGGCGTTCGTCCGGGCCCAGCGCGACGCCCTGGCGGCCCGTTTCGGCGTGTCGTAGGCGCACCCGTTCGGCTTCTCCTATCGTCATCCGAATGCGCCAGTACTCCGCCGATCTGACCCCGCCGTGGAAGAAGCCCAAGCCGGTGCCGGAGGTGGCCGCCGAGCCCGGTCTGGTGGTCGAGGAGCCCGGTACCGGTTTCTGCGGCGCGGTGATCCGCTGCGAGGCGGGCACGGTCACCCTGGAGGACCGCTTCGGCAAGCACCGCGTCTTCCCGCTGGAGCCGCGCGGCTTCCTCCTGGAGGGCCGGGTCGTCACCCTCGTACGCCCCGCGTCGGCCGCCCCCGTACGCCCCTCCCGTACCGCCTCCGGCTCGGTCGCCGTCCCGGGCGCACGCGCGCGTGTCGCCCGCGCGGGCCGCATCTACGTGGAGGGCCGCCACGACGCGGAACTGGTCGAGAAGGTCTGGGGCGACGACCTGCGCATCGAGGGCGTGGTCGTGGAGTACCTGGAGGGCGTCGACGACCTGCCCGCCATCGTCGCCGAGTTCGCCCCCGGCCCCGACGCCCGCCTGGGCGTCCTCGTCGACCATCTGCTCCCGGGCACCAAGGAGTGGCGCATCGCCCAGTCGGTGACGAGCGACCACGCGCTCGTGGTCGGCCATCCCTACATCGACATCTGGGAAGCGGTGAAACCGTCGTCCCTGGGCATCGACGCGTGGCCGCGCATCCCGCACGGCCAGGACTGGAAGACGGGCGTGTGCCGGGCGCTGGGCTGGCCCTCGGAGAACACGGGCGCGGTGTGGCAGGCGATCCTCGCGCGCGTGGGCTCCTACAAGGACCTGGAGCCGGAGCTGCTCGGCCGGGTGGAGGAGCTGATCGACTTCGTCACGGGTAGCGGTGGGGCTTGACGTTGGGGAGCGTTCCGAACTCAGTGGTATCCAGTTCGAGTCCCAGAACTTCCAACGGGACTGGATCGCCGAATTTGATGATCTCCTGGCTTAGGTAGTCGCCGTCCTCCCCCTCGCCCGCGGGCTTCGTCAGCAGGACGCAGTGCCTCATGATCGGGTCGAGGATGAGGTAGGCGGGGATCTTCCCGGCAGCATAGATCGAGCGCTTGACCACGTAGTCTTGATGGACGCTGGACTTGGAAACGACCTCCACAACCATCGTGACCAGCTTGGCGGGCAGCAGACGGCCCGAGTCGGGAAGAGCGTCTCGCACCACGACAACCAGATCCGGTACGGGCTCGCTGGCCTCCTCCAGGATGTCCACGTCCTGGGTCTGAAGGCGAGACCAGCGCTGTCGCGGGATCTGGTCCTGTACATCGGCAACGATCATGTTGTGCACGATGTCAGGGCTGGCCATCATCACGATTACCCCCCGGAGAAGCTCCATCTTGACGCCCTCAGGAGGCTCAAGCTCCTCGAAGATCTTCACCATGCCGGTGGTCATCGGTCGGTCGTCCACAGCGGTCATCTCCGCAGCCCTCCGGTTCCCGCCACCGTGCAATTACGGGGGCAGCGTACGAACCAGGTTAGGGACCGAACCGGCGTTCCGGGCGGATTCACTCGCCAGAGTGATCAGTCCACCAGATCCCGCACCACCGCATCCGCCAGCAACCGCCCCCGCAGCGTCAGCACGGCCCGCCCCTCGTCGTACGCACCGCTCTCCAGCAGCCCCTCCCCCGACGCGCGCCGCGAGGCCTTCAGGCCCTCCTCCCGCAGGAGCGAGAGCGGCACCCCCTCCCGCAGCCGCAGCTCCAGCAGGATCCGCTCCACCCGGCGGTCCTCGTCCGACAGGACCTCCCGCCCGGCGCCCGGCGACCGCCCCGACGCCAGCGCCGCCGCGTACGCCCCCGGGTGCTTGACGTTCCACCAGCGCACCCCGCCCACGTGCGAGTGCGCCCCCGGCCCGGCGCCCCACCAGTCCGCGCCCCGCCAGTACAGCTCGTTGTGCAGGCAGCGGCCCGCCTCCGAGGTGGCCCAGTTGGACACCTCGTACCAGTCGAAGCCCGCGTCCGCCAGCACCGAGTCGGCGATCAGGTAGCGGTCGGCGTGGACGTCCTCGTCGGTCATCGGGACCTCGCCGCGGCGGATCCGGCGGGCCAGCTGCGTGCCCTCCTCGACGATCAGCGCGTACGCCGACACGTGGTCGGGCCCGGCGCCGATCGCCGCCTCCAGGGAGGCCCGCCAGTCGTCGTCGGACTCGCCCGGGGTGCCGTAGATCAGGTCGAGGTTGACATGCTCGAAACCGGCCGCGCGGGCCTCCGCGACGCACGCCTCGGGGCGGCCGGGGGTGTGGGTGCGGTCGAGGACCCGCAGCACGTGCTGCTTCGCGCTCTGCATGCCGAAGGAGACCCGGTTGAAGCCGCCCTCGCGCAGGGCCGCCAGGTAGGCGGGGTCGACGGACTCCGGGTTCGCCTCCGTCGTGATCTCCGCGTCCGCCGCGAGCCCGAACTCGTCCCGGATCGCGCCCAGCATCCGTACGAGATCGGCGGCGCCCAGCAACGTAGGCGTACCACCGCCGACGAACACGGTCCGCACCTCGCGCGGGTCGTCGCCGAGGACCTTCCTGGCCAGCCTGACCTCGTCGATCAGCGTGTCCGCGTAGTTGTCGCGGGAGGCCAGGACACCGCCGGTGCCGCGCAGCTCGGTCGCCGTGTACGTGTTGAAGTCGCAGTAGCCGCAGCGGGTCGCGCAGTAGGGGACGTGCAGGTAGAACCCGAGAGGGCGGGCTACGGCACCGGCGAGCGCGGACGCGGGGAGCGCGCCGTCGTCGGGGACGGGCTCGCCGTCGGGGAGTGCGGAAGGCATGTCCCCCATTGTCCCGTACCGATTTCCTGTACGGCCTCTTTCCTGTACGGCCTCGGTCACTCCGCCTGGAGCACCATCAGCGCCAGGTCGTCCTCCGGCTGACCACCGCCGAACTCGTGGACGAGCCGTCTGATCCGTTCGGCGATCAGGTCGGCGTTCAGCCCCGCGCAGCCGGCCAGCGCCCGCGCGAGCCCGTCGCCGTCGTCGAACTGACGGCTGCCGGAACGCCGCTCGGTGACCCCGTCGGTCACGCAGAGCAGGCTGTCGCCCGGCGCGAGCTCGATCGTCTCGCTGGTGTACGTCTCGTCCTCGACGACCCCGAGCAGGGTCTGCGGGCGGGCGGCGGTGCGGACCTCGCCGTCGGGGCCGAGGAGCAGCGGCAGCGGGTGCCCGGCGGAGGCGAGGGTGCAGCGGACACCGCCGTCACCGAGGGGGGTGAGTTCGCCGTAGAGCAGGGACAGGAACCGGGTCTGCGGGCCGTCGCCGGGCGGCAGGGCACGGCCGCCGGCGGCGACCAGGGCGCGGGCGGCGGCGTCGGCGGCCTCGGTGGCGTCGTCGAGGAGCAGCTGGTTGAGCCGGTCCAGGACGTCGGCGACCCGGTAGCCCTCGCGGGCGAGGAGCCGCAGCCAGGGCCTGGCCAGGCCGATGACGACGGCGGCCTCGGGGCCCTTGCCCTGGACATCGCCGACCGCGAAGCACCAGCGGCCGTCACCGGCCGGGAAGAGGTCGTAGAAGTCGCCGCTGGGGCCGCCCTTGTCGCAGGGTTCGTAGACGAGGGCGCTGCGCACGCCCGGGATCTCGGCGACCGCACCGGGCAGCAGCCCGCGCTGCAGGACGGCGCTGATGGTGGCCTGGCGGGCGTACTGGCGGGCCGCGCCGATGGCGAGGGCGACCCGGCGGCCGAAGTCCTCCACGAGACCGGTGATCTCGTCGGGGATGCCGTCCGGGCCGGAGCGGCCGATGACGAGCGAGCCGAGCGGGCGACCGCCCGCGATCAGCCGGTAGGCGAGCGCCGAGCCGTGGGTGCCCTGCGGGCCGAGCGCCGCGCCGGGCCAGGGATACGGCTCGGGCCCGGACCGTAAGCCGCTCCGCGCGCACGGCGGGTCCTTCTCCAGGGCGCGGCGCAGTTCCTCGATGCGGTTCTCGCTGCCGTGCCAGACCCGGGCCAGCCGCGGGCCACCCGCGCCGCCCGCAGCACCGGAGTCGCCCCAGCCGCCGGCGCGCGCCGTCGCCTCGTCCTCCAGCCACACCGCGCACCAGTCGGCGAGCCTCGGCACGATCAGCTGGCCGGTGAGCGCGGCCACCAGGTTCTCGTCGAGCTGCCCGGCGAGCAGGTCGGAGGCCTCGGCGAGGAAGGACAGCGCGCCCCGGTTGACCCAGTCCCGGTCGCGCTCGGGGCGATGGGCGCAGCCGCCGCGCTCCGCCCCAGGCGCGCCCGCGCCCGCGTGCGCGTGCGCGTGCTGGGGCGGCTCGGGGGCGAGGATCTCGGCGACCTTCAGCTGCCGCTCGTCGGGGAGCGTGCCGCCGCGGCCGGTCAGCCGCGCCCACACCGACTTGGCGCCGGTGCGGTACGTCACCCCCCAGGACTCGGCGAGCGAGGCGACCAGGCGCAGCCCGCGCCCGAACTCCGGTGTCTCGTACGGCGTCTCGCCCGAGTGGTCGCGGGGCGCACGGGAGGGATGGTGGTCGGTGACGTCCACGACGAACGCCGCCTCCTCCCGCCCCTCCAGCCACCAGTCGACCTCGACGTCCGTGCCGGCGTGGACGACGGCGTTGGTGACGAGTTCGCTGACGACGACCAGGGCGTCCTCGGCGACCCGCTGTTGCTCGGGGCGGAGGAGCCCGCACTCGGTCCACTCGTCGAAGGAGGCGCGCACCAGGGCGCGGGCGGAACCGGGCGCGAGCGGGCTTCCGGGCAGGGTCGCACGCCCCTGCGCGCGCGGGCCCGCGGTGTCGTGCGCGGGTGCGGCGTCGTGCTGCGCGGGCGCCGCGTCGTGCGCAGGCGCCTCACGGACCCGGGAGACGGTCTCCCGTTGCGTGGGTATGGCCCCCATGTCCAGCTCCCCGAGCAGTTCGGACGAATACATCCCGATCGATGCGGACAGAGTGACAGACTGACTGCGCCCATAAGCACCGAGTTACCGAAGTGGGCCGCCATGAGTGAGAACAGTGCTACGCGCGTGCTCGAAGACGGACAGAAAACAGCACAACTCCGAGCATCCGCACTGCGCCCACTGCTCGCCGCGACGACCGCCGCCCGCGACGGCGACTTCACGAAGGTCCCGGAGACCGGGCCGGCCGGTCCCGCGGGTCCCGACGGGGAGGGGCCGGTGCTGTACGCGGAGAACGGCCGGGAGGGCATCGAGACCCTCGAACGCAACCCCGACGTCGAACTCGTCCTGATGGACATCATGATGCCGGAGATGGACGGCCACGAGACCATCGCGGCCATCCGTCGCGCGCCCCGCTGGACCGGCCTGCCGATCGTCGCCCTGACCGCGAAGGCGATGCCGGGCGACCGGGAGAAGTCCATCGCGCGCGGCGCCAACGACTACGTACCCAAACCGGTGGACGTCGACCGGCTGCTCACCGTCGCCTGCGCACTCCTGGACCCCGACAACACGCAGGACGGCGAGACCGCCGACGACGAACGGACGGAGCAATGACCGCTGACGACCGTGCCGGCATCCTCCTGGTCGACGACATGGAGGACAACCTGATCGCACTGGAAGCCGTTCTGGCGTCGCTGAACGAGCCGATCGTACGGGCCCGTTCCGGCGAAGAGGCGATGAAGGCCCTGCTCCGCCGCCGCTTCGCCGTCGTCCTCCTCGACATCCGCATGCCCGGGATGGACGGCTTCGAGACAGCCGCGAACATCAAACGCCTCGACCAGACGAAAGACGTCCCGATCATCTTCCTGACCGGAGCGGACGAGGACGCCGGGTACACGTTCCGCGGCTACGCCACGGGCGCGGCGGACTACCTGACGAAGCCGTTCGACCCGTGGGTACTGCGGGCGAAGGTCAACGTGTTCCTGGAACTGCACCGCAAGAACCAGCAGCTGCAGGAGCTGCTGGCCCGGGAACAGGCCGACTTCGGCGAGTTGAACAAGCGGTTGGCCGTGCTGGAGGACCGGCTGTCCGAGGACCCACTCGACGTAGCGACACTACGAAAAGAGGCCAGGGAACTGCGGCAACTGCTGAGCAGAGCTGAACGGTCCCACTGAGAAGGGGCGCGGGGAACTGCGCGACCAGCCCCCACGCACCCGCACCCGCACCCGCACCCGCACCCGGCGGCGAACCCTCAGGCCTCCCGCGTCCCGGCGTACATCTCGTCGATGAGGTGCTTGTACTCCCGCTCCACAACCGGCCTCTTCAGCTTCAGGCTCGGCGTGATCTCCCCGTGCTCCACGTCGAGATCCCGGGGCAGCAGCCGGAACTTCTTGATGGTCTGCCACCGCTGCAGCCCCTCGTTGAGTTCCCTGACGTACCCGTCGACCATCCCGACGGTCACCGGCGCGGCCACCACCTCGGCGTAGGACTTGCCGTCCAGGCCGTTCTCCTTGGCCCACTCCAGGATCGCCATCTCGTCGAGGGCGATCAGGGCGGTGCAGAAGTTCCGGTCGGCGCCGTGCACGAGGATGTTGGAGACGTAGGGGCAGACCGCCTTGAACTGTCCCTCGACCTCGGCGGGCGCGATGTACTTGCCGCCGGACGTCTTGATGAGGTCCTTCTTGCGGTCGGTGATCCGCAGATAGCCGTCGGGGGACAGTTCGCCGATGTCCCCGGTGTGGAACCAGCCGTCGGCCTCCAGGACCTCCGCCGTCTTCTCGGGCAGCCCGTGGTAGCCCTGCATGATGCCGGGGCCGCGGAGCAGGATCTCGCCGTCGTCGGCGATCCGCACCTCGCAGCCGGGCAGCGGCTTGCCGACCGTACCGGTGCGGTAGGCCTCGCCGGGGTTCACGAACGACGCGGCGGAGGACTCGGTGAGGCCGTAGCCCTCCAGGATGTGCACGCCGGCACCGGCGAAGAAGTAGCCGATCTCGGGCGCCAGCGCGGCCGACCCGGAGACGCAGGCCCGCAGCCGCCCGCCGAAGGCCTCGCGCAGCTTGGAGTAGACGAGGCCGTCGGCGACCTTGTGCTTGGCGGCGAGCCCGAAGGGCGCGGTCGCCTGTCCGGTGCGGCGGAAGTTGTCCTGGGTGACCTTGGCGTACTCGCGGGCGACCTCGGCCGCCCACTGGAAGATCTTGTACTTGGCGGCGCCGCCCGCGCGGGCCTTCGCCGCCACGCCGTTGTAGACCTTCTCGAAGATGCGCGGCACGGCGGCCATGTACGTCGGCTGCACGACCGGCAGATTCTCGATGATCTTGTCGACGCGGCCGTCGACGGCGGTGACGTGGCCGACCTCGATCTGCCCGGAGGTGAGCACCTTGCCGAAGACGTGGGCGAGCGGCAGCCACAGGTACTGCACGTCCTCGGCGCTGATCAGCCCGGTCGCGGCGATCGCCTTCGCCATGTAGGACCAGTTGTCCTGGGGCAGCCGTACGCCCTTGGGGCGGCCGGTGGTGCCGGAGGTGTAGATGAGGGTGGCGAGCTGGTCCTTGGTGATCGCGCCGACCCGTTCCTTGATCAGCTCGGGGTGCTTCTCCAGGTACCTGGCGCCGCGCTGCTCCAGTTCGGCGAGGGTGATGACGAAGTCGTCGGTCTCGACGCCGGCCGGGTCGATGACGACGACCTGGACGAGTTCGGGCAGTTCGGCGCGCTTCTCGACGGCCTTGGCGACCTGCGCCGCGTCCTCCGCGATCAGTACGCGGCTCTCGGAGTCGGAGAGGATGAACGCCGATTCCTCGGCGTTGGTCTGCGGATAGACGGTCGTGGTGGCCGCTCCGGCGCACAGGATGCCGAGGTCGGCGAGGATCCACTCGACACGGGTGGAGGAGGCGAGGGCGACCCGCTGCTCGGGCTGGATGCCGAGCTCGATGAGACCGGCCGCGATCGCGTAGACCCGCTCGGCCGCTTGGGCCCAGCTCAGCGACTTCCAGTCGTCGGGGCCCTGTCCGGAGGCCGCGGGCACCGGGTAACGGTAGGCCTCGGCGTCCGGTGTGGCCGCCACGCGATCCAGGAAGAGGGCCGCCACGGACGGCGGTCGGTTCTCGATCAGTGTCTGTGTGTCGGTCACGACATCCTCCGGGGCCCGCGACGGTGCGGCTGGCTCAGTGCGGCTGGGGTTTACTCACGGTGGGGTTCGCGCTGGTTGTTTAACTCGCGAGTAACTATCGAGCAGGGATCAGAGTAAGCCGCGACCGGCCTGTACGTAAGGGGCTTCGGCCTGTCTGTTTCGCCGCACGGTCCACGCAGAGCGACGCTACGCACGCGTAGGGGTCCGCCGCACTTTCGTACGGCGAACCCCCGTTGTACCCGATTTGCGGCCGCGACCGACTATTACCCGCGGTTACTTCTTGCTCTTGGCCGATCCCGCGCTGTCATCGCTGGACAGCACCGCGATGAAGGCCTCCTGCGGAACCTCCACGGAACCCACCATCTTCATCCGCTTCTTGCCTTCCTTCTGCTTCTCCAGCAGCTTCCGCTTCCGGGAGATGTCACCGCCGTAGCACTTGGCGAGGACGTCCTTGCGGATGGCGCGGATGGTCTCGCGGGCGATGACCCGGGAGCCGATGGCCGCCTGGATGGGCACCTCGAAGGCCTGCCGCGGAATGAGCTCGCGCAGCTTGGCGACGAGCCGCACGCCGTACGCGTAGGCCGCGTCCTTGTGGGTGATCGCCGAGAACGCGTCGACCTTGTCGCCGTGCAGCAGGATGTCGACCTTGACCAGGCTGGAGGTCTGCTCTCCGGTGGGCTCGTAGTCCAGCGAGGCGTAACCGCGGGTCTTCGACTTCAGCTGGTCGAAGAAGTCGAAGACGATCTCCGCGAGGGGCAGCGTGTACCGGATCTCGACCCGGTCCTCGGACAGGTAGTCCATCCCGAGCAGCGTGCCGCGCCGGGTCTGGCACAGCTCCATGATCGAGCCGATGAACTCGGTCGGCGCGAGGATCGTGGCCCGTACGACGGGCTCGTACACCTCGTTGATCTTCCCCTCGGGGAACTCGCTCGGGTTGGTGACCGTGTACTCGGTCCCGTCCTCCATGACGACGCGGTAGACCACGTTCGGCGCGGTGGCGATCAGGTCGAGCCCGAACTCGCGCTCCAGCCGCTCCCGGATCACGTCCAGGTGCAGCAGCCCGAGGAAACCGACCCGGAAGCCGAAGCCGAGGGCGGCGGAGGTCTCCGGCTCGTAGACGAGCGCGGCGTCGTTCAGCTGAAGCTTGTCGAGGGCCTCGCGCAGCTCGGGGTAGTCGGAGCCGTCCAGCGGATACAGACCGGAGAAGACCATCGGCTTCGGGTCCTTGTAGCCGCCGAGCGCCTCGGTGGCGCCCTTGGTCTGGCTGGTGACGGTGTCACCGACCTTGGACTGCCGGACGTCCTTCACACCCGTGATCAGGTAGCCCACCTCGCCGACGCCGAGGCCGTCGCCGCCCAGCATCTCGGGCGAGTTCGTACCGATCTCCAGCAGTTCGTGGGTGGCGCCCGTCGACATCATCTTGATCCGCTCACGCTTGTTGAGCTGGCCGTCGATGACACGGACGTAGGTCACGACACCGCGGTAGGAGTCGTAGACCGAGTCGAAGATCATGGCGCGGGCGGGCGCGTCGGCGACACCGACCGGCGCCGGGATCTCCTTGACGACCTTGTTCAGCAACGCATCGACGCCGACACCCGTCTTCGCGGAGACCCGCAGCACGTCGGACGGGTCGCAGCCGACCAGGTTCGCCAGTTCCTCGGCGAACTTCTCCGGCTGCGCGGCCGGCAGGTCGATCTTGTTGAGCACAGGGATGATCGTGAGGTCGTTCTCCATCGCCAGGTAGAGGTTGGCGAGGGTCTGCGCCTCGATGCCCTGGGCGGCGTCGACGAGGAGGACGGTCCCCTCGCAGGCCGCCAGCGACCGCGAGACCTCGTAGGTGAAGTCGACGTGCCCCGGGGTGTCGATCATGTTGAGGATGTGCGTGCTGCCCTGGTCCGGGCCCTCGGTCGGGGCCCAGGGCAGACGCACCGCCTGGGACTTGATCGTGATGCCGCGCTCGCGCTCGATGTCCATCCGGTCGAGGTACTGAGCACGCATCTGCCGCTGCTCGACCACGCCGGTCAGCTGGAGCATCCGGTCGGCGAGCGTGGACTTGCCGTGGTCGATGTGCGCGATGATGCAGAAATTGCGGATCAGAGCCGGGGCGGTACGGCTCGGCTCGGGCACATTGTTAGGGGTCGCGGGCACGCAGGGTCCTGTCTCTTGAGGCGCCTTATGCCTCGGGTCGGATCAATACGTAGCCTCCATGGTCCCATGGAGAGGGACCGGGGACCGGTTTGGGCCATTCTCCTGCCCGCTGGTAGTGTGGGCAGCTGTGTCTCATGCCCTCTCAGCGCGAGGCACGACTTCAAGAAATCATCGGCACGGGACCTTCGCGGCCCCGTACCAGAACCTGAAAAGGCTCATTCGTGGCGAACATCAAGTCCCAGATCAAGCGGATCAAGACCAACGAGAAGGCTCGGCTGCGCAACAAGGCCGTCAAGTCCTCCCTGAAGACCGCGGTCCGCAAGGCCCGTGAGGCCGCTGCCGCGGGTGACGTCGAGAAGGCCACCGAGCTGCAGCGCGCTGCCGCGCGTGCGCTCGACAAGGCCGTCTCGAAGGGCGTCATCCACAAGAACCAGGCCGCCAACAAGAAGTCGGCGCTTGCTTCCAAGGTTGCTTCCCTCAAGGGCTGAACACTTGATTTGACGCCGGAAGGACCCGGGCGGGCCCTCTCTCATCCGCCCCCGACCGGCACCCTAGGATCGACGCGCGGCCTGCGTTCGCCACGCGGGCGTCGATCGGCAGCTTGAACCGAAGGCCCCGGCCTCTCGCCCTTCCCAGGGCGGACGCCGGGGCCTTTCGGTATGTCCCGGTACCTGCTCCTACCCGCAACCCGCTACACACGGCCGCGTGACCGCGCCGCCCGCGCGATCGTCACCACGGCCTTCTCCAGGGCGTACTCGGGGTCGTCCCCGCCGCCCTTCACGCCGGCGTCCGCCTCGGCGACGGCCTGCAGCGCGACGGCGACCCCGTCCGGGGTCCACCCCCGCATCTGCTGCCGTACCCGGTCGATCTTCCAGGGCGGCATCCCGAGCTCCCGCGCGAGATCGGCGGGCCGCTGGCCGCCCCGCGCGCCCGCGAGCTTCCCGATCGCCCGGACGCCCTGCGCGAGCGCACTCGTGATCATGACGGGGGCCACCCCGGTCGCCAGCGACCAGCGCAGCGCCTCCAGCGCCTCCGCGGTGCGCCCCTCCACGGCCCGGTCGGCCACGGTGAAGCTCGACGCCTCGGCCCGCCCGGTGTAGTAGCGGCCGACGACCGCCTCGTCG
The DNA here is from genome assembly GCF_040652195.1 of Streptomyces sp. NPDC048278. NCBI lineage: Bacteria > Bacillati > Actinomycetota > Actinomycetes > Kitasatosporales > Streptomycetaceae > Streptomyces > Streptomyces sp. NPDC048278. The sequence goes on from NZ_JBEZLP010000004.1 coordinate 117,615, forward strand.
ATGGTGCCCTCGACGTCCGCGGCGAGCTGGGTGACCGCCGACGCCAGCTCCCGCAGATCGCTGCCGATGGCGTCGACGAGGGCCTGACAGGCCTCGGGCGTCGCGGACCGCCCGAGCGCCCGGAACTCGCCGCGCACGAACGCGAGCCGGTCCGCCGGCTTGGTCATCTTCGGGCAGGCCACCTCCCGCGCCCCTGCCTTGCGCGCCGCGTCGAGCAGCGCCTTGCCCTTGACCCCGCCCGCATGCAGCAGCACGAGCGTGATCTCCTCGGCGGGCGCCCCGAGATACGCCTTCACGTCCTTGACCGTGTCGGCGGACAGGTCCTGCGCGTTGCGTACGACCACGACCTTGCGCTCCGCGAAGAGCGACGGGCTGGTCAGCTCGGCGAGGGTGCCGGGCTGCAACTGTTCGGGGTTCAGGTCCCGTACGTCCGTGTCGGCGTCGGCGGCCCGGGCAGCGGCCACCACCTGCTGCACGGCACGGTCGAGCAGCAGGTCCTCCTGCCCCACGGCCAGCGTCACCGGGGCAAGCGGATCGTCATCAGCAGTCTTCTTGGCCATCGCGCCAAGCATCCCACGGCCCACTGACAACAGGCCCGACCCCACCTTCCCCGCCGGGGGCCGGCCGTGCTCCTACGGCTCCTCGCTCCTAAGGCTCCTCCCGCCAGCCGTCCCACTCGCCCGCGAACTCGTCCAGCTCCGCCGGGTCCAGCCGCCCCTGCTCGTCCCTCAGCAGCACCAGCCACTGCGCGTCCTCGGCGTCGTCCTCCCCCGCCAGCGCGTCCCGCACCAGCCGCGGCTCCTCGGCGACCCCGAACCGCGCCCCGAGGGCCTCGGCGGCCTCCTCCGCCGCGTCCCGGTCGGGCAGCACCAGCACATGTCTCACATCGCTCACGGCCCCATTCTCGGGCACCGCGGGCGGGCTCAGCCCTTGGGGACGATCTGCACGTCCAGGTCGACGCGGATGCTCGGCCCGACCACCGCGATCCCGCGCGCCAGCATGCTCTGCCAGCTCACGGTGAAGTCGTCCCGGTGGAGTTCGGTGGTCGCCCGGCAGGCGGCCCGTACCTCGCCCTCCATGCCGTTGCCGATCCCGAGGTACTCCGCGTCCAGGGTGACCGTGCGCGTCACGCCGTGCAGGGACAGCGCCCCGGTGACCGCCCACCTGGTGCCGCCCCGGTGCGCGAACCGGTCGCCGTAGAACTCCAGCGTCGGGAAACGCTGCACGTCCAGGAAGTCCGCCGAGCGCAGATGGTCGTCGCGCACCCGCACACCCGTGTCGATGGTCGCGGCGTCGATCACCACGTGCATCGCGGAGCGCTCCATCCGGTCGGCGATCCGCACCGCGCCCGCGAACGAGTTGAACCGCCCGTGGATCCGGGCGAGTCCGATGTGCCGGGCGGTGAAGCCGATCGAGGAATGCGTCGGCTCGATCTCCCAGTCGCCGGGGGCCGGGAGTTCGGGCGGCTGGGCCACCTGGAGGGTCACGTCACCGAGCGAGGCGAGGGAGTTCTCACCGACCTGCGCGGTGGCCCGGTACGGCGTGAACCCCTCGGCGGACACCGCCAGCCGGTACTCCCCGGCCGGCACGGTGGTCATGAACGACCCGTAGGGATCCGTGCCCCCGCTGACCACCGTGCGACCCATGGCGTCGCTGACCGCGAACTCGGCGTTCGGCACCGGTTCGTTGACCGGGTCGAGCACCCGGCAGCTGAGCACCCCCGCGTCGGGCGGGGTCCGGACCGCCGCGAGGGGGCCGGTCCGCTGCGCCCGGTTGGTTCGGTTTCCCATCACGCGGCCGAACATCCTCGCCACCCCTGTACGCCTCGCCATCATCCGTTACCGAAGAAGCATTCGATCACTGATGCGGCTTTCGGGGCAACACGGGCCCACATCGCGGGAATCCAGCACATGCGCCGGAACTACGCACGAGTAGCACGCTACGCGCCAGTAGAAACGCGTTCTCCCGCGAAACCCGAATTAACCATTCCGGTTGATTTTCCCCTGATTTCGCACAGTCGGCACACAGTCCAGCCCGATCCCGAACCGCTCCCGGTAGACCCCGAGCACCTCCTCGTCGTGCTCCAACTCCCTCACCGCACGGGTCCCGTCGGCCGCCGTCTCCGTCAACGTCCGCCCGCCGAGCGTGATCCGCCCGCCGTCCTCGGTGACCCGGGAACAGACCAGCGACTGCGTGAAATGCGACGACGGCGACGTGCTGTGCCACCACGCCCCGGCCGTGAAGTCCCCGAGCAGCCGCGGCCGGACCTCCAGCCGGTACTGCGGCTGCCCGTCACGCAGCACGTCCAGGTCCCCGCCCGCCCCTCGGCCGCCGCCCCCGACCCCGCTCCCGCCGGTCGCCCCCGCCGCGTCCGGCCCGGCCTCCGCGATCCGGAACGTCCCGCCGGGATCGTCCTGCTCACCCCGCTCCCCGAAAGCCAGCGGACAATGGCTGTGCGCCCCGAATCCCACGTCGGCCAGCCACTCGTCCCCGTCCACCGTCCGCACCCGCAGCGCGAGATGGTCGTACGGGATCCCGAGCCGCCCCTCCTCCCCGTACACCCGCCCCGCGAGCGGTGTCACCCCGAAACCGAGCGCGGTCAGCAACACCGAGAACGCGCCGTTGAGTTCGTAGCAGAACCCGCCCCGGCCCGCGCCCACCACCTTCTCCAGCAGCCGCTCCTCGGCCAGCACGATCTCCTCGCCGAGGTGGATCGACAGGTTCTCGAAGGGCACGGTCCGCAGATGCCGCAGATGCAGGTCGCGCAGGGCGTCGGCGGTGGGCCGGGCCGGGCGGGCGGCTCCGAGCCGGCGGAGGTAGGCATCGATCTGCGCGGGGTTCACCGGGTTCATGGCCTCAGTCTCGCGCCACGCGCAGTCCGCCCGCCTCCCCGCCCGTGCCGCCACCGGTCACCGCGAGCGCACCGTCCCGGTCGGTCCGCAGCACCACCGCCCCCACGGCCCGCAGCTCGGCCACCGTCCCCGGTGCCGGATGACCGTACGGGTTGTCCGCCCCGCAGGAGATCAGCGCGACCCTCGGCGCCACCAGCCGCAACAGCTGCGGATCCTGGTAAGCGGACCCGTGATGAGCGACTTTCAGCACGTCCACGTGGCCCAGTGCGACGGCGGCCGGTGATCTCAGCAGCTCCTGCTGGGCCGGGGGTTCGAGGTCCCCGAGCAGCAGCATCCGCAGCCCGGCCGAACGGACCAGCAGGGCGACACTGGCGTCGTTCGGTCCGTCCGGCTCCGGTGCCGGGCCCGGAGGCGGCCACACCACCCGCCAGTCCAGCGGCCCGGTCCTGCGCCGCTCCCCGGCGACCGCCCGCGTCACCGGAACGTGATGCCCGGCGGCCTCCCTTCTGACGAACTCGGCCTGGTCCGCGGGTTCCTCGAACCCGGTCGTCTCGATCTGCGCCACCTCACGGCCGCGCAGCACCCCGGGCAACCCCGCGACGTGGTCCGCGTGGAAATGGGTGAGGACGACGAGCGGGATCCGGGTGATGCCGAGTTCCCGCAAGCAGTGGTCGACCAGCGTCGGATCGGGTCCGGCGTCCACGACCACTCCCGTGCCCGGGCCCGCCGCGAGCACGGTCGCGTCCCCCTGCCCGACGTCGCACATCGCCAGCCGCCAGCCGGGCGGCGGCCAGCCCGTGACCACCCGCGCCAGCGGCACCGGACGCACCACCAGCAGCACGAGCAGCACTCCCAGCACCCCGCACCACCACGGATGCCGCAGCAACCGCCGCCCCAGCAGTACGGCGACCACCGTCACCCCGGCCAGCAGCAGCGCACCCGACCAGCTCCCGGGCCAGTCCACGCCCGCTCCCGGCAGCCCGGCCCCGGCCCGGGCGATCCCCGCGATCCACCCGGCCGGCCAACTCGCGCACCACGCCAGCACCTTGGCCACCGGCATCGCCACCGGCGCCGCCGCGAGCGCCCCGAACCCCAGGACCGTGGCCGGCGCGACCGCGATCTCCGCGAGCAGGTTGCAGGGCACCGCCACCAGACTCACCCGCGCCGACAGCACCGCGACCACCGGACCGCACACCGCCTGGGCGGCCCCGGCCGCCGCCAGCCCCTCAGCCAGCCGCTCCGGCACCCCGCGCCGCCGCAACGCCTCGCTCCACCCGGGCGCCAGCATCAACAGCGAACCGGTGGCCAGCACCGACAGCAGGAACCCGTAACTGCGGGCCAGCCACGGGTCGTACAGCACCAGCAGCAGAACCGCCGTGGCCAGCGCCGGGACCAGAGACCTGCGGCGGCCGGTCGCCAGGGCGAGCAGGGCGACCGCGCCGCAGGCCGCGGCCCGCAGCACGCTGGGGTCCGGCCGGCACACGACGACGAAGGCGAGCGTGAGCGCCGACGCGAACAACGCTGTCGCCCGCAGCGACAGCCCGAGGCGCGGAGCGAGGCCCCGCCGCTCGGTCTGCTGAGCCAGCCCCGGCGGTCCGATGAGCAGCGCGAGCAGGATGGTGAGGTTGCTGCCCGACACCGCGAGGGTGTGCGCGAGGTCGGTCGCCTCGAACGCCTCGTCCAGTTCCGGGCTGATCCGTGAGGTGTCCCCGACGACCAGCCCAGGCAGCAGCGCCCGCGCGTCCTCGGGCAGGCCTTCGGTCGCCTCCCGCAACCCGGCCCGCAACCGTCCGGCCAGCCGCTGCGGCCCGCTCGGCTCCCCCACCACCACCGGCGCGGGACGTTCCCGCACCCGCAGCATCGCCGCGACCCGGTCCCCGCCGGCGGTAGCCGGCGCCAGCCGCCCGCTCACCCTCAGCCGTGTGGAGGGCAGCAACCCGAGCCACCGCGCCCGGCCGCCGCCACCGGGCGCCGGTACCCCCGTGTCCACGGCCATCAGCACCGGTGAGCGCGTGGTCACCGCGGTCCCGTCGCTCTTCTCCACCCGCAGCACCTCGCCGCGCACCAGTACGGCGGCCGGAGTGGCGTGGTCCCCCCGCACTCGCGGCCTGGCGGCCCAGGGGTCGCCCGTGAGCTCCACCTCGGCGGTCACGGTGGCGTACGCGCGGGCCAGACCCGGAACCGGTCCACGGCGTACGTCCGCCCCGTGCAGCCCCGCGGAGGCAGCCGCCCCGGCGACACAGAGAAGCAGCGCACCGGCCGAGGCCCGCCGCCAGGCCGGCCGGGCGGACCCGGCACCGGCACCGGCACCGGCACCGGCATCGGCATCGGCATCGGCATCGGCATCGGCATCGGCATCGAGATCGCCGGTCGCCGTCACCTGCCGGGGACGCGTCCGGCCGAGCCGCAGCAGGATCACTCCGGCGGCCAGGCAGACGGCGGCGACCGCGGCCGTCTGCCCCGGCGGCGTGTCCAGTGCCAGGGCCGCCGTGGCCCACACGGCCAGCGCGGGCGGCACCAGCCGCAGGTCGGCGCGCGCGTCCTGCCGGGCGTGCGTTGAGTCGCCCCGCTGCCCCTGGCCGGCGCGCACCGACCGGCCCACGGCAGCGGGCCCTGGTGCCGCTCCGCCGGGTGCGTGGCTCATGGCCGAACCAGGTCCCGCAGGTCGGAGTAGCGGCGGTCGCCGATGCCCCTGACCTGGCGGAGTTCGTCGACCGACCGGAAACCGGCGTGCTGGGTGCGGAAGTCGAGGATGTGCTGGGCCAGTACCGGGCCGACCCCGGGCAGGGCGTCGAGCTGCTCGACGGTCGCGGTGTTCAGCGAGAGCGGGGCGGCCGGGCCCGCTCCCGTCGTGGCGCCACCCGCGGCCTGGCCCGGTGCGGCCGGCGGAGCGGGGCCCCCGACGACGATCTGTTCGCCGTCCGTCAGGAAACGGGCGCGGTTGAGTCCGTCGGTGTCCGTACCCGGCTGTACCCCGCCCGCCGCCCGCAGCGCATCGGTCACCCGGGAGCCGGCGGGCAGCGTGTGGACCCCCGGTTCACGGACCTTCCCGGTGACATCCACCACAATCTCCGCACCGGGCCCACCGGTTCCGGCGGTACCGGCGGCTCCGGCGGCTCCGGCGGCTCCCGCGGTCGTGCCGGAACCGTCGAGCGCACCGGGCGCCGCTGCGGTACCGGTTCCGGCGGCGGTACCGGCGGCCGGGGCCTGCTCCTCGTTCTTCCCGTACGGCGCCTCCGCCCGTACCACCTCCGGCGCGGCCACGGACTCGGTCCGGCCCGTCCAGAAGTGCTGCACGGCCACTGCCGCGGCCACGACGAGGACCACCCCCAGGGCAACCGCGCCCCGGCGTTCCAGCCCGCAGCGCGTCTGGAGCCACACCGGCATCCGCTCCCGTACCGCGAGCCCGACCCGGGAGCGCAGTCCGGGCAGCGCGGGCTCGCGGCGCGCGGTGGCCTCGCCGGCCAGTGCGCGGGCCGACGACATCACGGCCGCCGCCGTGGACAGCGCCGCCGCTGCGGTGCGCACTCCGGCCGTGGCCGTGCGCACCGCGGTCGTGGCCGCGGTCAGTCCGGTGGCCGCGCCGGTGCCGGCCACCGTTTCCGCGGCGGGCGGTCCCTGCCGTGGCTCCGGTCCCGGCCAGGGCCCCGGCCCCGGTGCCGGTCCCGGCCTGGCGACGGCGCCTGCGCCGAAGATGAGTTCCGCCCGGCGGCGCAGTTCGTCCGCCGGCGCGGGGCGGTGGCGGGCGCGGGCCCGGACCGGGGACCGCCGGTGCCGGGTGCGGCCGTCGGAGGTGGGGCCCCGGCCCGGGCCACTGGTCGCATGTGTCTCGTGTGAGCGTGATCGAAGTGCCATGCGACGAGGATCGGGCTTCCCGCCGATCCGCGACGATCTTGCTCAGTTTCCGTGGACGACGACCCGGTTGTGGAAAACTCCGTCACCCGCACGAGTGATCGTGCCGAGGCTCGTGCCCTCGGATCCACAGGTCACCGCGGTGGACCCCCGGGTCACCGCAGTGAGACGACCGCCCCGAGCAGCCCGGGTCCGGTGTGCGCGCCGATGACCGCGCCGACCTCGCTGACATGCAGCTCGGCCAGCCCGGGCACCCGCGCCCGCAGCCGGTCGGCGAGGGCCGAGGCCCGGTCGGGGGCGGCGAGATGGTGGACGGCGATGTCCACCTCGGCGCCGCCCGCACGCTCGGCGGTGAGCTCCTCGAGGCGGGCGATGGCCCGGGACGCCGTCCGTACCTTCTCCAGGAGCTCGATCCGGCCGCCGTCCAGCTGGAGCAGGGGCTTCACGGCGAGCGCGGAGCCGAGCAGGGCCTGTGCGGTGCCGATGCGACCGCCGCGGCGCAAATAGTCGAGAGTGTCGACGTAGAAGTACGCGGAGGTGCCGGCGGTCCGCTTCTCCGCCGCCGTGACGGCCTCGTCGACGGTGCCGCCCGCCTCGGCCGCCTCGGCCGCCGCGAGCGCGCAGAAACCGAGGGCCATCGCGACCATCCCGGTGTCCACCACCCGCACCGGGACGGGCGCCTCCCGGGCAGCGACGACAGCCGCGTCGTAGGTGCCCGACAGCTCGGCGGAGAGGTGGAGCGAGACGATTCCGGTGGCCCCCGACGCGGCTACCCTCCGGTAGGTTTCGGCGAACACCTCGGGGCCGGGCCGGGACGTGGTGACGGGCCGCCGCTTCTGCAAAGCCTGGGCCAGCGAACGGGTCGAGATCTCGGTGCCCTCTTCGAGCGCCCGGTCGCCGAGGACCACGGTCAGGGGCACCGCGGTGATGCCGTGGCGCTCCACCGTCCGCGGCGGCAGGTAGGCCGTTGAATCGGTGACGATCGCGACATGGCGGGACATGAGCTGGAGGTTACCTGGCGTAGCCCGGGCGCGGCAGCCCGCCCCCGGCCGCCCGGACCGGGACCCGCCGGATCAAGTGGTGCTCTCCGGCCGGGGCTTCTTCTGCCAGGGGTACGCCCGGGGCCGGCCGGGCGGGGTGATCGCGGACCGCACCGGGTCCTCGGCCGCGGCCGACCGGGGTTGTTCGGGCCAGGTCTGGCGGTCGCCGGGGCCGTCGGCGGCCTCGGGCCACGGCGGGGTCTGCGCGGCCGGGTCCGGCCGGGTCCAGTGCCGCAGAGCGTCCGCCTCGACGCCGATCTGGCTGCTCAGGGTGTCCAGGTCGTCGTCGGCGAAGCGGCGGGCCCGGTCGCGGGCCGCCCAGCGCAGCGCGTCCGCGGACTCCGTGATGCGCTCGGTGCGGCGGCGCAGCTCGGGCAGGCGGGTGGCGAGCGTGGCCCGGTCCGGTTCGACCTCCAGGCGCCTGAGTTCGCCGTCCAGTTCGTACCCGTGGGCGCTGAGACGCTGGAACAGGCTGAGGGACTCCTTCAGCGACTCGTCCTCGGCGACGCCCGCGTGCAACGCGTCCTGGGTGGCCCGCATCGAGGTGCGCAGGGCGAGCCGGAGCTGGGCGATCTCGCCCGCCGGCCCGATCTGGACCATGGACTTGGCGCGCAGCGTGTGGTCCTCGACGGTGCGCCGGGCCTGGGTGATCGTGCGGTCCACGCCGCGCTTGGCGGCACCGACCGCCTTGAACGTGACGTACGCCCCGCCGGCGACGAAGAGCAGGAAGAGCACGGCGAATACGGCGATCACTGTTTCCACGGTGCTCCTCCTCGCTGCCCGCCACCCCGGCCGCCCGCGGGCACGGCGTGGGTGGCCGTGCTCCTCAACGGTAAACGCAAAGGGCAGGCCCGGAGTTCCGGAAGAACCCCGAACCTGCCCGTAGGGGACCACTCGGAGATGGCCGTGGGTGTCACGCCGTGACGATGTTCACCAGCTTCGGCGCGCGCACGATCACCTTGCGGATCCCGGCGCCGCCCAGCGCCTTCACGACCAGTTCGTCGGCCAGTGCCGCCTTCTCCAGCTCCTCGTCGGAGATGTCGGGCGACACTTCCAGGCGGGACTTGACCTTGCCCTTGATCTGCACGACGCAGGTCACGGTCTCGTCGACGACGTACTCCGGGTCGGCGACCGGGAAGTCCCGGTGCACGACCGAGTCGGTGTGGCCCAGCTTGCGCCACAGCTCCTCGGCGATGTGCGGGGCCAGCGGAGCGATCATCAGCACCAGCGGCTCGGCAACCGGTCGCGGCACCGCGCCGCCCGCCTTCGTCAGGTGGTTGTTCAGCTCGGTGACCTTGGCGATGGCCGTGTTGAAGCGCAGCCCCTCCAGGTCCTGGCGGACCCCGTCGATCGCCTTGTGCAGGGCGCGCAGCGTCTCCTCGTCGGCCTCGGCGTCGGTCACGGTGACCGCGCCGGTGGCCTCGTCGACGATGTTGCGCCACAGCCGCTGCAGCAGCCGGAACTGGCCCACCACCGCGCGCGTGTCCCACGGCCGGGACACGTCCAGCGGGCCCATCGCCATCTCGTACAGGCGCAGCGTGTCGGCGCCGTACTCGGCACAGATCTCGTCCGGAGTCACCGCGTTCTTCAGGGACTTGCCCATCTTGCCCAGCAGACGGGAGACCTTCTCGCCCTGGTAGTAGTAGTCGCCGCCCAGTTCCTCGACCTCGGTGGCGGGCACCGGGAAGCCACGGCCGTCGCGGTAGACGTAGGCCTGGATCATGCCCTGGTTGAACAGCTTGTGGAACGGCTCGGCGGACGAGACGTGCCCCAGGTCGTACAGGACCTTCGACCAGAAACGGGCGTACAGCAGGTGCAGCACGGCATGCTCGGCACCGCCCACGTACAGGTCGACACCGCCGTGCGGCATGCCCTCGCGCGGGCCCATCCAGTACTGCTCGATCTGCGGGTCGACCAGCTGCTCGCTGTTGTGCGGGTCCAGGTAGCGCAGTTCGTACCAGCAGGAACCAGCCCAGTTGGGCATGGTGTTGGTCTCGCGGCGGTACTTCTTCGGTCCGTCGCCCAGGTCCAGGGTGACGTTGACCCAGTCCTCGTTGCGCGACAGCGGCGTCTCGGGCTGGGTGTCGGCGTCCTCGGGGTCGAAGGTGCGCGGCGAGTAGTCCTCGACCTCCGGCAGTTCCAGCGGCAGCATCGAGTCGGGCAGCGCGTGGGCGACGCCGTCCTCGTCGTAGACGATCGGGAAGGGCTCGCCCCAGTAGCGCTGGCGGCTGAACAGCCAGTCGCGCAGCCGGAAGTTGACGGTGCCCTCGCCGATGCCCTTGCGGGCCAGCCATTCGGTGATGCGGGCCTTGGCCTCGGCGACCGGCAGGCCGTCCAGCCTGATGTCGTCGTTGGAGGAGTTGATGATCTTCGCGTCGTACGAGGCGAAGGCGTCCTCCCACGTCGACGTGTCGGTGCCGCGGCCGTCGGTGGGCTCGACGATGCAGACGATCGGCAGCTCGAAGGCGCGCGCGAACTCGAAGTCGCGCTGGTCGCCCGCCGGTACAGCCATGATCGCGCCGGTGCCGTAGCCCATCAGCACGTAGTCGGCGATGAAAACCGGGACCTTGTCGCCGTTGACCGGGTTCGTCGCGTAGGCGCCCGTGAAGACGCCGGTCTTGTCCTTGGCCTCGGCCTGCCGTTCCACGTCGGACTTGGCGCCGGCCTGCGCGCGGTACGCGGCGACGGCGTCGGCGGGGGTGGCATGGCCGCCGGTCCACACCTCGTGGGTGCCCTCGGGCCAGGCGTCCGGGACGAACCGGTCGACCAGCGGGTGCTCGGGGGCCAGCACCATGTACGTCGCACCGAACAGGGTGTCCGGACGCGTGGTGAAGACGGTGATCTTCTCGCCGTCGATCGGGAAGTCGACGCGGGCACCCTCGCTGCGGCCGATCCAGTTGCGCTGCTGCAGCTTGATGGCCTCGGGCCAGTCCAGCTCGTTCAGGTCGTCCAGCAGCCGGTCGGCGTAGGCGGTGATGCGCATGTTCCACTGGCGCAGCTTGGCCTTGAAGACGGGGAAGTTTCCGCGCTCGGAGCGGCCGTCGGCGGTGACCTCCTCGTTGGCCAGCACGGTACCCAGGCCGGGACACCAGTTGACCGGCGCGTCGGAGGCGTAGGCCAGGCGGAACTCGCCCAGGACGTCGCCGCGCTCGGTCGCGGTCAGCTCGTTCCACGCGCGCGTGTGGCCCGGTACGGCACGTTCACCGGACTCGAACTGGGCGATCAGTTCGGAGATCGGGCGGGCCTTGTCAGCCTCGTCGTCGTACCAGGAGTTGAAGATCTGCAGGAAGATCCACTGGGTCCACTTGTAGTAGTCCGGGTCGATCGTGGCGAACGACCGGCGCTTGTCGTGGCCCAGGCCCAGCCGGCGCAGCTGGACCTTCATGTTCTCGATGTTGGCCTCGGTGGACACGCGCGGGTGCGTGCCGGTCTGCACGGCGTACTGCTCGGCGGGCAGACCGAAGGCGTCGAAGCCCAGGGTGTGCAGGACGTTGTGGCCGTTCATCCGCTGGAAGCGGGCGAAGACGTCGGTGGCGATGTAGCCCAGGGGGTGGCCGACGTGCAGGCCCGCACCGGACGGGTACGGGAACATGTCCATGATGAACTTCTTGGGCCGGGCGACCACCTCGGGGTCGCCGGCCAGGTCGCCCGTGGGGTTCGGCGCCGCGTAGGTGCCGTCGACGTCCCAGAAGTCCTGCCAGCGTGCCTCGATCTCGGCCGCCAGGGCGGCCGTGTAGCGGTGCGGCGCGGCCTCCGCCGACGTGGCGGCGGCAGCGGGGTTCGTCTCGCTCATGATCCTCAAAGCTCCATCGGTCGTCTCTGCCAGCGGCTGCGAACGTTCTAGAAACGAAAAATCCCCTCGCACAGGAGGGGACGCCGCGCCGATGCCGACCAGCCGTTTCGTGCGGCGGTCGGGACTGATCAGCGCGGCCCGCTAAGCAGAAGGCGTACGGCACGCATGGCGTCAGGGTACCGCAGCGCTTGAGCAAGCTGCGACGCGCTTACGTATCAATGGTTGACACGTGTGTCTGAGGCGACCATCGGGACGAGAGTTGAACCAGGTTCAAGAATTACTTCGCGTAACGTCCGCTAAGGGACACCGCTAGGGCTGTACGGCTCTTTGATAACAACGCAATAACTCAAACCTCGTACTGATCGGTATGGCGCCACTTAGGCTGCGGCACCGGGACCGCTTTCCCGAACTGCTCGGAGTTGCCCCCATGAACCCTCGTCGTAGTAACAGCTCGCTCCCCAAGCCAGGCCGTTCGGCCTGGGGGGTGGCGTCCGCTGTCGTTCTGTTGCTCATACCCGTGGTTGTGCTGACCGGAGGCAGCCAGTTCCAGTCGTTCCTGAACTTCGGCGCGGGCGTGCTCTCGCTCGTCTCGCTGAGCTGCTCGGTGATCTGGGGTCTGATCTCTCAGGACCGCATCTTCCTCAACACCCGCCAGCGGATCGTCGCCCAGGCGGTGCACCGGACGACCGCGGTCGCCTCGATCGCGTTCCTGCTGGTGCACATCGTCACGAAGATCGCGCTGGATCACACCGTGGTGATCGCCGCGATCATTCCGTTCTCTCTCGGCATCACCGGAAGCGCCGGCCTGATCGGACTCGGTTCGCTGGCCGGACTGCTGATGATCTTCGTAGGCGTCACCGGCGCCCTGCGCAGCAACTTCGCCGCCCCGGCCGTCGTCGCGGCCCGCTGGCGGGCCATGCACATGCTGGCCTACCCGGCCTGGTGCGCCGCGCTGATCCACGGCCTGTACGCGGGCCGCGCGGCGAAGCCGTTCTTCATGATCTCGTACGACCTGTGCCTGATCGGCGTGATGGCGGCGCTGGCGCTGCGCGCCGCCCCGCGCCCGTTCAAGCGGAGGGTCGCCGACCGTCTCGTCTCCGTCCTCGGCAGCTCGGAACGGCCGGAGCTGGACGATCTGGACGCCAGCCGCGCCCGGGTGGGCGAGTCCGGGCTGCCGGGCTACGAGTCCCTGCGGGAGCGCGAGCCGAGGCCGTCGCGCGCCGACACCGCCGCCTCGCAGCCGAACCCGCTGTTCCCGTCCGGGGCTGCCGCGGCCCCCGGCCCCGATCCGGCATCCGGCTTCGCCGCCGCCTACCGGGCGACAGCCGCGCCCGGCCAGCCCCAGTCGCCGTTCGCGGCCGGCCAGACCGCGCGCATGGAACGCCTGGACATGCAGGCCACCCAGGCCAACCCGCGTATGGACGGCCCGTCCAGCACCTCGGGCAGCTGGCCGATCCCGTCGCCGCCGCCGGTCGGCGAGGCGCCCCGGTCCACGTACGACCCGATGCAGGACACCGGATACAACATCCCGGCCTATGGCAATCCGGGCGCCGGCGGCGCGGGTGGACGTGATGTGTACGACACGGGTGAGACGAATGCCCGGTACGGGACGTACAACTCGAATGACACGTACAACAGCGGTCCCGCCAACGAACCACCGCCCGGTGCGTCCTTCGACGCCCCGGGTTCGGGCGAACCTTGGAACACGCCTTCCGGAGGCTATAGGTGAACGAGGCCCTGCCCGACGTCCCAGAAGTCCGCGTGGTCGGCCTTCCGCAGCTCACGTCGGGCTTCGACCTTGTCGAAAGACTCGATCTGCCCATGCACCTCAAGGTGCACGGGCCGCTCGAACCCCTGGGCGGTGAGCAGCTCGCGCAGCTCTCCGAACGCATCAACCTGAAGGGCCGCGGCGGCGCGGGCTTCCCCTTCCACAAAAAGCTGCGCTCGGTCGCCGAAGCGGCGATCAAGCGCGGCGTACGGCCGGTCGTCGTCGTCAACGGCAGCGAGGACGAGCCGGCCTGCCGCAAGGACACGGTGCTGATCAACCGTGCCCCGCATCTGATCCTGGACGGCGCGCTGCTGTGCGCCGAGGCGCTGGGTGCCCGCACGCTCGTGGTGGGGGTCACCCGGGAATCCACGCAGCGCTCCATGGAGCAGGCGCTCGCCGAGCGCGGTCTGAGCAACGGCCGGCGTTCGGCGTTGAAGGCGTTCGTCCAGCGCAACCCGGTCCGCATGGTCACCGGTGCCGCCGCGTCGCTGATCCGCTCGATCGACGGCGGCCCGGCGATCCCGCCCGGCCGCAAGACCAGTGCCTCGCAGAACGGTGTCGGCGGCGCGCCCACGCTGCTGTCGAACGCGGAGACGTTCGCGCAGCTGGCGATCGCCGCCCGTATCGGTCCGGAGCGCTACGGCAACACCGGCCTGTACGACGAGCCGGGCACCGTCATGCTGACGGTCTCCGGCGCGGTCGCCCGCCCCATGGTGATCGAGGTCCCGACGGGTGTGCCGCTGCGTTACGTCCTGCAGCTGGCCGGCGCTCCGCCGGTGCCGCAGGGTGTGCTGACCGGCGGCTACCACGGCAGGTGGATCGACGCGGCCACGGTCAACGAGGCGATCGTCTCCCGCAACTCGCTCGACGCGGTGGGCGGTGCGCTGGGCGCCGGTGCGATCCTGCCGATCACGCAGGAGACCTGTCCGCTGGGCGAGTCGCTGCGGGTCGCCCAGTGGCTGGCGGAGGAGAGCGCGGGACAGTGCGGTCCCTGCTACCTGGGTCTGCCCGCTGCCGCGCGCGGCATGGAGGACATCCTCAACGGCGGCGGACCGGCCGCCCTGGAGGCGCTGAAGCAAGTCGCGAAGAACGTGAAGCGGCGCGGGGCGTGCTCGCACCCGGACGGCTCCGCGATGTTCCTCGAGTCGACGATCAAGGCGTTCACCGACGACCTCGCCGCGCACGTGCTCGGAAACGGCTGCGGACGGCCCGTGGAGGGCGTTCTGCCGCTCTTCGAGGACGGCAAGATGCCTTCGGGCATCCCGGGTGGCGGAGAGCCCGAGGACAACGGCGGCGGCAGCCGGCAGAAGATCTACGTCGACTGGACGTTGTGCCGGGGGCACGGTCTGTGCGCGGACATCCTTCCCGAGGTCTTCGAGCTGGGCGCGGACGGGTTCCCGACGGTCGCGCAGGCGAAGGTGCCCAGGTTCGCGGAGGCCAAGGCGCTACGCGCGGTGCGCCGCTGCCCGGCGCTCGCCCTGCGCCTGGAGGAGGACACGCGCTCGCAGGCGCCGGCCAAGAACCTGCCGGTTCTCTCGCAGGGCCGCGGTCGCCGGGCGCTGGGCCGCTGATCGCACGTTCACGCATACGTGGGGCGGGCCGCCGAAGAGGGTGGCCCGCCCCACGCGCGCGTGAGGAGTGCGCCGCGGAGGGAAGTTCCGTGGAAGGGTTTCCGTGTGCTTTCGGGACAATGCCGACCGCGACAACGCCGAAGGCGGACCATCCGTTCGGATGATCCGCCTTCGACTTCTGTGGAGCTAAGGAGAATTGAACTCCTGACCTCCTGCATGCCATGCAGGCGCTCTACCAACTGAGCTATAGCCCCGTGTTTTGGTCCGCCCGGCTTCCCCGGCGGCTTCGCCAACATTACACGGTCGAAGGGGTGCACCACCAAATCGTTTCCGTTCTGTGCGGATACGGACGCTACTGTCGGACTTCGTGACCGTGATCGCGTTCTCCGAGACCCGGCGCCGGGTGCCGGTGGCCCTGGGGGCGTGTCTCCTGTCGTTCGCGGCGTTCTGGGTGGCCCAGCGGGCCGCGCACGTGTCGATGATCGACCTGATGGTCTACCGGGCGGAGGGGGCGACCGTCCGCGCGGGCGGCGACCTCTACGCGCTGCGTACGACGGCGGCTCATCTGCCGTCCACCTACCCCCCGTTCGCGGCGCTGCTGTTCGTCCCGCTGACACTGCTGGACGTCACGGGCATGCGGACACTGGCGACGGCCGGGAACCTGGCCCTGCTGCTGGTGTTCGTCGGGCTGTCGATGCGGCTCGTCGGGCACGCGCGCGTGGAGCACGTGCTGTGGGTCGCGGCGGCGGCGGTGTGGTGCGAGCCGGTGTGGACGACCGTGCGCTACGGGCAGGTCAATCTGCTGCTGGCCGTACTGGTGCTGTGGGATCTGTCACGTCGTCCCGCTGAACGCCCGGACCGCTGGGCGGGGGTGGGCGTCGGGCTCGCGGCGGCGGTCAAGCTGACCCCGGCCCTGTTCGCGGTGTTCCTGCTCGTCAGCGGCCTGGCCGCGCGGCTCGCCGGACGGGACGGCGGCCCGTGGCTGCGGCACGCGCGCGGGGCGGCCGTCGTCTTCGCGGGGACGACGCTGCTGGCGGCGGCCGTCCTGCCGTACGACTCGTGGCGGTTCTGGACCGGGATGGTGTTCCGGACGGGACGGGTGGGGCGGGCCGAGGAGACCGCGAATCAGGCCCTGCGCGGCGTTCTGGCGCGTCTGCTGCACACTCCCGACCCGGGAGCCCTGTGGGCCGCCGCGGCGGCCCTGACGGCCGTCCTGGGGCTCGCGGTGGCGGTGACGGCGGAGTTGCGCGGCCGGCGGGCCTGGGCGGTGGTCGCCTGCGCGGTGACCGCGCTGCTGATCAGCCCGGTGTCCTGGTCGCACCACTGGGTGTGGTGCGTGCCCGTGGTGCTGCTGCTGTGGACCCGCGGGCACCGGACGGTGGCCGCGGGCACGCTGCTGGTCTTCTGCTCGTACGCACTGTGGTGGGTGCCACACGGGAACGGGCGGCCCGAACTGCACCAGAACGCCGTCGCCTTGACCTTGTCCGCGCTCTACACGGCAACCGGGGTGCTGTTCCTCGCGCTGGCCCGGACGTCGTTGCCGAAGCCGGGCCCGGGTCAGGCCGTGACGAACGAATAGAACCGTTTGAGTGTGCAGTGCTCTTCGAGGAGACGGCCGTAGATCGGCTCGCCCTCCAGCTCACGGTAGGTCTCGATCGGGTCGCCTTTTATGATCAGCGCCCGTGCGCATTCCTCGCACCAGTACTGGTAGTCGGGATTGATCGGCTCCATGTCGCGGACGATGGGGGTACCACTCCCGCACCAGTCGCACTTCCGCCTGTGTGCACCCATCGATCAGCTCCAGCTGTGGCCGCAGGCCGTGCACACGTAGGAGATCCCGCCGTTGTCGCCGAGTACCTGGGCGACATGCACGGAACCGCAGGAAGGGCAGAGCAGCCGGGTGATCGTGTCCCGTATCAACGCCGCACCGAGGAGGTGGCCGCCCTCCTCAAGGATGCTCGCAGGCATCGCTACTCCTCCCGTCGGGCCGCGCCCCCTTCCGGCCGTTTGATTCTGCCACGGCCGGACCAATACGGTCAGCGACGCCTCAGTACCAGTCCGGACACGGCACCCGCGACGGACGTCGCGGCGAGCGCCCATGTGCAGGCTGACAGCGCCTCCGCAGAGGTATACGCCCGCGGGCCCCCAACTGACTCAAGCCGGTTCAAGAACAGTGTGCCGAACGCCGCGACCCCGATGAGCTGGCCGAGCTGGGTGACGGTGGCGAGGAGTCCGCTGGCGTCCGCCGCGTCCTCGGGGCGCACGGTTGCGAGCGCGCCGGTGAGGGTGGGACTGAACGCGAGCGCGAGCCCCGCGCCCACACCGGCGTACGCCACATAGAGCTGCGCGCCCCCGTCGCCGCCCCCGTGGAGGGCCAGCCCGACCCCGGCCACGCCCAGCGCGGTGAGCGCGAACCCGGCCGGGGGCAGTGCCCGCTGCCAGGCGGCCGGCCACCTGCGCCAGGTGAGGGCGACCGCACCGAAGACGACGGCGGTCGGCGCGAAGGTGAGGCCGGCGCGCAGCGCGCTGTAGCCGAGGCCGCTCTGGACGTGCAGGGTGAGCGTGAAGAGAAATCCGGCGTTGACGGCCATGACGGCGAGGATCCGCAGGACGGCCAGGCCCATGCCGGGGTGGCGCAGCACGCGGGGTGCGACGATCGGGGCGCCGCCGCGCCGGGCCAGCCTCGCCTCGTACCCGCAGAACAGCGCGAACAGGAGCACGGCGGCGGCCAGGGACAGCCAGGACCACAGCGGCCAGTCCTCCTCCTGGCCGAGCACCAGCGGGACCGTCAGCAGCGACACGGCGGCCCCCAGCAGGACCAGGCCGGGCAGGTCCAGGCCGCGGGCCCGTTCGGGACCGGATCCGCCGCCGGGCGGCAGGACACGCCGGCCGAGGACGAGGAGTACGGCCCCGACGGGCACGTTGACGAGGAACACCGGCCGCCAGCCGGTGCCGAACAGGTCGGCGCTGACCAGGACGCCGCCGATGATCTGGCCGGCGGCGGCGCCGACCGCGAGGACCGCGGAGTAGGCGCCGAGCGCCCGTATGCGGGCCTCGCCGGTGAAGGCGCGCTGGATGATGCTGAGGACCTGCGGGATCATCACCGCCGAACCTGCGCCCTGCACGAGCCGGAACACGATCAGCTCGGTGGCCCCCTGGGCCAGGCCACAGGCGAGCGACGCCGTGGTGAACAGGGCGAGGCCTGCGAGGTGGACGCGGCCGTGGCCGAGCCGGTCGCCGAGCCGGGCACCGGTGATCAGCAGCACCGAGTACGTGATGGCGTAGCCGGCCACGACCAGTTGCAAGTCGGCGCCCGAGGCGTGGAGTTCGGAACCCATGGTGGGGGCCGCGACGTTCACGATGAAGACGTCCAGCACGGCCATGAACAGGGCCGCGAGGACGACCGCGAGGAGCAGCCGGGGCTGGTTGTCAGTGCCGGGTGCTTCACTTTTCGCAGGGGTCGGAGCGGGTGCGGGACCTGGTCCGGTCCGGGATGTCGTCGTCATGCGACCGAGCGTGGCGGCGGTCCGGTACGGGTGCCGAGAGCCCGCCGATGCTGGTACTGGCAGCACCTGGCAGAGGACGGGGGCTGCGCCGACGATGGATGACGTGACGACGGGGGACGTGACGATGGCGACGACAGCACACCGCCGCAGGCCGGAGCTGGCCGCGTTCCTGCGCGGCAGGCGGGCCCGGGTGCAGCCGGCGGACGTGGGGATGCCGCCGGGGCTGCGGCGGCGCACGCCCGGGCTGCGCCGGGAGGAGGTCGCCCAGCTGTCCGGGGTCGGGGTGACCTGGTACACGTGGCTGGAGCAGGGCCGGCCGATCAACGCGTCGGCGCAGGTGCTGGACGCGGTGGCGCGGACCCTGAAGCTGGACCCGCCCGAGCGGGAGCATCTGTACCGGCTGGCGGAGGTGCCGTTCGCCCCGGTGCCGGAGGGGCTGTCCCGGACGGTCGGCGCGGAGGTGCAGGGCATCATCGACGCGCTCGACCCGCTGATGGCGGTGGTGTACACCTCGCGCTACGACGTGCTGGCCACCAATGCCGCCTACCGGGACCTGTTCCTGGTGCCGGAGACGGTGCGGATCGGCGTGCCGAACGTGCTGTGGACGCTGTTCACGGTCCCGGAGGAGACCAGCCCGGTGGTGCACGTGCAGCGTGAACTGCCGGTGATGGTGGCGACCCTGCGTTCCTCCTACGGCAGGCATGTCGGCGAGCCGGCCTGGGAGGACTTCATACGGGCGCTGTCCCAGGCGAGTCCGTACTTCGCCCGGTTGTGGGCGAGCGGGGCGGTAGCGCAGCCGGGCCCGCGGGTGAAGACGTTCCGTCACGGGGCGGTGGGCGAGCTGCGGATGACGTCGCAGTCGCTGTCGGTCGACGGGATGCCGGAGGCGCGGATCGTGGTCTACACCCCGGAGGACGAACGGACGCGGGAGCGGGTCGCGTTGCTGCGGGAGCGCAGGCAGCGGCTGTGGCCGGTGACGGAGGAGGAGGCCACCGAGATTCTCCGGGAGTGGAACACAAGAAATCCCGCCCTCTGAAGAGGACGGGATTCTCATCACCGATCTTTGACAACTCGACAGTGTGTGGAGTGTCGATCTGTGGAGCTAAGGAGAATTGAACTCCTGACCTCCTGCATGCCATGCAGGCGCTCTACCAACTGAGCTATAGCCCCGTGCGTTCTTCCCGTCTTTCCGCTCGGCGGGGTGAACAAGAAGAACTTTAGCCTGCGACCTGCCGGAAAGTGAAATCCGGGCTCCGGGCGGGCCGGGTGGCCGCAGGTTCCTCAGTCGTCGTCGCCGAGCACGGGTTCCGGGAGGGTGCCGGCGTTGTGCTCGAGGAGCCGCCAGCCGCGGGCGCCTTCGCCGAGCACGGACCAGCAGCAGTTGGTGAGACCGCCGAGGCTCTCCCAGTGCTGGGACTCCAGGCCGAGGAGGCGGCCGATGGTGGTGCGGATGGTGCCGCCGTGGCTGACGACCACGAGGGTGCCGTCCTCGGGGAGCTTCTCGGCGTGCCGGAGCACGACGGGGGCGGCCCGGTCGGCGACCTCGGTCTCCAGTTCGCCGCCGCCGCGGCGGACCGGCTCGCCGCGCTTCCAGGCGGCGTACTCGTCGCCGTGGCGGGCGATGATCTCCTCGTGGGTGAGGCCCTGCCACACGCCCGCGTAGGTCTCCCGCAGTGCCTCGTCGCGGATCACGTCGAGGCCGGTGAGGGCGGCGAGCTGGGCGGCCGTGTCGGCGGCCCGCTTCAGGTCGGAGGAGACGATCGTGTCCGGGCCGAGGGAGGCGAGCAGGCGGGCCGCGCGGCGGGCCTGGCCGATGCCGGTCTCGGTGAGCTCGACGTCGGTGGAGCCCTGGAAGCGGCGCTCCACGTTCCAGGCGGTCTGGCCGTGCCGCCACAGGATGACGCGGCGACCGCGGCCTGCGCGGTCGGTCACCTCGCCCGTGGCGCTCATCACCAGTCTCCGCCCGGCTCGCCGGAGTCCTCGGCGGCCTGCAGCGCGGCGTGGGCCGCCGCCTTGCCGCGGGTGGCCTTGGCGTCGGCGGGCAGCTCGATCTCGGGGCAGTCCTTCCACAGCCGTTCCAGGGCGTAGAAGACGCGCTCCTCGCTGTGCTGGACGTGGACGACGATGTCGACGTAGTCGAGCAGGATCCAGCGGGCCTCGCGGTCGCCCTCGCGGCGTACCGGCTTGGCGCCGAGTTCTTTCTGGAGGCGTTCCTCGATCTCGTCGACGATCGACTTGACCTGCCGGTCGTTGGGCGCGGAGGCCAGCAGGAAGGCGTCCGTGATCGACAGGACGTCGCTGACGTCGTAGGCGATGACGTCGTGGGCGAGCTTGTCGGCGGCGGCCTGGGCTGCGGCGGTGATGAGCTCGATGGAACGGTCGGTTGCGGTCACTGCGTGGCTTTCCGTCGGCGGTCGTTTGACCTCAAGGGTCTCACGGACCGCCGGGCGCACCCCACGTGATTACCGGGTCACGTGGGGTGCGGCGGGCCGCCTCAGGAGGAGGACGGCTTGTAGTCCTGGCCGAGGACGACCGAGACGTCCGCGCCGGAGCCGACCGTGCCCTTCCGGACGGCACCGGTGCCGAGGCCGAGGGTCTTGGCGACCTCGGTGGCGTTCTCCTTGTCGGCCGCGTCGGAGTAGAGCACCTCGGAGGTGGCCCGGGTGCTGGAGGCCGTGCCGCCCTCCAGGAAGGTGTAGCCGCCGTTGACGAGGACCACGCGGGCCTTCTCGGTGTCGTCCTTGACGCCGGTGGCGTTCTGGACGGAGACGCGCACCGCGGATCCCGCCGACGGGCTCTTGGCGGTGCCGCCGAGGATGTCCTTGACGACGCTGGAGCTGGTCTCGGCGCTGAGGGTGCCGTCGCTCTGGACCGGCAGCAGGGCGGTCTTGTAGTCGCCGTCCTTGGCGAGGTCGGCGAGCTTGGCGAGGAAGGTGCCGAGGTCCTTGTCGGTGAGGGACGGGTCGAGGATCTGCGCGAGGGTCTGCACGGTGGTCGTCGCGGCGGAGGCGTCGGAGGACAGCTTGCGCAGCACGCCCTGCATGACCTGCCCGAACCGCTCCAGCTGGGCGTTCTGGGCCTCGCCGGAGGCGCGGTAGGTGGCGTAGGCGACGGCGGCCTTGCCCCCGAGGGTCTGGCCCTTGCCCTTGTTGACGAGGGGTTCCGCGCCCTTCTTCTTGGTGTCCGGGTCGGGGACGTCGGCGTTGGTGTCGATGTCGATGTTGCCGACGAGGTCGACGAGGTTCTGCAGGTAGGGGGTGTCCAGGCGCCAGGTGCCCTCGATGCTGGTGCCGAGGACGGTGTCGAGCTGGTCGCGGGTACCGGAGGAGCCGTCGCCGTCGACGGACTTGGCGAGGGTCGTGGTGGTGCCGTCGTCGTCGCTGAGGGCGAGGGAGTTGGGCAGCAGGACGGTGCTGCCCTGCTTGGTGGTGGTGTTGTCGACGAGCAGCACGGTCGAGGTGCCGCCGCCACCCGTGTTGTGCAGGTGGACGACGACCACGTCGCGTTTCTGGGCGGCTGCCGGGGTCGTCGTGCCGCTCTTGGCGGCGGTGGAGGACAGGCCGGGGATCTTTCCGGCGTACCAGAGGTAGCCGGCGCCGCCGACGGCGACCAGGGCGAGGACGACGACCAGGGCGACCATCCGGCTGCGGGCGCGGCGCTTGGCCTCCTCGCGGCGTTCGGTGCGGTTCTCGGTGAAGTTCAGCCAGTCGATGACGTCCTCGGAGTCGCCGTCGGGCTGTTCGACGAACGCGAACTGGGCGGTGTGGTACTCCCGTTCGTCGCCGTCCTGCCCGGGACCGGCGGCCTGCCCGGGACCGGCGGCCTGGTCGGCCGGCTTGGCCTGCCGCGGGATGTGCGCGGTCTGCTCGGCGACCCGGGGCTGCCGGCCGCTCGTGGCCGCCTGCCCGTAGGGGTCGTAGGCGGCGTGGCCGCCGGTGCCGTACGGGTCGTACGCGGGCGTGACCGGCTGCCGGCCGGTGTCGTGGACGGGAGCCTGCTGCCCGGTGTCGTACGACGGCGCGGCCTGCTGCCCGCCGCCGGCGTACGGGTCGTAGCCGTAGCTCTGCCCCTGCCCCTGCCCCTGCCCCTGCCCCTGCCCCTGCCCGGCGTACGGGTCGTACGTCTGCTGCTGCTGCTGTTGTGCGGGGATCTGGCGGTACACCGGCTGCCCGTACTCGTCGTAGCCGACGAGTACGTACTGGTCGCTTCCGTATCCCGCGTCGTATCGGTCGTTCACCGGTGCCCCTCTCGGCTCACTCGCCGCGGTACAGCTCGCGCTTGTCGATGTAGCGCACGACTCCGTCCGGCACCATGTACCAGATGGGGTCGCTCTTGGCGACTCTCGCACGGCAGTCTGTGGAGGAGATGGCGAGCGCGGGAACCTCCACCAGCGAGACTCCACCCTCCGGGAGACCGCGGTCGGTCAGGTGGTGGCCGGGCCGGGTGCAGCCGATGAAGTGGGCCAGGGAGAAGAGTTCCTCCGAGTCCCGCCAGGTGAGGATCTGGCCGAGCGCGTCGGCGCCGGTGATGAAGAACAGGTCGGTGTCGGGGTTGAGGGCGCGCAGGTCGCGCAGGGTGTCGACGGTGTAGGTGGGGCCGCCGCGGTCGATGTCGATGCGGCTGACGGAGAACTGCGGGTTCTCGGCGGTCGCGATGACCGTCATCAGATAGCGGTCCTCGGCCGGTGAGACGGCGCGGGAGGTCTTCTGCCACGGCTGCCCGGTGGGCACGAAGACAACCTCGTCGAGGTGGAACTGGGCGGCGACCTCGCTGGCCGCCACGAGGTGCCCGTGGTGGATCGGGTCGAACGTTCCGCCCATGACACCGAGGCGGCGTTTGCCCGTGTGCGCGGGGCCCGCCGGCGTGTACCGGGGCCGTGTCGCCATGTCGTCGGCCTCGTCAGCTGCCGGACCGGTAGGCATGTCCTGCTCTCCCATGCGTGCAGACCCTACCGGCCCGGCCCGTGGGCCCTGCCCCGAGGACCGGTGCCGGGCTCGGCGTCCGGCTCAGCGGTCGCGGTTGAAGCGGGTGGTGATCCACAGCAGGAGCAGCAGGATGACGAAGGCGCTGCCGCCGGTGACGGCCGGGTTGAGGCTGTTGTGGTTGCCGCCGTGCTCCTCGCCCTCTGCGGCGAGGGTGACCAACTGGGCAGCGGCGCTGTGGAGATTCATCATCTGCGGCAGGACCAATCGCGTGTGGGCGGGATAAAAGATGTCGGCTCATCGTATGCGGGCGCCCCGGCGGCGATCACGCCGACTCCTCCATCGGGGAACGATCCCGGCGGCTCAGTCGTCCTTCTGTTTGTACCCGCGCAGCAGGAACCAGGCGGTCAGTGCGCAGCCGACGAACATGACGACGATGACGACCCGGAGCAGATCGCCCGAGCTCTGGTGCTGGGCGGCGCTCGCGGCCTGGGTGAGCCAGGCGGCCGGGGGGTGGTGCTCCATGCGGACTCCTTCGGCTGTACTGCCCGTCCACGGTATCGCCGCCTAGGCTGGGCCCTGCCCCGGGGGCACGGCAGACACTCACGCACATGGGGGATGACATGTCCGACGACGGCCACCAGCACAACGGGCACGAGCAGGACGGGCACGAGCGGGTGCCGAGCAGGCAGCGCCGACGGTTCCCGGGGATCTCCTCGCGTGCGTACGAGCATCCGGCGGACCGTTCGGCGCTGGTGGCGCTGCGCAAGCTCAGCGGCTTCGACGCGGTCTTCAAGGCGCTCAGCGGGCTGCTTCCGGAGCGGAGCCTCAGGCTGCTGTTCCTGTCCGACTCGGTCCGGGTGTCCGACCAGCAGTTCGCACACCTGAACGACATGTTGCGGGACGCCTGTTACATCCTGGACCTGGAGAAGGTCCCGCCGATGTACGTGACGCAGGATCCGCAGCCGAACGCGATGTGCATCGGCCTGGACGAGCCGATCATCGTGGTGACGACAGGCCTGGTGGAGCTCCTCGACGAGGAGGAGATGCGGGCGGTCGTCGGCCACGAGGTGGGGCACGCGCTGTCCGGGCACTCGGTGTACCGGACGATCCTGCTGTTCCTGACCAGCCTGGCGCTCAAGGTCGCCTGGATCCCGCTGGGCAACCTGGCGATCCTGGCGATCGTGACGGCCCTGCGGGAGTGGTTCCGCAAGTCGGAGCTGTCCGCCGACCGGGCCGGGCTGCTGGCGGGCCAGGATCTGCGGGCCTCGATGCGCGGCCTGATGAAGATCGCGGGCGGCAACCACCTGCACGAGATGAACGTGGACGCGTTCCTGCAGCAGGCCGAGGAGTACGAGGCGGGCGGCGACCTGCGCGACTCGGTCCTGAAGATCCTGAACGTGCTGCCGCGCTCGCACCCCTTCACCACGGTCCGCGCGGCCGAGCTGAAGAAGTGGGCCGAGTCCCGCGACTACCAGCGGATCATGGACGGTCACTACCCGCGGCGCGCCGAGGACAAGGACACCTCGGTCGGCGACTCGTTCAAGGAGTCCGCGGCGAGCTACGCCAGTGACGTGAAGACCTCCAAGGACCCGCTGATGAAGCTGGTCTCGGACTTCGCGGGCGGGGCGGGAAACCTGGGCGGCCGGGTGAAGCGCGGCTTCGACGGCTTCACCAGCGCGCCCCCGCCGAAGGACGCGCCGCCCCGGGACACTCCCCCGGAGGACGACGAGGCGTAGCGGGGCCCTGACCTGTCACGGGATCGCTGGACGTCCGGATCGCTGGATGTCCGGATCGCTGGATGTCCGGATGGTCGGACGTCCGGTATGGCCGGCCGCTCAGACCTTCGGTTCGGCCGCGGTGGACAGCGTCCCGCACAGGGCGGTGGCGCCGTCCGTGGCGAACGGGTCCGTGCCCGCGGGGCCGCCTGCCTTGGCGGTCTGGCCGGCCAGCAGGGGGTGCAGGTGGTCGGCGGCGTCCTCGGCGCAGGACAGGGGGCCCGCCTGGACGTAGGAGACGACCAGCTGGGTCTGGTGCAGGCGCAGGTCGTCGCTGTCGAAGCGGAAGGTCAGCTGGCGGCGCACGGTGAACAGGGAGGCCTGGGCGCCGGCCGGGGCGCCGGTGGGCCGCAGCGCGTAGACGAAGGTGTGGTCGGCGGTGACCTCCAGGGTGGCCGGGTCGGCCTCGGTGGCCGTCAGAGTGCCCTGGACGCGGATCCTCGGGTCGGCGAGTTCGGCCCGGGTGGGGTCGAAGCGGACCAGCCATCCGGTGGGGGCGTGCCGGCCGTCCGCCGCGGGGTGGTCGACGCTCTGGTCGAACTGGTCGAGCTGACCGGGGTCGAGCAGCGCCCGTGCGGGCCGCACCGCGCTGCTGTCGAGGACCTCGGGGTAGAGCGAGGAGCGGACGAGGTAGTCCTTGACCGTGGTCAGGGCGGTGACGACCTGGCTGTCGGAGAAGTGCGCGGTGCTCCGGGCGGCCGGCAGGGGTATCCCCTCGGCGCCGACCTCGTACTGCGCGGCCGGGCTGTGCGCGAACAGCGTCTCGGCGTCGGCGGCGCCGGGCACCTTGCCCTGCGGGGAGAGCGGGATGACGGTCATCCGCAGGGGTTCGACGGGCGGCTGGGCCTCGTCGGTGCCGTAGGGGTGGCGGACGCCCATGTAGATCGCGGTGCCGAAGGCGACGAGGATCAGTACGACGAGGATCAGTGCCTGCCGGGTGAGGCCCCGGCGCAGGGCCGGGCGACGGCGTACGGCGGGCGCGTGGTCCGTCATGCGTTCGCGTGCGGAGGACTCCTGGAGGCGGGCAGCGCGGACGAACGATTCGTCGAAGACGACGGATCGGTACTCGTCCTCGCCACCCACGGGGGCGCCCTCGGGTGTCCCCTCAGGTGGGTCTCCTGGCCCGCCCATACTTTCAGAGTAGGTCCCGGGAGCCTCAGGTAAACGCCCTGCTACACGACAACTTCTGACAGGTTCTCACCAGGACCGCCACCAGGGCGACCGCGACCGGTCAGGGGGTGCGCGGGACCACGGAGACCGCCGGCTTGGCGGACTGGGAGTAGTCGGCGGACACGGAGGGTGCCGCCGCGGTGCCCTGTTCCTGGCCCGTGGAGGGGGGCCTGGGGACCTGGTCGCGGCTGCCGCCCGAGGAGGCGCTGCGGTAGACCGCGGCGAAGGCGAGCGCGACCATGCCGATGCCCATGACGAGGGCGAGCACCCAGGCGACCGGACGGTGCCAGCGGACGTGTTTGCCGTAGGTCCCGGCGGCGCCGTACCGGTCCTCGACCAGGTCGGTGTCGTCCAGGTCGTCGAGTTCGCCGGCGCGCCCGAACTCGGGGCCGTCGGGGCCGAAGGCGTCGTCGTAGCGCTCGCCTCTGGTGCGGGCGCGGCGGGCCTCGGCCTCGGAGGCCTCGGCTCTGGCCTGGGCGGCGGCAAGGAGGCGTTCGACGGCGGTCGGCTCGTGGACCACTGCCGCCTTCACGAAGGCCTCGTCGAAGACCACGGAGTCGAATTCTTCGTCCGACTTTCCGTGGTCATGGTCGTCGTCGGGCTCCCAGCCGTCAGGGAACGGCGTGCCCCCCACGTCCTCCGGCACGGATCCAGAGTAGACCTGGGGGGTCAATTTGGGCAGACGGTATGGAAATTCATAGGTCCGGTGAGACGCCTCTCACGCCGGCCCGGGTCCGCGTACGCCCTGCCGCGCGCCCGCACGCCGTACGGGCCGCGTACGCCCTGCCGCGCGCCCGCACGCCGTACGGCGTGCGCGGTTGGGCCGTACGGGTGTCAGCGGCGGATGTGGCCGTCGCCGGTGACGATGTACTTGGTGCTGGTCAGCTCCGGCAGGCCCATGGGGCCGCGGGCGTGCAGCTTCTGGGTGGAGATGCCGATCTCGGCGCCGAAGCCGAACTGGCCGCCGTCGGTGAAACGGGTGGAGGCGTTCACGGCGACCGTGGTCGAGTCGACCAGCTGGGTGAAGCGGCGGGCGGCCTGCTGCGAGGTGGTGACGATGGCCTCGGTGTGCCCGGAGGTCCACAGCCGGATGTGTTCGACGGCCCGGTCGAGGGAGTCGACGACGGCGGCGGCGATGTCGTACGACAGGTACTCGGTCTCCCAGTCCTCCGGGACCGCCTCGACGACGGTCGCCTTGGAGTCCGCGGCGTAGGCGAGGACGCGTTCGTCGGCGTGGACGGTGACGCCGGCCTCGGCGAGGGCGTCCAGGGCGCGCGGCAGGAACTCGGCGGCGATGTCCTGGTGGACGAGGAGGGTCTCGGCGGCGTTGCAGACGCTGACCCGGTGCGCCTTGGAGTTGATCAGGATGTCAACGGCCATGTCGATGTCGGCGTGGGCGTCGACGTAGACGTGGCAGTTGCCGGTGCCGGTCTCGATGACGGGGACCTTGGACTCCATGACGACGGTCTGGATGAGGGAGGCGCCGCCGCGCGGGATGAGGACGTCGACGAGGCCGCGGGCGCGCATCAGCTCGTGGACGGAGTCGCGGCCCTCGCCGGGCACCAGCTGGATCGCGTCGGCGGGCAGCCCGGCGCCGCCGACGGCGTCGCGCAGGACGCGGACGAGGGCGGTGTTGGAGGCGTGGGCGGAGGCGGAACCGCGCAGCAGGACCGCGTTGCCGGACTTCAGGCAGAGGGCGGCGGCGTCGACGGTGACGTTCGGGCGGGCCTCGTAGATGATGCCGACGACGCCGAGCGGCACGCGGACCTGACGCAGGTCGATGCCGTTGGGGAGGGTGGAGCCGCGGACGACCTCGCCGACCGGGTCGGGCAGCTTCGCCACGTCGCGGACGTCGGAGGCGATGGTGCGGACCCGCTCCGGGGTGAGGGTGAGGCGGTCGACGATCGCCTCGCTGGTGCCGTTCTCGCGGGCCTTGGCGACGTCCTTGGCGTTGGCCTCGACGATCTCGCTGGTACGGACCTCCAGGGCGTCCGCGATGGCCAGCAGCGCGTCGTCCTTCACGGCACGCGGCAGCGGCGCGAGGTCGGCGGCGGCGGCCTTGGCGCGGTAGGCGGCCTGCGTGACCGGGGACATGGCGTCGTACGGCGAAAGCGTCGTCATGAGGGAAGGGTAGTGCGCCCCGGCGGGCCGTCCACGCGTCATCCCACACCGCGAGACGTGGATCAAAACGGGTGAATACCGACCGGGGTCGCGGGCGGCGGCCCGTAGCCCTCGGCGACGCGCTGGTGGTAGGTGGCGCGGTCGATGACCTCGAGACCGACGATCTCCCAGGCCGGCAGACCGGCGGTCTGGCGGTGCTCGCCCCACAGGCGCAGGGCGACGGCGGCGGCGTCGTGCAGGTCGCGGGCCTCTTCCCAGTAGCGGATCTCGGCGTGGTCGCAGGCGTAGCGGCTGGTGAGGAGGAACGGGTGGTCGTGGGCCAGCTGTTCGAGTCCGCGGCGCAGTTCCGGCAGGGGGACCTCGGCACCGCAGACGCTGAGGGTGACGTGCCACAGGCGCGGCAGGTCCTTCGGCTCCTCGTAGGTGTCCCCGGCCGCGACGCTCGTCAGAGCACCGCGGGAGGCCGCAGCCCCAGGGCGCACTCGTCTCACGACGGCCTCCTTCAGCTGTGCTCGTGCGGAACGTGGTCCTGAGACAAAGTTGAGCAGGCCGCAAGGGTTCGTGTGGCGGTTTTACGGAACGTCCCCCACCGGGGTCCGTCGTTACGCCCCGTTTTACGGGTGCAGGATCACCAGGTCGTCCCTGTGTACGACCTCGCGTTCGTACGCGGGGCCCAGCTCGCGTGCCAGCTCCCTGGTCGAACGCCCGATCAGCTGGGGGATCTCCTTGGCGTCGAAGCTGACGAGCCCGCGGGCCACCGCGCGGCCTCGGGTGTCGCGCAGTTCGATCGGGTCGCCGGCGCCGAACTCGCCCTCGACCGCGGCGATCCCGGCCGGCAGCAGCGACTTCCGGCCTTCGACGACCGCGCGGACGGCGCCGTCGTCGAGGGTGAGCGAGCCCTGCGGGGTGGAGGCGTGCTGGAGCCACAGGAGGCGGTCTGCGGACCGTTTGCCGGTGGGGTGGAAGTAGGTGCCGGTGTCACTGCCCGAGAGCGCGTCGGCGGCGTGCACGGCGCTCGTGAGGACCACCGGGATGCCCGCCGCGGCGGCGATCCGGGCGGCCTCGACCTTGGTGACCATCCCGCCGGTGCCGACGCCGGCTTTCCCTGCGCTGCCGATCTCGATCCCCGCCAGGTCCTCGGGCCCCCTCACGTCCGCTATCCGCGAGGTGCCGGGCCTGCTGGGGTCGCCGTCGTAGACGCCGTCGACGTCGGAGAGGAGGACCAGCAGGTCGGCGTGGACGAGGTGGGCGACGAGGGCGGCGAGGCGGTCGTTGTCGCCGAAGCGGATCTCGTCGGTGGCGACGGTGTCGTTCTCGTTGACGACCGGCAGCGCGCCCATCGCGAGCAGCTTGTCCAGGGTGCGGGAGGCGTTGCGGTGGTGGGCGCGGCGGCTCATGTCGTCGGAGGTGAGCAGGACCTGGCCGACGCGGACGGCGTAACGGGCGAAGGAGGCGGTGTAGCGGGCGACGAGCAGGCCCTGGCCGACGCTGGCGGCGGCCTGCTGGCGGGCCAGGTCCCGGGGGCGGCGGCGCAGGCCGAGCGGGGCGAGTCCGGCGGCGATGGCACCGGAGGAGACGAGGACGATCTCCTTCTCCCCGCCGCTGCGGATCTTGGCCAGGGCGTCGACGAGCGCGTCGACGCGGTCGGCGTCCAGGCCGCCGGAGGCGGTGGTCAGCGAGGAGGAGCCCACCTTGACGACGATCCTGCGGGCCTCGCCGACGGCCTGCCTTGCCCTTGCCACGTCCTGTCCCCACTTCCTTGCGCGTGGCAGCAATCTACGCGAAGGGGACCCGCGCCCGGCCCGGGCGTCCAGCCCCCGGACAGGCGACGGGCCGGTGGCTGGCCGATGGCTGGCCAATGGCGGCCGGAACAGTACGTGACGCTTCGTTCACGTGACGCGCACGGCAAAAAGGTTGTGTTGACTCTCTATAGAAATCGAAACGAACTCAAAGTTAACTTGAAGTTTGTGTCATCTAAAGATCGCAGCGTGAAGCGCATCCTCCTCCGGTCGGGAAAGAGTCCCTACGACGTCGTCACCGTCGAGGAGGCCCTGCACCGGGACGTCATCGCCACCAATTCGGGCAACCTGATCTTCAGCGATGCCGCCCACAAGATCCTGGAGACGCCGGGAACCGAGGTCGTCTCGAACGGCATGCCCTCCGACGTCTCCGCCGCCGCCCGCATCAACGAGGAGTACGACGCCTTCGTCGTGCCGCTCGCCAACGCCTTCCGGCCGTCCTTCGAGAGCGCGCTGAAACGGATGACCCGGCTGATCTCGAAGCTGGACATCCCGGTGGTCGTGCTCGGCGTCGGTGCGCAGACCGGGGTGAACTACAACCCGGAACGGCTGAAGCGGATGGAGCCGACCGTGCGCGAGTTCTGCGCGGCGGTGCTGGAGCGCAGCGCGTCCATCGGCGTACGGGGCGAGTTCACCGAGCAGTATGTGAAGAGCATGGGCTTCAAGGACGTCGAGGTCATCGGCTGCCCTTCGCTGTTCATGCACGGCGAACGGCTCCCCGTGCACAAGAAGGCGCTGGAGCTGACGCCTCAGTCGCGGATCGCGATCAACGGCTCGCACAGTGCCGTGCGCGCGCAGGGCCTGGACCGGATCATCACGCGCACCCACGAGCGCTATCCGAACCTGCGTTTCGTGGGCCAGAACCTCAGCGACGCACGGCAGCTGCACTGGCGCGACCTGTCGGATCCCAACGCCGCGCTGACCGGGATACCGACCCATCCGGACCACCCGATGTTCCGCGAGGACAAGGTGCGGGTCTACGTCGACCCGGTCACCTGGATCGACGATCTGCGTTCGTTCGACTTCTCCTTCGGATCGCGCATCCACGGCAACATCGCGGCGCTGCTCGCCGGTACGCCGGCCACCGTGCTGTGCGGTGACTCGCGGACGCTGGAACTGTGCCGCTACTTCGAGATCCCGCACCGGCGGCTGGACCTGGCGGCGAAGGATCCCGAGTCGGCGGACCCGGCGAAGCTGTACGCGGAGGCCGACTTCGGCGGACTGGTCGGCGGCCACCGGGAGCGTTTCGAGCGGTTCACCGGGTTCCTCGACAAGAACGGGCTGGAGAACACCTTCACGCACGGCGACGGCGGAGCGGCCTTCGAGGAGCGGATGCGGACACTGGCGTTCCCGGCGGGAATCCGCCCGTGGAACGACGCGGACGTCGACTCCCTCACCTCACGGTTCGGGTGGCTGCACAGCCGGATCGACGCACTGTCGCTGGACAACGCGCGGCTGGAGAGGGAACTGGCGCGTGCCGGGGCCCGTGCCGCGAAGGCGACCGGCGCGCCGCAGCCGGCCTCGGTCTACCGGCGGGCCCGGCGGGCCGTCGGCAAGCCGATCCGGCGGGCGCTGGGGTCGGGCGGCTAGGAGCGCCGGGGCCGGGTCAGGCCGCCGCGGGTTTCACGTCCCGGGTGGGCAGCGACCGCCGCAGCTTGCGCAGCGCGCGCCGCAGGAAGGTGTTGGCGGCATCCTCGCGGTACCCCTCGACGGCGCGGGCCTCACGGGGTTCGGCGAGGTAGATCCAGTCGGGAACGCCGGCCGCCTCGGAACGGAAGTGCGGGTAGCCGAGGTAGACGCTGGTGCCGCGGTTCTCCAGGACCGGCGCGGGCTGCTTCCCAGCCCGTACGAACTCGAGCACGTCCGGGAGGAGTTCGGTACGCCGGACGGCGACCAGATGCAGCTGGAGCCGCTCGTGGACCTTGAGGCGGCGGGCCACCCCGGGGTTCCAGTGGGCATCCAGCAGCGGCTCGGCGAGTTCCCGTTTGTGCCGCCGTACCTCGTCGGTGTCCTTGAGGAACCGGGGGCCGAACTGCGGGAGCAGCGTGACCTTGAACGGCCGGACCATGAGGCTGTCGCGTCGCGGCCCTGCCGGGACCATCTCGGCGATCAGGCCGATCAGGGCGCGCGCGGAGTCGAAGCGGAGGGTGTAGCCGCCGCTCTTGGTGACGTGTTTGCCGTCCTCGCGGCCGACGAGGTAGTAGCAGGGGTAGTCGGCGACGACCGAGACGCCGTCGGCGCGCAGATAGGCCTCCATGGTGAACAGCGCGTCCTCGCCGGTCCACAGGGACTCGTCGAACCGCATGCCGTGGCGTTCCAGCAGGGTTCGGCGGAAGAGTTTCTGGGCGCTGAGAGTGAATTTGATGTTGGAGGAGAAGACGTCGGTACGGTCGAGCGTCTTTCCCCACATCGACTGCGGGGGTTTGCGGTTGATTCCCTCGACCTTGCCGACGACGACGTCGGTGCCGTTCTTGTCGGCCATGGCGACCATGCGTTCCAGGGCTTCGTCGCCGAGCCGGTCGTCGGCGTCCAGGAAGAACACGTAGCGGCCGGCGGCCTTGGCGAGGCCGACGTTGCGCGGGCCGCTGGGGCCGCCCGAGTTCTCCTGGCGGATCACGGTCACCGGCATGGCGGCGCGGCCAGCGAACTCCTCCAGGCACTCCCCCGTGCCGTCGGTCGATCCGTCGTCGACGGCGATGACCTCCATGCGGGCCGGGTCGAGGGTCTGGCGCTCGACGGAGGCCAGGCATTCGACCAGGTACGGCATCGCTTCGTACGCCCCGATGATCACGGTCACATCAGGCTGCGCAACGACGGTCACGTTTCCCCCTAGTCAATGGTGCATTCCCCCTGCGTCACCTCGATCGCAACGTCTTAGATGACCGATCGGTGCGACAGGTTGCCCTGGGAGGCGCGTCCAGTGGTCCAGCTCACATGACGAACGGACAGCCTGATGGTGTACAGCGGGTTACACGGGACAGTACGGGCGCACGGTAAGAGCTGCTCAACGCGAACGGCGAAGCATGGGTAAGAAGACATCCGCACATTCCTAAGCAGAGGTAAGGGAACGCGGCGCGGGAACGGGAACGACGAACGGGCTCGGTCCCGGGGAGAAGTCCCCGGGACCGAGCCCGTTCGCTGCGGTGGCTGAGGTCAGCCGGCGGTCGCGCTCTCCGCCTTGGGGTCGCCGGCCGCGATCCCGGCCTCCTGGCCCAGGTTGCGGGTCTCGGCCTTGCGGGCGAGGGCGGCCACCGCGTCGTTGAACTGCTCGATGGAGGTCGGCTCGTCCGGCCCGAGCAGGTACCGCTTGAGTTCGTCCCGGTCCGCGGCCAGTGGATCGGCCGACGGGTCGCGTACGGCGTCCAGCAGGCCGCCGAGTTCCTTGGCGCTGTTGGAGAGGATCACGGCGGCGCGCACGGCGGTGTTGGCCCGCTTGAACTCCTCCACGCCGACGCCGGCCGAGTCGGTGACGGCGTACGGCTTGCCGCTCGCGATGAAGTCGGAGACCACGCTGGAGATGTCCGAGACCATCGCGTCGGAGACGTTGAAGCAGTCGTACAGGCGGGGTTCGGCACCCGCGATGACGGCGTGCTGGTACGGCGGCAGGGCCTGCCAGTAGGAGTCGTTCCAGGCGGCGCGCAGCCGGGCGATCTCCTCGTGCTTCTTCAGGTCGACGACGTCGTCGCGGCTTGCCTCGGCCTCGTCGCGCCGGTCGTCGCCCGTGCCGGCCAGTTCGGTCAGACGGGTCTCGATACGGGTCAGTTCGGCCTGCGCCGCCGCCTGGGCGGCCGGGTCGGCGGTGAAGCGGGCGTCGGTGGCGCGGGCGGTGGCGGCCTTCTGGACGAGGGCGGTGACGCGCCGGTGGGCGGCGCCCGCCTCGGCGCTCACGGTGCCGGTGAAGGGGTGCGGCTTGTAGAGGACGCGGACCGGCGGGTCGGCCTTGACCAGCTTCTTCACGATGTTCTCGCCGGCGAGCACGAGGGAGGTGTTGCCGGGGTTGCCGTCCCAGCCCTCCCAGGTGGGCGCGTAGAGCACGGTGGGGATACGGCCGTCGGGGACGCCCTGCCGGCTCTGGATGGGGGCCAGCTGGGGGCGGCCGACCTCGACGATGTCGTCGTCGCGGACGCCGACGTCGGCGATGGCGTAGCGGTCGCGGCCCGCGCGGCCGGCGGTCCACACCTCGTCGTACACCTTGCTGAACGGGTTGACGCTGGCCAGCTTGTCGCTGTCGCCGTGGCCGATGAAGACGTGCTTCATCGTGGGGACGCGGAGCAGGTGGATGTTCTTGCCGACGTTGGCCGCGTAGAGGGCGACGCGGACCGTGGAGAGGTCCATGTTCATCAGGTGCACGCCGCCGGGCACGCAGATGACGGGGACGGTGGTCGGGGCGAGGTTCTGCAGGATGACCCGCTCGCGCAGCAGGATCAGCGGGCGGGACTCCAGCTGTTCCATCGTCTCCAGCCACATGTTGAGCTGGTAGGTGGAGTCCTTGGAGCCGGAGAAGTACAGCACGGTCCCGGGCCGGTACTCGGCCAGCCAGTCGTCGACGGCCGCGAGGACGGTGTCGGCGTCCGGCGGGGTCTTGCGACCGCGCACGTAGGGCGTCAGCACCAGTACGTACAGGCACCCCAGGGCGAGGGTGATGCCCATGCCGACGAAGCCGGCGACCACGTCGTCCGTCGTCGCCGAGACCAGCAGGCCGACGACGGCCGCGAGGTCGAGGTGGAGCATCTTCTCGGCGGACCGGTCCAGCAGTCCCTGCGGCGGGGCGTCCGGGATGCGGATGCGGGACTTCAGGTCGACGTTGCGGGTGGCGACCGGCATCCGGCGGCGGTTGCGGATCAGGGTGACCAGGGCGCCGTGCGGGGCCTGCAGGCCGTAGAAGGCGATGAAGCAGGCGATCGCGCCGTAGAAGACCAGACCGTTGGAGAGGTCCATCCTGGCCAGCAGCAGGATCAGCAGCAGCTGCCGGATCAGGAAGCGGATCGACAGGCCGGCCCGGACCTTGCTCAGGCGGTTGACGAGGTAGCTGCCCTTGCGGTGCAGGTAGTGGTCCGCCAGGTACGTGACCGCAGCCGCGGCTGCGAAGGCGTAGACGCTCGGGACGAGCGCGGCGACCATGAGGACCGGGAAGCCCAGGATCATGAGTGCCGCCGCGGCCAGCTCGGCCGCGCTGCCCACACGGGCGACGCGAATAGCGGTGGATATCACGGAGAACCTTTTGCTGACAAAAAGGCCTGAATTCGACCTTGCGGACAATCTGAGAGGTGGTCGATCCGGGTTCTACGGGTTCAGGCCCCTGCGATTGCTCCGCGAACGCGCAACCACAGAGGCCTGAATTACAGATGACTAATGGCTGTCGATTATGCCACGCCGTCCTGTCGGTCCAGGACACTGGCCAGGGCCTGCTCGAAGCCGGAGGCCTGGCCGGCGGCGGCCGTCGGGTCCTGCTGGCGGACGTCGATGACATGGCCGGTGAGCTCGGAGAGCAGCACGTCGAGGGAGGTACGGGCGACGGCCTCGGAGGAGAGCAGCGAGCCCGTCGGCTCCTGGCCGAACGCCTTGGTGCGCATGGGGGTGGCGGTGCGCTCGGGGTTGATGCAGTTGACGCGGACGGCGTCGCCGGCCCATTCGTCGGACAGGGCCTGGGTGAGGTTCACCATGGCGGCCTTGGTCGAGGAGTAGAGGCTGTACTCGGCACGCCCGCGGGTGTAGCTGCTGGAGGTGTAGAGCAGCAGCTGGCCCTGGGTCTCGGCGAGGTACTTGTAGCTGGAGCGGGCGATCTGCACCGGGGCCAGGTAGTTGACCTTCAGCGCCTCCTCGATGGTGGCGTTGTCGGTCTCGGCGAGCTTGCCGATGCGCAGCACACCCGCGGTGTTGACGACGTAGTCGATCCGGCCGGTCTCGGCGTAGGCCTTGGAGAGCGCGTCGTCGACCTCCTCCGGGTTCTCCACGTGGGTGCCGGTGGTGGAGCGGCCGAGCGCGTAGACGTTCGCGCCGTAGGACTCGGCGAGTTCGGCGATGTCCTTGCCGATGCCGTACGAGCCGCCGAAGATCACCGCGGTCTTTCCGGTGAGGAGCGCGCGGTAGGCGTCCTCGCCGTTCTGTTCGGGGGCGGCGGTGGAGGCGAGCTGGAAGAGCTTGTCGGCGATGAAGACGTCGACGGGCTGGGTGACCTTCATGTTGTACTCGTCGCCGGCGACGACGTGGATCGGTACGTCCGGCAGGTACTTGAGGACGACGGAGCAGTCGTCGGTGGCCTGGAAGTTGGGGTCGCCGTCGGCGACCTCGTAGGCGCGCTTGATCGTGGACAGCCTGAACGCCTGCGGGGTCTGGCCGCGGCGCAGCCGGGAGCGGTCCGGGATCTCGGTGATGAACTCGCCGTCCCCGCCGTGGGTCCGCGTGACGATGATGGTGTCGGCGGACGGGATGGCGACGTCGACGGCCTGGTAGCGCTCCAGTGCGGTCACGCAGTCGTCAATGACGCGCCGTGACAGCAGGGGGCGTACGGCGTCGTGGAAGAGGACGTTGAGGTCCTCACCCTCGGCCAGGCCCTCGCCGAGGGCCGTGATGGCGCGCTCGGTGGTCTCGTTCCGCGTGTTGCCGCCCTCGATGATCTTCTTGACCTTCGCGAACCCGGCCTTGGCGACGATCTTCTCGACGTCCGCGACGTAGCCCGGTGCCATCAGCACGATGATGTCGTCGATCGAGTCGGCCTTCTCGAAGGTGGCCAGGGTGTGCTCGATGACGGCCTTGCCGGCGATCTTCAGCAGCTGCTTGGGGATCGACAGACCCACCCGCTGGCCGGTGCCACCGGCCAGGATCACTGCGGTGGTTCGGGGCTTGGCTATGTGCTGGGACACAGGTGACCTACCTTGGGGCATCAGGGAACCTGGAAATGGTCCCACTTCCGGTAACCGCTGTGCAAGGTGAGCGCCGTCCACTGCATATGTGCCCGCAACCTTTCATTCACCTTGCGTCGCTGGTGATGGGCGCCGCCCGCCGGACCGTCGGAAGAGTTCCGTGAATTTGCTGTGAGTAACTACACAGGGCATTCCGATTGCTGTGCGTGACCCGATCCACGTCTCAGCGGCGCTACGCCGTGCCGCGGGAACTACTTAGCGTGACTAAGCCGTCCCCGTGACTACGCCGTCCCCGCGACCAAGCCGTCCCCGCGGGCGCGGTCCGTGGCAGGGCTCCCGGCATCTCAGCGCCGTCGCAGCTTCTTCAGACATCGGTGCCCCAGGACCCGCACCAGTTCCTTCGACGACGTCTGATGCACGGTGCGGGACTTCGCCTCGGCGGTGTGGCGCACCGGGGCCGCAGCCGCCGCGGCGAGCACGCCGTAGAGGGCCTGGGCGGCGACCTCGGGGGCGATGCGGGCCTCGGCGTCGGGCGGTCCCGGCTGCGTGGGGATGGCGGGCAGGGTGTGGAGCAGGGCCGGTTCGCCGATGACGCGGACGCCCATGGCGCCGATGCGTTCGACCATCTCGGCGCCGATGCGGCCGGCGGCCTCGACGGCCCAGGCGGGGGTGGAGATCTTCACGTCGGCGGCGGTGGGGCTGCACGAGTTCTTCATATGCATGACGGCGCCGTTGCGGACGAGCTTGGAATACAGCTCGTCGGGGAGTCCATTGCCGCGGAATTCCACGTTGAGCTTTCGCAGCATTTCGGTCTCGGCAAGGGTGAGGGAGCGGTTCGCCGTGTCCGGGACGGGCTGAAGAAGTTTTTCGGGAAGTCCGAGGAGGGCTTCGAAGGTGCGCATCAGGCCGTCGCGGTCGCGGTCGTCGACCACGACGACGGTGACCCGGCCGGCGCCGACCGCGCGGAC
This sequence comes from Streptomyces sp. NPDC048278, assembly GCF_040652195.1. Taxonomy (NCBI): domain Bacteria; kingdom Bacillati; phylum Actinomycetota; class Actinomycetes; order Kitasatosporales; family Streptomycetaceae; genus Streptomyces; species Streptomyces sp. NPDC048278. The sequence goes on from NZ_JBEZLP010000004.1 coordinate 155,618, forward strand.
CCAGCGTTCGACGAGCCGGTCGTGCCGGTGCCGGTGCCAGAAGCTGGGGTTGGGCTTCTCGTAGGGGGCCTTGCGGAGCATGTGGTGCAGCCAGTCCTCGTAGCCCATGCGCAGTCCGTTCTGCACGTACTGCTGCCACTGGGAGGGCATGATCCTGGCGAGCGGGCGGAGGGTGACGAGGACGTGGACGCGTTCGCCGCCGAGCTGCTCGACGATGCGGGCGACGGTCTCGTCGTCGGGGGCGTCAGCGAAGAACTCGCTGCTGATCACCGAGGTGCGGGTGCCGGTGGCTTCGACCTGGCCGATCAGCCGTGTCCAGTGCTTCTCGGTGGGCACGGTGTCGCCCATCATCGCCGGCCGGGCGCAGGCGGCCAGGGCGGCTTCCATCGGGTGCCGGGTGGCCGCCGGGAACTCCACGCCGTGTTCGGGCAGTCCGTCCTTCGCGGCGAACAGGGCGCCCTGGATGGCCGTGGTGCCGGTTTTGTGCGGGCCGATGTGCAGCAGGCGGGTGCCGGCGGGCAGGGCGGCAAGGGGACCGGTGGGGCCTGCGGGGTCCGTGATGGCGTTGTTCACCGGGGCTTCGCCTCTCGTACAGTCCGTCTCCATGGTGAACGGAAGGTAAGACGTTTACCTTAGGTTCACCTGAGAGAAGCCTGGGACACAGATGAGTCCCAGGCTTCTGTTACACAGACTTGACTTTCGGCGCAGCCGGCGGCGGTGCGCCCGAGGCGGCCGGCGGGCCTACTCGAACGGGTCGAAGTCGCCGTACTCCCGGAGGGACTCGTCCCGTTCCGCCTCCCGGTCGCGGCGGCGCTGCACGGCGGGCCGCTGTTCCTCGAAGCGGTGGTCCTCGCCGCGGCGGCCGAGCATCTCGGCGCCGGACATCATGGTCGGTTCCCAGTCGAAGACGACGGCGTTGTCCTCGGGGCCGATGGCGACGCCGTCGCCGGCCCGGGCGCCGGCCTTCATCAACTTCTCCTCCACGCCGAGGCGGTTGAGGCGGTCGGCGAGGTAGCCGACGGCCTCGTCGTTGTTGAAGTCGGTCTGGCGGACCCAGCGTTCGGGCTTCTCGCCGCGTACCCGGAAGAGGCCGTCGTCCTCCGGGGTGACGGTGAAGCCGGCGTCGTCGACGGCCTTCGGCCGGATGACGATCCGGGTCGCCTCCTCCTTCGGCCTGGCGGCGCGGGCCTTGGCGACCAGGTCGCCGAGTGCGAACGTCAGCTCGCGCAGGCCCAGGTGGGCGACAGCGGACACCTCGAAGACGCGGTAGCCGCGGGCCTCCAGGTCGGGGCGGACCATCTCGGCGAGGTCCTTGCCGTCGGGGACGTCGATCTTGTTGAGGACGACGATCCGGGGCCGGTCGCCGAGGCCGCCGTACTGCTTGAGCTCCTCCTCGATGACGTCGAGGTCGGAGACGGGGTCGCGCTCGGACTCCAGGGTCGCGGTGTCGAGGACGTGGACGAGGACGCTGCACCGCTCGACGTGGCGGAGGAACTCCAGGCCGAGGCCCCGGCCCTGGCTGGCGCCGGGGATGAGGCCGGGCACGTCGGCGATGGTGTAGACGGTGGAACCGGCGGTCACCACACCGAGGTTGGGGACCAGGGTGGTGAACGGGTAGTCGGCGATCTTCGGCTTGGCGGCGGACAGCACGGAGATCAGCGAGGACTTGCCGGCGCTCGGGTAACCGACCAGTGCCACGTCGGCGACGGTCTTGAGCTCCAGGACGATGTCGTCGAGGTCGCCGGGCTCGCCGAGCAGCGCGAAGCCGGGGGCCTTGCGGCGGGCGCTGGCGAGGGCCGCGTTGCCGAGGCCGCCGCGACCGCCCTGGGCGGCGACGTAGGAGGTGCCGTGGCCGACGAGGTCGGCGAGGACATTGCCGGCCTTGTCCAGGACCACGGTGCCGTCGGGCACCGGCAGGACGAGGTCCTGGCCGTCCTTGCCGGCCCGGTTGCCGCCCTCGCCGGGCTTGCCGTTGGTGGCCTTGCGGTGCGGGGAGTGGTGGTAGTCGAGGAGAGTCGTCACCGACTGGTCGACGGTCAGGGTGACGTCTCCGCCACGGCCGCCGTTGCCGCCGTCGGGGCCGCCGAGCGGCTTGAACTTCTCCCGGTGCACGGAGGCGCAGCCGTGGCCTCCGTTACCCGCGGCGATGTGCAGCTCGACGCGGTCCACGAAGGTGGTCATGGTGCTGTGCCTCCAGATACGTACGGGTAGTACCGATGTCCGGTAATACCAATGTCAACACGCGAAAGGCGGACCCGCCTTCCCGATCGGGAAGTGAGGTCCGCCTCGCGAAACGTCCGGCCTGAAGCCCTGGATGAAGGGCCTAGATCAAGCTCAGGCGACCGGAACGATGTTCACGACCTTGCGGCCACGGTGGGTGCCGAACTCCACCGCACCGGGCTGGAGCGCGAACAGCGTGTCGTCGCCGCCGCGGCCGACGCCCGCACCCGGGTGGAAGTGGGTGCCGCGCTGACGGACCAGGATCTCGCCCGCGTTGACGACCTGACCGCCGAAGCGCTTCACGCCGAGGCGCTGAGCGTTGGAGTCACGACCGTTACGGGTGGACGATGCGCCCTTCTTGTGTGCCATCTCTCCTCAGTCCCTTACTTCGCAGCCGCGGGGATCTCAGTGACCTTGATCGCCGTGTACTGCTGGCGGTGGCCCTGACGACGGCGGTAGCCGGTCTTGTTCTTGTAGCGAAGGATGTCGATCTTGACGCCCTTGTGGTGGTCCACGACCTCGGCCTGGACCTTGATGCCGGCCAGGACCCACGGGTCGCTGGTCACAGCGTCGCCGTCGACAACGAGCAGGGTCGAGAGCTCGACCGTGTCGCCAACCTTGGCGGTGGAAATCTTGTCAACCTCAACGATGTCGCCGACAGCAACCTTGTGCTGGCGACCACCGCTGCGCACGATGGCGTACACGCGGATCTCACTCTCTCGCTCGGGAACGGCACCCCCGCAGTCCAGCCACCCGGCGAACGCGGGCGGCCTCTCCGGGGCAGGGTGCGCCCCGGAGGAAGAGGTTTACGGGGATGTGGCACGTCCTCATATCCATGGACACGCCGACGGTCAAGGTTACGGGGCCGCGCGGAGGCGGTCAAACCGGGCCCGTGCCGACCGCCCCGGGCGACCCTCCCGTCGACCCGGTCGCTGCTGAGAAGCGGCTGCGGTTACCCTGTGACTCCACTCGTGCATCAGTTGGTCACCGGCTGTACACGGTTCATTCAGGTCGTAGGCAGCTTCCCCAAAACTGGAGCCAGGTAACAGAGATGTCGATCAAGGTGAGCGTCATCATCCCGGTGTACAACCCGGGAAAGTACATCCAACCCTGCATCGACTCCCTGTTGAGGCAGACGCTTCCCGCGAACGAGTTCGAGGTCCTGTTCGTCGACGACGGCTCGACCGACGAGAGCCCCGCCGAACTGGACGCCCTGGCCGAGAAGCACCCGCACTTCCGGGTCATCCACATACCGAACTCGGGCTGGCCCGGCAAGCCGCGGAACATCGGCGTGGGCGAGGCGAAGGGCGAGTACGTCCAGTTCGTCGACCAGGACGACTACCTCGCCTCCGACGCTCTGCGCCGACTGTACGAGATGGGGCACCGCAACGGCTCCGACATCGTCATCGGCAAGGTGGCCAGCAACTTCCGCGGTGTGCCGCACGGCGTCTTCAAGACGGACCGGGAGAAGTGCACCATCCACGACGCGCCGCTGTACGACAGCCTCACGCCGCACAAGATGTTCCGCGCGGAGTTCCTGCGCGAGAACAAGATCGCCTATCCCGAGGGCAAGCGGCGCCTGGAGGACCAGCTGTACATGATGGAGGCGTACTTCCCCGCCAAGGTCGTCTCCATCCTCGGCAGCTACACCTGCTACTACTACTCGAAGCGTGACGACGGCCAGAACGCGGGTTCCGCGCGGATCGTCCCGTCGGGTTACTACGGAAACCTCCGTGAGGTGCTCGACGTCGTCATGGCGAACACCGAGCCGGGCGCCTTCCGCGACCTGCTGCTGCGCCGTTTCTACCGGGTGGAGATGCTCGGCCGGCTCAGCGAGCCCAACGTCCTCAAGTACGACGAGGCCTACCTCGGCGAGATGCTGGAGGCCGTACGGCCGCTGGCCGAGGAGTTCATGGGCGAGGGCGTGCGCGACGGGCTCGGCGCCCTCACCCGCGTCCGCTCGACGCTGCTGCGCCGTGACGACGGCGACGGCCTGCTGCGGTTCGCCCGCTTCGGGCTCTCCGTCAAGGGCACGACCCGGCTGGAGGCGGCCGAGTGGCGGCCCGACGGCAAGCTCGGCGTCACCGTCAGCGCCCGGCTGGTGCACGGCGACGACGCCGCGCCGGTCCGGCTGCTGCGCCGCGACGGCCGCTTCTACCTGCACCCCGAGCTGGTCCAGGACGTGCTGGCCGCGGACGACCTGGTCGACGTCACGGACGAGATGGACCAGTTCAAGGCCGAGATGTCGCTGCGCAACCGCGAGACGGCCGTCGAGTGGCCGTGCGCGGCCGAGTTCACCTCGCACGTCGAGGACCTCGGCGACGGCGCCTGCGAGGTCGTCCTGCGCGGCAGCGGCGTGGTCAGCCCCCAGGGCGTGAAGGGACGCGGCCCGGTCTCCAAGGGCTTCTGGGACATCTGGATCAGCGTCCGGGGTCTCGGTCTGGTGCGCAAGGCCCGGCTCGGCGCCGACCGCGTCGCCGGTGTGGAGACGGAGCTGCGCCCCGCGCTGCTCGGCTCCCCCGCCCGCGCGGTCATCCCGTACTTCACCGACCCGCACGGCAACCTCACCCTGGACGTCGCCCGCCGCAGCAAGAGGCTGGCGCCGTACCTGGAGAACCGCCCCGTGCAGCGGATGCCGGGCAGCCGTCCGGAGCTGCGGCTGGACGTGTTCACCCGCCCGAAGACCGCGCCGAAGAAGACCGAGCTGGTCCTCAGCTCCGGCTCCGGGGACGGCGGCGGTACGCACGTGGTGACGGCCGAGATCCGCAACGTGGCCGGCCGCGCCCACATCGCCGTTCCCGCGCGTGCGGCGTCGGTGCCCGCCGGCCGCTGGAGCCTGGCGGCCCGGCTGGACGGCGCGAAGGACGCGGCGCTGCCGCTGTGCACCGTGACCGTCAGGAGCAACGGGCGGCTGCGGCTCGACGACGCCCTGCCCGTGGTGGACGCCGAACTCGTCCGCACGACGGTGTCCAAGCGCCGCAAGGCGGCCCTGCGGCGGCGGCTGCGTGCCGTCGGCGGCCCGGTCGTGCGCAGGCTGCCCGCACCGGCCCGCAGGAAGCTGCGCGGCCTGGCGGCGAAGCTGACCGGCTGATCCGCCGGCCCGCCACGGACGCCCAGCACAGCCGCGGCCACACAGACGGCCACGGCCGCACAGCACGGACACGCAGTACGACAAGGATGTGATCGACATGCGGGAGCTCGGCATCGCCGGCGCCTGGGTCCATGAACCGAAGGTCTTTCCGGACGCCCGCGGGAGCTTCCACGAGTGGTTCAAGGGACCGGACTTCGCCGAGGCCACCGGCCACCGGCTGAACCTGGCGCAGGCCAACTGCTCGGTCTCCAGCCGCGGCACCCTGCGCGGCATCCACTTCGCCGACGTGCCGCCCAGCCAGGCCAAGTACGTCAAGTGCGTACGGGGCGCCGTGCTGGACGTCATCGTCGACATCCGTACCGGCTCACCCACGTACAAGCAGTGGGAGGCCGTACGGCTGGACGACGTGGACCACCACTCGGTCTACCTCTCCGAGGGGCTCGGGCACGCCTTCATGGCGCTGACCGACGACGCGACCGTGGTGTACCTGTGCTCCGAGGGGTACGCCCCGCAGCGCGAGCACGGCATCCACCCGCTCGACCCCGAGCTGGGCATCGAGTGGCCGGCGGACCTGGCCCCGGTGCTGTCCGAGAAGGACGCGGCGGCGCCGTCCCTGGCCGTCGCCGAGGCCGAGGGCCTGCTGCCGTCCTACGACGCCTGCCAGGCCTATGCGGCGCGGCTGCGCGGCTGAGACCCGTACGACCGGCACGACGGCACGTACGACCGGTACGACAGGACCACGAGGAGGGGCCCCGCGGATGATCCGCGGGGCCCCTCCTCGTGGTGGTGCCGCCGTTCAGCCGCCCAGGGCCGCGATCCGCCCCCGCAGCCGCTCGAAGCCCGCGCGCGGACGGCGCAGGTTCCGGGCCCGGACCAGGGTGGGCCAGAAGTCCGCCGCCAGCAGTGCCTCCGGCCGCGCGGCGTGCTTGCGCACCAGCACCTCGTCGGGGACCGCCTGCGGATCCGGGGTGACGTACTCCGCGATGATGTCGTCGTAGGCGTCCTTGAGCACCGTGTTGTCCGGGTCGGCGCCGAAGACCACGGCGACGCCGGTCGGCTCGGTGTCGACCTCCACGACGACCAGGTCGGGGCGGTACTTGCGCAGGACCGTCACCAGTTTGTAGACGTCGCCCGTCCAGTACTTGGTGTGGCGGTCGCGGGCCGCCTCGTCGACGTCGCGGGGCAGCATGTCGTCGAGGACGATCACGCTCGACCAGCGTGAGTGGCGTTCGACGTTCATGAAGTCGCGCAGCGCGTACTCGAAAAGGTGCATGCCGTCGATGAACGACAGTTCCAGCGTGGGATCGCCTCCGAACACCCCGAGCGGGTCGCGGCGGGCGAGGGCGCGGAAGGGGTTGCGGCCTCGCCGCAGGTGTACCAGCGGGTCCTTGCGGGCGAAGAAGTCGTCACTGGTCGACTGGACCAGGTGGACGTCGCAGCTGATCGACGTCACCACCTTGAAGGCCGGGTCGATCGCCACGGACGCGACACGCGAAAGCGCCAGACTGCGACCGTCGTTGACGCCGATCTCCAGATAGTTGCGCGGGTGGTAGACGCGGTGGAGTCCACGCAGCAGTTCATGACGGTTCACTGGAGCGGCCTTTCGTAGTGATTCCGCTGTTCGGGTTCCCGGCGAAGTTACTCGTACGACAAGCGTGCGCGTAACCTTTCCCGTCAATTTACCGAGCGTTCCCTGTGAACGGGCCGGTACCCTCGGCCACCGTTCTCGTCCGACCGGTCACTCTGTGTGTGCACGCTGCGGCGCGGGATCCGGCGGAAACGCGATCGGCTCCCGGCCGTGGGGCCGGGAGCCGATCGCTGGTGTGCAGGCCTGGGCCCGTCAGTCCTCGTCGGAGGCGGTGGCGACCGTGGTGGTCTTCTTCGCCGTGGACTTGGCGGCGGCCGTCTTGGCGGTCTTGACCGCCTTCTTGGCCGTCGTCTTCTTCGCGGCCGTCTTCTTGGCCGTCGTCGTCTTCTTTGCGGCCGTCTTCTTCGCCGCGGTCTTCTTGGCCGCCGTCTTGCGGGCCGTCTTCTTGGCCGGAACGGCCTCCTCGACACCCTCCTCGACGCCCTCCTGGGCAGCGTCAGCGGCCCCGGCGGTCTCGCCGGGGGCCTCCTCGGCCGCCGCCGGCGTCTCGGCCGACGGTACGACCACGACGGCCGTCTCCTCCGACGCGGTCGGCGCGGTGGCCTTGCGTACCGCACGGCGGCGCGTGCGGGCCGGGGCGGCGCTCTCGGCGGCCACGGCCGCCTCGGGCTCGGCGGCCGGTTCCGGCGCCGTCCCGGCCGCCGTCTCCGTCTGCGTCACCGCTTCCGCGACGTTCTCCGCCACCGGGGCGCTCTCGGCGACGACCGTCACCACGGTCGCCTCGGCACCGGCCGGGGAGCCGGCGGGTGCCGACACCTTCCGGGTGGCACGCCGACGCGTACGGCCCTTGGGAGCGGCCTCCTCGGCGACCGGAGCCTGCGGGGCCTCGACCACCGCGGGCTCGGCCACCGGGGCCTCGACGGCGACCGGCACGTCCTGCGCGGCCGGTGCCTCGGCCTCGCCGGCCCCGACGCCCCCGACGGCCGCCGCAGCGGTCTCCGTGCGTGCCGTACGGCCCTTGGGCGCGCCGGCCGGAGCCGAGGCCCTGCGGCTCGCGCGGCGGCGGGTACGGCCGCGGCCGGCCGCGGCCTCCGCCTCGGCGACGCTGCTGTACAGCTCCTCGTCCGGCGCGAAGTCGGGCGCGGGCAGCGCGATGGGTCCGGCGGCCTCGGCCGCGACCTCCGCCGCCGTCTCGACGGCGTGGACGGCCTCCGCGTGCTCGACGGCCCCGTCGGCCACGACCTCGTGGGTCTCGTGCACGTCGTGCTCGTGGTCGTGCTCGTGCCCGTCGCCGCCGCGCCCGCGCTTCTTGCGCTTGCCGCCGCCACCTCCGCTGGAGCCGGGCTGCTCCATGTGGACGATGACGCCACGGCCGTTGCAGTGCACGCAGGTCTCGGAGAAGGACTCCAGGAGGCCCTGTCCGACGCGCTTGCGGGTCATCTGGACGAGCCCCAGCGAGGTCACCTCGGCCACCTGGTGCTTGGTCCGGTCCCGCCCGAGGCATTCGAGCAGGCGCCGCAGCACCAGGTCCCGGTTGGACTCCAGGACCATGTCGATGAAGTCGATGACGATGATGCCGCCGAGGTCGCGCAGCCGGAGCTGGCGGACGATCTCCTCGGCCGCCTCCAGGTTGTTGCGGGTCACCGTCTCTTCGAGGTTGCCGCCCTGGCCGGTGAACTTGCCGGTGTTGACGTCGACGACGACCATCGCCTCGGTCCGGTCGATGACCAGCGAACCGCCGCTGGGCAGCCAGACCTTGCGGTCCAGCGCCTTGGACAGCTGCTCGTCGATCCGGTACGTGGCGAAGACGTCGACCTCGGAGGTCCACTTCGACAGCCGTCCCGCGAGGTCGGGCGCGACGTGCGAGACGTAGCCGTGGACGGTCTCCCAGGCCTCGTCACCGCTGACGACGACCTTGGAGAAGTCCTCGTTGAAGATGTCGCGGACGACCCGGACGGTCATGTCCGGCTCGCCGTACAGCAGCGACGGCGCATTGGAGCTGCCGCCGTTCTTCGACTTCTTCTGGATGTCCTCCCACTGCGCATGGAGCCGTTCGACGTCGCGGCGCAGCTCGTCCTCGCTCGCGCCCTCGGCGGCGGTGCGCACGATGACGCCCGCGTCCTCGGGGACGATCTTCTTGAGGATGGTCTTCAGCCGGGCGCGCTCGGTGTCGGGCAGCTTGCGGCTGATGCCGGTCATCGAGCCCTCGGGGACGTACACGAGGTAGCGGCCCGGGAGGGAGACCTGGCTGGTGAGGCGGGCGCCCTTGTGGCCGATCGGGTCCTTCGTCACCTGGACGAGCACGGACTGGCCTGACTTCAGGGCGGCCTCGATGCGGCGCGGCCCGTTGGCCATGCCGAGCGCCTCGAAGTTGACCTCACCGGCGTACAGGACGGCGTTGCGGCCCTTGCCGATGTCGATGAAGGCGGCCTCCATGGACGGCAGGACGTTCTGGACCTTGCCCAGGTAGACGTTGCCGACGTACGAGGTGGCCTGCTCCTTGTTGACGTAGTGCTCGACGAGCACGCCGTCCTCCAGGACGCCGATCTGGGTGCGGTCGCCGTGCTGGCGTACGACCATCACGCGCTCGACGGCCTCGCGGCGGGCGAGGAACTCGGCCTCGGTGATGATCGGGACGCGGCGGCGGCCCTGCTCACGGCCCTCGCGGCGGCGCTGCTTCTTGGCCTCCAGGCGGGTCGAGCCCTTGATGGACTGGACCTCGTCGGACGGCTCGGAGGGCTTGCGGGGCTCGCGGACCTTGACGACCGTGCGCTCCGGGTCGCCGTCGCCGGGCTCGGTGTCGGGGCCGTCCCCGGCACGCCGGCGGCGGCGCCTGCGACGGCGGCTGCTGGAGGAGGACATGCCAGCCTCGTCGTGGGCCTCCTCGTCGTCCTCTTCCTCCTGCTCGGCGGTGTCCTCAGCGTCCTCGTCGGTCCGCCCGCCGTGCTCGGCGGCGAACTCGTCGGTGCCGTCGTCGCCGTCGGCGGCGTCACCGCGACGGCGGCGTCGGCCACCGCGGCGGCGGCGCCGACGGGAGCCGGACTCCTCGGCCTCGTCCTCGCCGTCGGCGATGTCCTCGGCGGACTCCTCCGGCTCCTCGGCCTCGTCCTCGGCGGTGGTCTCGGTGACCGGGGCCTCCTCCACGGCGCCCCGGCGGCGGCGCCGGCGGCGCGAACCGGCCTCGGCCTGCTCGACCTGCTCGGCGGGTTCCGCGGTCTCCGCGGTCTCCGCGGTCTCGGCGGTCTCGGCGGCGAAGGACACGGGAGCAGACGAAGCGGCGGAGGCGGACGGGGCGGAGGCGGCGGGGGCCGCCGCGAACTCCTCCGGCTCCTCGGCGACGACGGCCGAGGCTGCCGCCTCGGCGGCGGCGCGCTGCGGGGTCTGGAACCTCGGTTCGGTGAACACGGGCGCCTGGAAGACGGCGACGGCGGGCCTGGCCGGGCGGCGCTGCGGCTCCTCCTCGGCGCCGGCCCGGGCGGCGGGCTCGGAGAACCCGGTGGCGGCCTGCCGCACGACACGGCGCCTGCGGCGCGGCGCCTCGGCCTCGGCCTCGGCGGGCTCGGCGGCCGGGGTCTCGGCGGTCACCGGCTGCGGCTGCTCGGCGGCGGCCGTCTCGGCGGCCTCGGCCTCGGGCGCACCGGCGGGCGCGGACACCCGGCGGGTGGCGCGGCGGCGGGTGCGGGGAACGGACGCGGTCTCTTCGGGAGCCTCGACGGGCTCAGGTGCCTCGGCCGCCTCGGCGGACGCGGCGGTCTCCGCACCGGCCTCGGCGGCGACGGCGGGGGCTGCGGCTTCTTCGCCGCCCTCGGCGGGAGCCGGGGCGCCGGCGGGCGCGGACGCCCGACGGGTGGCACGGCGACGGGTCCGCGGAGCGGGCGCGGCCTCAGCGGCCTCTTCCGCGGCTTCAGCGGCCTCGGCGGTCTCGGCGACTTCTTCCACGGGCTCCTGCGTCGCTTCGGTGGCGGACGGCTCCGCCACCTCGGCCGGAGCCTCGGCGGGCGCGGAGACCCGGCGGGTGGCACGGCGACGCGTCCGCGGAGCGGGCGCCGCCGCCTCCTCGTCGCCGTCAGCGGCGGCGGCCTCGGCCGAGGCCGCCGTCTCGGCGGGCTCGGTCACGGCACCGGCGGCAGCAGCAGCAGCAGGCACAACGGTCTCCGCGGTCTCGGCAGTTTCGGCGGGGGCGCCGGCGGGCGCGGACGCCCGGCGGGTCGCGCGGCGACGCGTCCGCGGAGCGGGCGCGGCCTCAGCGGCCTCGGCAACCTCCTCCGGGACCTCTTGCGTGGCCTTTTCCGTCGTTTCGGCGGCGGACGCGAAGGTCTCGGCGGCCGGTACGGCCGGAGCCGTGGTCTCGGCGGCGGCCTCGTTCCCGGCGGGCGGTCCCGCGGGGCGGGACGCGGCACGGCGACGCCTGCGCGGCGGCAGGGTGTCGCTGGGGGTGTTCGGTTCGGAGCCCTCGGTGGGCTCGGTCGGTTCGAGCATGCGGGCGTTTCTCCCGTCAGGCTCCCGGGCGCCGCGCCTGGTCCGGTGTCGATCGGTTCGAGCGACCACCGGTGACGTCCACGGCTCGCGCGATGCGCGGTGCCGCCGTGTGGGGCGCGGGCGCCGCACAGGAGCTCTCTGTGTCCTGTCTCGCCGGTTCCGTACGCCTTGTCGCGGACGGCCTGGCGAAAGTCTTCTGGTCGGTGCGCTGCCCGACCCAGGTGGCTCCCGAGTACGAGGGCGGCGCTACGACGTCCGTCCTTCGCGGGACCTTCCTTACGCCGGCACCGTCGCGGCGGCAGTCGGTTCGGCCTTCGAAAGGGCCTCGGCTGCCTCGCGGTCGGGCGCGAGCGGGTCGGTCACCGTGCCGGTCTCTTCATCGAGCAGCCCCTGCGCCAGCCTGGTCACCGCTGCGGGGACCGGCGGCGTCAGGTCGGCCACGGCGCGGAGACCGGACAGGACGTCGTCGGGTCGTACGGCAGGCGTCACGTGCCGAACAACCAGCCGCAGTATCGCACAGGCCTGGTCGGTCGGCCTATCAGCCGTTTCACTCTGTGTTTCAAGTTGTACGACGGCGGGGCGGGCGTCGAAGGTGCGGACGCCGTTCTTGGTGGTGCGCCGGACCTCGACGGACTCGGCGGCGTTGAACGCGGCGACGGCCTTCTCGGCCTCCGCCGGGTCCTGGCCGGCCAGCCGCAGCTCCCACACGGATGCGGTGAGCCGGTCGGCCAGTCCGGACGTGTGCACCTCGACCGCGTCGACGATGTCGAGCCCGGCGGGCATGGACTCGTCGAGGAGGGCGCGCAGCCGCTCCGGGTCGCGGGGTGCGGTGAGCGCGATCTCCAGGTACTCGGCCTCGCTGCCCGTGCCGGTGGGTGCGGCATTGGCGTACGACACCTTCGGGTGCGGTGTGAACCCCGCCGAGTACGCCATGGGCACCTCGGCGCGGCGCAGCGCACGCTCGAAGGCGCGCTGGAAGTCACGGTGGCTGGTGAACCGGAGGCGGCCACGCTTGGTGTAGCGCAGTCGGATGCGCTGCACCGCGGGTGCGGGCGGCGGGCCTTCGGGCTGTCGCTTGCCCAGTGTCGTCAGTCCTTCGTGGTTCTTGTGCGTGCTGTTGCGTTCTTGGCTGTTCTGCTGCGAGGGCCGTACCGCTGTGGGCCGTACGGCAGGGTGCTGCTATCCATCAAGAGTACGTGTGTCGCGGCCCCGGGGTTCCCGGCGCTCCACGGGCGCGGGCCGTCGCGGCTCGCCGAAGAGGGCGCGGCGGACGTCGGCGCGGGCCTGGCCGACGGCGCGGCCGATCGCGCGGGCGGCCTGGGCTGCGGGGCGCAGGACGAGGTCGCGGACGACGTGTCCGACGGGGGTGAGGACGGTCCGGTAGGCCCAGCGTGCGGGTTCCAGGAAGATCCACCGGAAGAGGGTCCCGAGAACCCGCCCGGCGGCACGTGCGACGTACCCGGCGGCCCGCCAGGCGTGGCCGAGGGCCTCCCCGATCTCGCGCAGGACGATGCCGAGGACCCGGGCGACGGGGGCGAGGATCCAGCGCCACAGGGCGAGGGCGGGCAGGACGAGGAGCACGCGCGCGGTCCAGTACAGGCCGACAGTCAGCTTCCCCGCCAGCCAGGCGATCTTTCCGGCCACCCAGACGACGGCTGCCGCCACGGCCTGCGCGACGGGCGTGAGCAGCCGTACGAGCGCGCGGCCGAGCGGGGTGAGCACGCGCGCGTGGAGCCACAGAAGGGCGTGGCCGAGCGGGGTCAGCAGGTGGCGGTACGCCCAGATCAGCGGGACGACGAGGAGGGCGCGCAGGAGCAGGCCTACGGCGCGGCCCGCGGGGGCGAGGAGGTAGCGCCACAGGAACCGTGCGACGGCGGCCAGGGCGTCCCAGAGCAGGCGTATTGGCAGCACCACGAGGAAGGCGAGGATCCGCACGGGGATCCTGATCGCGACGACCAGGCAGCCCTCGTCAGGCGCCGGTTGCCACGGGGGCTGCGATTGCCGCGGTTGCTGTGGTTGCTGTGGGGGCTGCGACTGCGAAGGCTGGGGCTGTTTCTGCATGTCCATGGCCGAAGAGACGCTATCGCGTACCGCGCGGATGCGATCGGCCGGCGTTGATCACCGATCGGCGGCGAGACGGTAACGGTTGACCCGCACACGCCAATCTGAATGGAACCGGCCACGTCGGCTTGATTTGCTGTGGAACCAATCAAGCCTTGATCCCCGGGGGGACGAGTAATGAACTGGTACGTGGACGTACTGAAGCAGTACGTGGTGTTCAGCGGACGCGCGCGTCGGCAGGAATACTGGATGTTCACGCTGATCAACACGATCATCGCGATCGTGCTCATCGCCGTCGGCGCGGCCATCCACTTCAGCGCCCTCGCCGCGATCTACGACCTCGCGGTCCTGCTGCCCAGCCTCGGTGTCGCGGTCCGCCGGCTGCACGACACCGGCCGCTCCGGCTGGGCGATCCTGGTCGGCATCATCCCGCTGGTCGGCTGGATCTTCGTGCTCGTCTGGCTCGCCTCCGACGGCAAGCCGGAGGAGAACCAGTACGGCGTCAACCCGAAGTACGCGGCTGCCGTCTGACCCGCCGTCACCCCGAAGGCCCGCCGGAACCGTCCGGCGGGCCTTCGCCGGTTCCGGCCGCGCGGCGCGCTTCGGCTACGCGGCGGACGACGAACTCTTGTTGCGTTCGGTCTGCAGGTGCAGGACCAGGAAGAGGACGCGCAGGAGGTCGTCGGGAAGAGCGTGCATCCCTGCCGGCAGGACGACACGGCGGGGCCGTCCGCCCAGCAGGTCGTACTCCACGGAGAGCGGGCCGATCCCGCGCACCCGGCCGCTGAACCTGGGGTGGTCGACCGGGTACGGCCCGATCTGCCGCGGGATCCCGGACCAGGCGGCGCAGTCGACGTCCCAGGTCCCGAACGTCCTGGGGACGCTGCTGAGGCGGCCGTAGCCGATCTCGACGTCGCCGATCCGGCGCAGCCGGCTGCCGAGCAGGTCGTACTCCAGCGGATGCGGCCCGAGCGCGCGGGGCCGGCCGCCCCACCGGCCGTAGGTGAGTTCGACCTCCCCGATGCTGCGGAGCCGTCCGCCGAGCAGGTCGTATCCCAGTTCCAGTTCCATGTCCGCCAGCTCCCCCGCGGTCCGTCGGCGTTCGGCCGTGTTCGGCTGCACACCCGTGTTCGGTTTTCCTGATTGTGCGGCCGGTCCGGTGCGGCTTCCATGGCGGCCGTGTCACGGTTTCGTCGGCGTCCGGAAGCCCGGTCCTCGGCGCGTCGGTCAGGTCCGGGGTGAGGGCCTGCCGTTCCAGCGGGCGAGGAACTTGCCGATCTCCCACAGTGCGAGCAGCGCGAGCGCCGGGAGCAGCGTCCAGGCGAACTGGGCGAGGTCCAGTTCGGTCGTGCCGAGCAGCCTGCGGAAGGCGTCCATCTGGGTGACCAGGACCGCGAGAACGAACTCGATCAGCATGGCCCGGTTCATCTGCTTGCTGTCGAAGCTGGCCGTGGTGAGCACGGTGTCGCGTTCGCTGCGGCACTCCAGGGCGGCCACGATCAGGCAGAGCGCGAAGGACGTGAACGCCATCGACTGCCCGATCGCGACGCTGCCGTAGCGGGAGGTACCGAGGTCGATCAGGCAGAGCAGGCCGATGGTGATCACCAGGCCGGACAGTCCGACGGTGACCATGACGCCCCGGGTGAGCACGTGCGCGCCGCGCGGTCGCGGGCGGCGGGCCATCAGACCGGGGCTCTGCCGGTCGAAGCCGAGCGCGAAACCGAACGCCGCGTTGACGAAGAAGTGGATCCACAGCACCTGCGCCGGGGTGAACGGTTCACCGGCGGCGATGTCGAACAGGGTCGCGCCGAGGAACGTCAGCACGAAGACGACGAGCAGGACGAGCACGAACCGGATGTACTTGGTGAGGTTGTCGTAGATCTTGCGGCCCTGTTCGACGGCGAAGACGATCGTGGCGAAATTGTCGTCGGCGAGGACCATACGGCCGGCGTTCTTGGCGACCTCGGTGCCGGAACCCATGGCGATGCCGACGTCGGCCGCCTTGATCGCGGGCGCGTCGTTGACGCCGTCGCCGGTCATGGCGACGACGCCGCCCTTCTTCTTCAGTGTCTCGGCGAGCAGCACCTTGTGCTCGGGCGCGACCCGGCCGACGACCCCGATGCCGTCGATCCTGGCGAGCCGTTCGCTCTCCGGCAGGGCGGCGAAGTCCGCGCCCAGCACGGCCTCGCCCTCGATGCCGAGCTGCCGGGCGATGGCGGCGCCGGTGACGACGTCGTCGCCGGTCACCATGCGGACCCTGATGTGGGCTGCCTGCGCGTCGGCTACCGCGGCCTTCGACTCGGCGCGGGGCGGGTCGACCATGCCGACCAGGCTGGTCATCTGCAGGCCGGTGACGTAGTCGAGAAGGTCGCCGTCCGGGTCGAACGCCGCCGGGTCGAGGTCGCGGCGGGCCGCGGCCATCACCCGCAGGCCTTCGCCGCCCATCCGTTCGACCTGTTCCTGCGCCCGCTGCCGCAGCTCCTCGTCCCACGGGAGCGACCTGCCCTGCCCGAGCGCCGTGGCGGCGCGGTCCATCACGGCGGGCGCCGCGCCCTTCACGAAGCAGCGCACGACGGGGCGGCCCTGCTCGTCGGTGGCCCGGTTGAACGTGGCCATCAGCTTGTAGGCGGGATCGAAGGGCAGGACGGCGAGCCGGGGCAGCCGTTCCCGGGTGGCGTCGACGTCCAGGCCGGCCTTGTGGCCGAGGACCAGCAGGGCGCCCTCGGTGGGGTCGCCGACGACCTTGCCGTCCACCAGCCGGGCGTCGTTGGCGACCAGGTAGGGCAGGATCGCGTCGGTCATGTCCGGGGAACTGCCCACCGGGTGCCGGATCCTGCCCTCCAGGCCGTAGCCGGTGCCGGAAACGGTGTAACGGTCGCCGGCGTCGACGACCTCCACGGCCGTCATCTGGTTCATGGTGAGCGTGCCGGTCTTGTCGGAGTTGATCGCCGAGGTGAAGCCCAGCGCCTCCACCGACGGCAGGTCCTTCACGATGGCCCGGCGTTTCGACAGGTCGACGGCTCCGATGGACAGGATCGTCTGGGAGACGGTGGGCAGCGCCTCGGGGATGGCGGCGATCGCCAGCGAGACGGCGCTGACGAAGAGCGCGTCCCACGCGGTGCCCCGGCCTCGGCCGAGCACGAACATCAGGATCATCGTCACCCCGGCCGTACCCGTGATCCACAGGGTGAGCCGGTCCATCTCCCGGGTCAGCGGCGAGGCCTCCCGGCGGGTGGTCGACAGCATGCCCGAGATCCGGCCGAGTTCGGTGTCCGCGCCGGTCGCCGTGACCACCATCGTGCCGCTGCCGTGGGTGACCGGGGTGTTCATGAACGCCATGTTCCGGCGCTCCCCCGGCGGCAGATCATCGGCAGTGAGCGTGCCCGCCTCCTTGGCGGCCGGCACGCTCTCGCCGGTCAGTGCCGATTCGTCGATCTGCAGGGCGTTCGCCGTGACGACCCGGCCGTCCGCGGGGACCTCGTCGCCGGCCGCGAGCAGCACCACGTCACCCGGTACGACCTCCTCGGCCGGGATCTCCGACTCGGTGCCGTCCCTGCGTACGCGCGCGTCGGCCTTCATCATCGACTTCAGCGCGTTCATCGCGCTGTCCGCCTTGCCCTCCTGGCGCATCCCGGCGACCGCGTTGACGACGGTCAGCACGAGCAGCAGGATCCCGGTGCTCCACTCCTTGATGACGAGCGAGACGACGGCGGCGGCCACCAGGACCAGTTGCATGTAGCTGCGGTACTGGGCGAGATAACGGCGCCAGCCCGGCAGCGGTTTCTCCTCGGGCAGCGCGTTCGGGCCGTGGGTCCGCAGCAGTTCCGCGGCGCGGGCGGTGGACAGACCGGCGGCCGGATCCACGTCGAAGGCGGCGGCCACCTGCTCGGGCGGACACGCGTACCACGGCCTGCCGTCGGCCGCCCGACCCTGCGGGACGTCTGCCGGCGCGGTCACGAAAACGCCTTCTTGTTCTTCTTGTTCTTCTTGTCTTTCTCGCCCTTCTCGCTCTTCCCGTTCTTCTTGTTTTTCTTGGTCTTCGGCCTGTTCTGCTTCTCCGTGGCCTCGTACGGGTCCGGGGCCGCCCCTGCGGGTGCCTCCGCCTCCAGGTCCTCCCTGACCTCGGCGAGTTCACGTCGTTTCTCGTCGCTGACCTGCGGGTACTGCGGGTCGATGTCCATCAGGGTGTGCACCAGGACGGCTGCCGCGCAGACCCGGGCGAACCACTTGTGGTCGGCGGGAACGACGTACCAGGGTGCCCAGCGCGTACTGGTGGCGGACAACATCTGCGAAAACGCCTGCTGATAGTCGTCCCAGTAGGCTCGTTCGCGCACGTCGGCCGACGAGAACTTCCAGTTCCGCTCGGGTACGTCGATGCGTTTGAGGAAACGGGTGCGCTGTTCTTCCTTCGACAGGTTCAGGAAGACTTTCACGATCCTGAAGCCGTTGTCGGTCAGGTAGCGCTCCCAGTCGTTGATCTCGCGGTAGCGCCGCTCCCACACGTCCGGGCCGCGGGCCGCGTCGGGCAGCTTCTGGCGGCGCAGGTTGTCGGGGTGCACCCGCACCACGAGCACTTCCTCGTAGTGGGAGCGGTTGAAGATGCCGATCTCGCCGCGGCCGGGCAGGTTCCGGGAGTAACGCCACAGGTAGTCGTGGTCGAGTTCGTCGTTCGAGGGGATCTTGAAGCCGACCACGCGCACGCCCTGCGGGTTCACTCCGCTCATGACGTGGCGGATGGTGCCGTCCTTGCCGCCGGCGTCCAGGGCCTGCAGACAGAGCAGCACGCCGTAGGTGTCCTGGGCGGCCAGCCGCTGCTGGTAGTCCGCCAGCAGCTCGATGCCGCCGCGGAGCAGTTCGACGCCGTCCTTCTTCTTGCGGATGCCCGCTCTGAAACCGGGGTCGAAGTCCTCGGCCAGTCGTACCCTGCTGCCGGGTTTCACCCGCAGCGGCTCGATGAACTCCGCGATGCGGTCGGCACCGCCGACTCCGCCGACTCTGTCGTCGCCCATGGCCCACCCGCCCTTCCGGACCGACCATGCTCCCGCCGGCCGCTGAGGACGGCCTCACCCTTCGGGGGTGGTTCCCGTCCGCGGGTGGTTCAGACGGCCGGGCCGTCGCCGCCGGGACGGTCGCCGCCCCCGCCGTCACCGCGGCCCCCGCCGTCACCGCGGCGCGGAAGGACACCGGCCGCGAGGAGGGTGTCGTACAGCCGCTGCTGTTCCGGATCGAGGCCGGAGTACAGCATGTCGTACGCCTCCTCCTCGCCCCGCATCGTCTCCACGGGGTCCCAGCCGTCGCCGAGCGCCGCCATGACATGGGCGCGGCGGGTCAGCTCGTGACCGGTGAGGTCGACGGAGAACTCGACCGGCTCGGCGGGAAGGGAGGCATCTTTGTCGGACATATAACCGAATTTAGGTAGGCCTTCCGGGTGACGACAAGGGCCCGTGGGGCACTTCACAGCAGGTCGGAGCTGAGGGAACGCTGCTCGTCACCGTCTGCGGCCGGCTCACGAGGGCGGTTCGGTCCCGGCCTGCTCGCTCACCAGGTACCGCGCGTACCAGTCCGGCCAGTCGGGGTCCTCGCCGCCGGTGCGTGCCTCGTGCTCACCGTGTGCGGCCTCGGCCCGGCGCAGCGCGTCCGCCAGGTCGTCCACGGAGGAGAAGGTGGTGGTGGCGGGGTCGAGCCGTCCCGGGAGCCGGGTGGTGACCTCCTGGAGGAGCCAGCCGTTGCCGTCCGGGTCGCTGAACGACAGGAAGGAGCCGTAGCTGCCGTCGGGGCCGGCCACCCGGGCGTCGGCGCCGGCGTGGTGGAAGACGCCGCCGGTGTCGTGGAACACGTCGCTCGGGCGGGCGCCGTGCCGGGCGAGTTCGTCGTGGGCGGTGCCGATGTCGTCGACGATCAGGTGCAGGCCCTGGGCCGAGCCCGGAGCCTGGTCGGTGACCGAGGAGCCGAAGATGACCGATGCCGGGGAGCCCGGCGGGGTCACCTGCACCACCCGGAAGTCCCCGTCGCCCTCGACGTCCGCGTCGAGCCGCCAGCCCAGCGTGGTGTAGAAGTCCTTGGCCCGGTCGACGTCGGTGACCGGCACGACGACGACCTCCAGTTTCATGTCCATGGTTTGCGTCTCCCGTCTCGTAGGCGTAGGCGTTCAGGGATGTGCGGGGGCGTGTGAGGGAGCGGGGATGCCCGCGGGCGCGGGCGGTCAGTGGGCGAGCAGTTGCTGACCGCCGTCGATGTCGTAAGTGGCGCCGGTGAGGGCGTCGTTGACCATGATGTGCACGGCGAGAGCGGCCACGTCCGCCGGGCCGACCACCCGGCCGATGGGCAGCATCCTGCGCAACTCCTCACGCCGTTCCTCCAGTCGGTCGCCGAGGAGGGCGGCGGACAGCGGGGTGTCCACGAACCCGGCGGCGATGAGGTTGACCCGGACCGGGGCGATCTCCAGGGCCAGGTTGGCGGTGAGTGCCGGCAGCGCCGCGGTGACCGCGCCCGCGACGGCCATCCCGGGCGCGGGCCGCCGGCCGCCGGTGCCGCCGATGAACAGCAGTGTTCCCCCGGCTCTGACCTTCTCCCGGCCCGCCCGCGCCACCGCCAGCGTCACGGCGAGCCGCGCGCCGAAGTCCCGGGCGGCGTCGGCGGGATCGAGTTCGTCGAGGGGGGTGTACGACGGGCTGCCCGCCGTCACCAGCACGTGGTCGACGCGTCCGGGCAACTCGCCGAGGTAACGCTCCAGGCGGGCGACGTCCTGGGCGTCGAACGCGGCCGTGCTCAGCGGGCGCAGTTCGTCCGCGGCCCGCTCCAGGCGCTCGGCGTTGCGCGCCACCAGCACCAGGTCGCCGCCGGCCGCCCGCACCTGGCGTGCCGTCTCCAGCCCGATGCCGGCGCTGCCGCCCACCACGACGACCGTCTGCCCGGCCAGCTCTCCGTGCGCGCCGCTCGGTTCACCGCCCATGACCGCCTCCATGAGCGACTCCATGACCGGTTCCAGGAACAGTTCCAGGAACGGCTCCGGGAACGACTCCAGGGCCGCCCGCGTCCCCGTCGTCCACGAGGCCGGCGAACTCGTCGGTGGTGAGCACGGCGTGGGCGTACAGGGGTGCGTTGAGATCGAGCGTCGCCGTCATCTCCGCCCAGCTGAAGGAGCCGATGGCGTCGCGGACGAGGGTCACGTGGTAGCCGAGTTCCTGTCCGAAGCGCGCGGTGGTGTCGACGCAGGTGTTGGCCCGCATGCCGATGATCACGATCTTGCGGATGCGGTGCTGCTTGAGCATGAGGTCGAGGTCGGTGTTGGCGAAGCCGCTGGAGGCCCAGTGCTGCCGTACGACGATCTCGTCCTCGCGCGGCCGGAAGTCGGGGTGCCACTCGCCTCCCCAGCTTCCTTCCGCGAACGTCTGGTCGGCCATGGTGCGCTGCTGGGTCGGCGACAGGTGGTCCCAGGTGCGGTAGTCGCCCGGTGTCGTCCGGTGGTGGGGCACGATGAGGACGGGGCAGCCGTGGCCGCGGGCGGTGGCCAGTACGGCCCGCATGTGGTCGAGCAGCCCGACCCGCTCCGCCACCTCCTTC
Source organism: Streptomyces sp. NPDC048278 (assembly GCF_040652195.1). Classification (NCBI taxonomy): domain Bacteria; kingdom Bacillati; phylum Actinomycetota; class Actinomycetes; order Kitasatosporales; family Streptomycetaceae; genus Streptomyces; species Streptomyces sp. NPDC048278. The sequence goes on from NZ_JBEZLP010000004.1 coordinate 176,620, forward strand.
GCCCGGGGCCACAGTTTTCCGCCCTCGGACAGAAAGTCGTTGTAGGGGTCGACGATCAGCAGAGCGGTTTCCCGCGGGGAGTACCGCGCTTCAGAAGTCATGGGGAGTTCCCGACTGGCCGGCGAACGGGCCGATCGCTGCTGGGACGCGCAGAGCGGGGAGGGACGGGGCCGCCCTCGCTCTCCGCCACGGCCACCCGACTCCGGACCTCAGTCTGTCACCCACCTGGCGGAACGGCATCCGGGCCCGCTGCCCGGTTCCGCCGCGTGCGGCCCCTCTACCGCCCATGTACCGCCTGTGTACCGCCTCCGTACCGTCGTCGCGCACCTTCACCTTGACGTCGAGTCGCCGTCTTTCGATCTGGCGAGCGCGGGCCACGATGGGGATCACCCAAGCCATGCGTTGAGCGATCTGTCCGTGAGAGCCTTGGCGGCATGGGGGATGCGTCGGCTGGACCGGACGTCCGGCGGTTTCTGGCGGCGATCCGTGTAGGCGACGTCTGCCGTGGGACGGTCACTGCGGTTACTCAGTCCGAGATGTTGGTACTCCTGGACGACTTCACCGACCGGCCGCTCGGGAAGGTGGGGCCGTTGGACGGTTCCTGGTGCCGGCGCTTCTCCGATGTTGCTGTGGTCGGGCAGAGGGTCGCTGGCGAGGTGATGGCGGTAGATCTCGATACGGGCCGGGTGCGGCTGTCGATGGCGGCCACTGAGAACCCGGAGCTCTGGGCGTTCCTCAAGCGGCTTCGTCCTGGTGAGTTCCTGTCCGGCACGGTGGCGGCGATCGAGCCGTTCGGGGTCTTCGTGGCATTGGACGAGGGGCCTGAGCATCCGGTGTATCCCGGCGTCGGCTTCATCACGCATCCCGAGCTGTCCTGGCGTCGTTTCGAGGCAGCGTCCGATGTCGTTGAGATCGGGCAGCGGGTGGTGTGCGAGTTCTTGCAGTTCGACACATGGAACGGGGAGGCCCGGCTGTCCCTGCGGGCGACGCAGCCGGACCCCTTCATAGTGTTCGTCGACGGCATCGCGGTGGGACAACGGCTGAGCGGGCGGGTGACGAAACTGGTCCCGTTCGGTGTCTTCGTGGAGGTCGCCGACGGCATCGAGGGCCTGGTGCACCTGTCCGAGCTGAGCTCGGTGCCCGTGGCGGCGCCGGAGGACGTCGTACAGGTCGGCGATCAGTTGACGGTCGTCGTCACGGACATCGACCCCGAGCGTCGTCGGCTCTCGTTCTCTCGGCGACAAGCTTGAACGGTTGCGGTTCAGATCGTGCCCGCAAATGGACACCGGCATCCAGATCGGCCCGACCGGCCCGGCGGACGGCCCGACCGGTGGCCTGCGTGGCTGTCGCGGGCCGATCGGGTCGGGCGGTCGTCGGCCGGGGCTCGTTCACCCGGGGTCCGGGCCGTAGAGCGCGGCGATGTTCTCGGACGTCGCCCATCGGCTGTACGTGGGGGACTGGGGCCAGCCCGCGGGTGAGTCCTGCCATTCCTCCTGGCGGCCGTACGGCAGGAGATCTATCAGTGCGAAGCTGTGGCTGAGCTGCTCGGTGCCCCGGCCGGCGGTGTGCCAGGTGCGGTAGACGGTGTCGCCGTGGCGCAGGAACACGTTGACCGCGAAGCCTCCGTCGGGCGGTGCCCCGACGTCCGACCCGAACGGGCTGTTCGCGGTCGAGTACCACGCCATCCGGTTGCCGACCCGCTGCCTGTAGGCGAGTGCCTCTTCGATCGGTCCCTGGGTGACGACGACGAAACGCGCATCGTAGGTGTCCAGGAACTCCAGGCGGGTGTACTGCGAGGTGAACCCGGTACAGCCCGGGCACTGCCATTCCTTGCCGGCGAACCACATGTGGTTGTAGACGATCAGCTGGCTCTTCCCCTCGAAGACGTCCGCCGGCCGAACGGGGCCGTTCCCGCCTTCGAGTGTGTAGTCGGGCATCTCGACCATCGGCAGGCGGCGGCGCTCGGCGGCGATGGCGTCGAGCTCCCGCGTCGCGGCCTTCTCCCGGGCTCGCAGTGCCTGGAGCCGGTGTTCCCAGGTTGTCGCGTCGACGACGGGTGGTAGTGCGATGTCGGTCCCGGTCATGGTTCCCTCACAGATCTCGTGCGCGGCTTCGGCTGGTACGGAGGCAGACTCCACGGCCCCGCGGAACTGATCGGTCGGCCGGTGAACGCGGCAGAAGGCGCCGGTCCGGATCAGGTCCCGAGGAACGCGGGGATGTCCGCGCGGGTCGGGTAGTCCGGCAGGGGCGCCGGCCGGTCCTGAAGGAATGCGGTGATGACGGCGACGGCCCGTTCGTCGTTGTCGTCGAGGCCGTTCCACATGTGGTGTCCGACCCCGGGCATGTACTGCGTGCGCCGGACGGCGGGGTCGTCCGCGAGGACGGCGGTCGCCCATTCACGGAGCTGGGAGGAGCACTCGGCGATCATCAGCATCGCGGGGGTCCGGGAGCGCCTCAGCTGCGGGGCGATGGAGGGGGAGTCCTTGACCGTCTGCTGGATGCGGAGGCTGGCGGCCGGGCTGAAGGAGAAGTTCCGCGCCGTGTCCTCGGCGGGGATGCGGTGCGCGTCCCGTGCGCAGTAGGCGGACGCGGTGTCGCCGCCGAGATCGGCGGCGGTGAACGCGTTGTCGCCCTCGGCCTGTCCGATCAGTCCGGTGCCGGGGGTGAGCAGCCCGAGCCGCATGAGGCCGAACGCGACGGCGTAGCGCGGAACATGCGTCGAGCGTGGTCCGGTCGGCGCAGGCGTGAGGCCGCGCGCGGACCGGCGGCCTTTGTGCCCGGCGATCCGCGCGGTCGGGCCGTCCATCGGGCCGGGCTCGGCGATGATCGCCCGGTGCAGGCGTGCCGCCGTGTGCCGGTCGGCCAGCGCCCGGGTGAGTACGACCGCCCCCGAGGAGAATCCGAGGACGTCGACACTGCCCCTGCCCAGGCGGTCGATGAAGGCGGCCAGGTCACCGACCGACCTGGAGATCGTGTACTGGTCCATGGGAAGCAGGTCGCTGCGACCGCCGCCGGCCTGCTCATAGGCGTAGACGTCGTAACCCTGCCGCGCCAGGAGCCGCAGGAAGCGGTGGTCGAGCAACGAGATGCCGCGGACCGGGCCGCCGTTGAGGTACACCAACGGGATCGGGTGCCGGGCGCCGGTGCCCGCGGGCGGGTAGTGGTACACCGCGACCCGGCTGCCCGTGGCCAGGTTCCAGTGCTGCGTGGCCACGGACGGCAGGGCCGGCGGGTAGCGCCGTGCGGTGGGGGCGACGGGTATGCAGACCGACGCCGTCAGGGCCGCGGCGACGACCACCGACAGGAACGGCATCGGACGGGCCGGCCCAGGGCGGCGCCGGCCCCGCCGCAGTGCGGTGACGGCGGTGGCGATGACCAGGGTCGTCGACCACGCGGCGAGCCCCGAACCCGCCCCGTCCGTGACGACGATCAGCGCGAGAAAGAGGACGAGCAGCGCCACGACCGCCGCCAGAGCGAGGAGCGAGCGGACTGCGAAGCGGGCTGCGAGACGGGCGAGGCGTTTGGCGAACGTAGGCACGACGGTTCCCCCACTGGTTTCAGAACACTGTTCTGAAACGATGTTATCAGTGCGGGTAGGCTGCTCGTCGTGGGTAGGCCGAGAACGAATGACGAAGAAGTCAAGGAGCGGCTCGTGGCATGCGCGACCGAGCTGCTCGCCACCGGTCCGCAGGAGTCCGTCACGGTGCGCGCCGTGGCCGCCGCCGCCGGCGCGTCGACGACGGCGGTGTACTCGCTGTTCGGCGGCAAGGACGGACTGATCGGCGAGGTGCGCGACAGAGCGGTCCTCGGGCTCTTCCAGGGGCTGTCCGCGGTGCCCGCCACCGCTCAGCCCCTCGCCGACATCCGCGCGCTTGCCGTCGCGTACCGCCGGTGGGCAGGCGAACACAGCCACCTCTACGCGGTGCTGTTCGGCGGGGTGCAGTCCTTCGACCCGTCGGGCTCGGTCTCCGCCGGCGACCCGGTCCGGCCGCTCCTCGCCGCGATCGACCGCGCCCTGGCGGAATCCGTCCTCCAGGGCGAGAGGACGTCGATCGCCCTCTCCGTCTGGGTGACCCTGCACGGGCTGGTGACACTCGAACTGGCCGGTGCCCTCGATGCGGACACCGCCGAGGCCACCTTCCGGACGACGATCGACGCCACCCTCCGCGGCTGGACGACCCCTACGGTGTTCCGCAGCCTTCGGCACGCCGAACCCGCTCCGTGACCGCTGACGACGCCCCCCCCCGGGCACCGAACTGCGGGACATGACGGCCGGGGCGGCCGTCGCCGTACCCACGAGCCGGCTCATCGTCACGCGCCAGTACGCCACGCGTCCCACGTCGCCCAAGAGACCGCCCTGGACCACCTCGGGATCGACGCGATCTGCTGTACGGTGCCCGTCTGCGGGCGGCCGACTGCCAACAACCATTGCGCCCAGCCGCCAGGCCGATCGACGCTCCTGTTACCGAAGCCGCCTGGCCCAGACCCCTTCGCCGCGATCTGATGTCACGTCAGACCAAGGGCGACGCGGGCTTCATCGGGCCGGACCAAGCACCTCGTTGACGCTACGTGGCTCTGTGCGCGGCTGCTGGTTGAGCTTGTGGCGCTCAATGGAGGATCGCCTGTATACCTCTTTGCGGACCCGCATGATGTTGCCCAGGGGCGCGTGCTCGGCGGTGACCCGCCAAGGCGTGAAGGACAGCGCGTCCATCTTCTCCAGATTCTTCGGGCCGGAGATGTCCTGTCGTGGCAGCCGCAGCTTGGCCACGGTGACCGACGGCGAGAACTGTTCAGGCCACTCGACGGTGGTGTCCTCCACCGGCATGCGCGCCAGGTCGGTGCAGAGCTGAACCTGGATGTCGAAGACGTACGGCCGCTCCTGCAGTTCGGCTTGCAGGGCCGGCCGGAAGACTTCCGGTGCGGAGGCCGGGTCGACGGTGCGCCGGATCACCGCAGCGGCGGAGGTCGGGTCGGGAGTGATCCGTACCTTGGCGATGTAGTCCCCGTGCCGGACCGCGCCCATCGTCCAATAGCTCGACAGCAGTACGTTGATCGGGGGGATCGTGGACAGGCGCAGGAAGGCCAGGAACTCGTCCCAGGCCCAGTTGTCCTGGTCCAGTGTTCCCTTCCCGGTCACGAAGTCGGTGAAGAAGCGATGCGCGCCGGGGCGGCCCTGGGAAAAGTAGGCCGGCGCGTTCAGGAACAGTTCTTGGATGAACAGGTAGTGCTCGACCGTGTTGCAGAAGAAGACGGGTCCGTTGATGTTCGCGTAGTCGAATGTGCCTGTGTCCGGTTCGTCTTCCAGCAGGGTCGGGCCGGGGATGTCGAAGATCTTCAGTGCCAGCCCGATGGCAGCGCCGAGTCGCGCGTCGGCTCCGGCATGGGGCGAGCCGTTGGAGAAGCGGATGAGTGCGTCGTGGGTGCCCGGGGTCGCGTAGATGCCTTGGGCGTACTCGGGGGGAAGTCCGTCCAGGATCTCGACTTCCCCTCGGACCAGCCCGTAGCCCTTGGCGTGGGCGTCGCGGAGGGCCCGTCCGGTGCCACCGGCGCTGACCGACTCGGTGATGTAGTTCTCGGTCTTTTGGATCACTGTCTGCAGGTTGCGGTCGAATTTCGGGTCATCGTCTTCGACGTCAGGCGTATAGGGGACGAACTGAGCTGCCATGACTTCGACCTCTCCTCGGAGAGCGTGATCGGACCTTCGGAGGAAGGAATTACCGTCAGTCCTTCAGTTCGGCGAGCCACTGCAGGGCACGCAAACCCGGCAGGAAGCAGTACTCGCCGCCACGGGTGACCACGAAACTGGGCAGGTTCTGCAGACGACGCCGGACCGGCTTCTCCGGGATGGTGACGCTGCCGGTTCCGCCGTGGTGCCCGGCCACCGGGTCTTTTTCGCCGGGGTAGCCGATGAAGTTTCCGTCGTTGACCCACTCGGCCTTGATGAACTCGAACTGCCGTTCCAGGTGAGCCCCGATGAACACTCCGACCAGGCCCCGGTCGGCGCCGTCGTCCTCCAGCACTCCCTCCGGCAGCGGCGGGCCGTAGGTGGTACCCCGGCGGATGAGGCGGTGCATCCGTGCGTCGCCGATGATGGTGGAATCGCGGGGGTTGGTGCGCCGGATGTGCGCACCGGCGGGGCACCGGTAACCTCGTTCGTCGTTCTCCCTGTAAAGGAAGTCGTTGACGCGGTGCGGATCGGCCGCGAGCTCCGGATCATCGCGGTCCGGTGACAGCGCCAGGGGTGCCCCACTGGGCCAGCGCCCGACCATCTTCGCCGCCAGCAGCGCCTCCTCCTCGGCGCCGGAAGTGTTCGCGCGCAGGTACCGGCGCCAAGCCGCCACGTCGGTGTGGATCTTGCGCACGGCCACGTAGGTCCCGTTGCGCCCCAGCACGTCGGGACTGGGCATGGGAGGCAGGTTCCCGGTCTCGTCGGGGTAACCGAGGATGAACTCACCGGCCTTGATGGGGGCTTCCTGCGGGTTGGAACCGGGCAGTCCGACGCCCTCGATGTTGGGATGGCTGATGCCGTCACGGAAACCGAAGGTGGTCCGCCCCGTCGGGAGCTGGCGGACCTCCTGCCGCCAGATCACCTGGACGCCGGGCGTGTCCTCGTAGGCGACGCGGGCCCGCTCCAGTCGCTTCTCCAGTCGCGCCGCGTCGGACGACAGGGCGCTCAGTGCAATATGGACATCCCCCGTCCCGAACGGTGCCTCCCAGTGGGCCGGGGCGCTTTCACCCAGGTCACCGATCCGCTCCGCCCGAGCGGCCATGCCCTCACGAAACGCCTGCGGAAAGCTGTCCAGCGACTCCTGGGGCACTCCCAGAGCCTGCAACCCCTGATAGGTGAACGCCACAGCGACCCAGGCATCCTGGCTCTGGTCCACGTTCGGCAGACCGCCCGAGGTCACCGGGAGCAGCTGCCGCAGCAGGGCACGGCCGGCGTGGCGGTCGTCGACGCGCAGGAAGATGAACCGTCCCTCGTAGGGGACGGGCCTCGGACGCAGTGCGCCGCTCTGGACGTCGTCGATGTCGACGCGCACACCGGTCGCGCTGTTGCTGTCCGCCGGGTTCATGATCGCTTGTGCCTCCACATCGGTCTCTGCCTGGACAGCCCCGTAGCGGCTGGTGCGCGCCCGCGATGCGATCCGCCGAAGCCGGGCCGACTCTGAGGGTTACCCGGGCCTGGGGTCTAGGCCGAGGCTTGCTCCAGCAGCTTCTGGAAGGCAGGCGTGGCAACCAACTCCGCATTGGCCGGGTTCTCCAGCGCCGTCCGGAACTCGGGGGTGTCCAGCACCTCCTGGAACGCCTCGTCCACGCGCTGGTCCTTGTAGATCTGCTGAACGGTCAGATCGGGATAGGCGCTGACGAAAACACCCGCGGGTGCCTGGTGGGCGACAAACCAGTCCTTCGTCCCCGGATCGCTGATACCGGGGAACCCTTCGCTGTGCGAGAAGACCCTTTCGAAGTTCGCCCCGACGACCGTCTTCGCGAAGTCGTCGATGTAGGTGTCCCAGGAGCCGTCGAAGACGCTGGCGAACATGAACCGGGTGTCGTCGTCGAAGATCACGTGTCGTGCGTCATGCAGGGTGCCGATCTGTCGCACCGCCGCATGGGTCCGCTCGTCAGCCGCCGCGTCGGCCATCTCGGCGAGATCCCTGCGCAACGCATCGGCCTCGCCCGGCTTGATCTTGGTGAATACGGTGAACTCGTTACAGACCCCGTCCGACCTGCCAGGGCGCTCGGGGTGAGCTGATCGAGTTCCGCCTGTCGCCGCAGTCATCGTGAGAATCTCCTGCCACGGATCGGTGCGAGGGACGCCAAGTACCCGAACGTGGGGCACCATCGCCCTCACACGTCAATCCTCACTGCAGGCCCCCTGTGTCGCATCTCGTCCCCGCGCGTTGCGGTCACCTGTGGCGGACACCACGACCGATTACGCTCCGTTCCACATCTGCTGCACGTTGTCGAGAGGGACAGGAAACTTCGGGTGCGGGGTCCTCGCGTCCCGAGAAGCTGCCGAGGACAGATCCGGTCAGGCGCAGGACGATGGAAAAGGGACGTGCCGAGCACGTCTCCGTGCCCCTTCCGGGGGCCGCTTCCGCACAGCCGTGAAGACAGCGGCGCAGCCGATGGCAGGGTGTCCATTGCGCCGTCCAGGCCGTTGCGGCTCTTGCTTCCGCCGACCCTGCCCAACCGGATCGCCACCCTGCCCCCATACGGAGGCAACCATGGGAAAAGTCCTCGGTGACGTACTGGGTTTCGCAGCCGCCGTCGCGGTCAGCCCGCTCCCGATCATCGCCATCATCCTGATACTCGCCACGCCTCGGGGACGCCTCAACGGGATCCTCTTCACGGTCGGCTGGATCCTGGGGCTCGCTGCACTGGGCGCGATAATGCTGGGAATCGCTTCCCCCGCAGAAGCCTCCGCCCACCATCAGCCGGCCACCTGGGTGGGAGCTCTCAAACTCGCCCTGGGCCTGTTCCTTCTCCTCTTCGGCGCCCGGCAATGGCATCGGCGCCCAAAGGACCCTTCGCAAGCCCAACTGCCGAAGTGGATGGGTGCGATTGACCGCCTCACCGCGGTCAAGATCTTCGCACTCGGACTGGCCCTGGCCGCGCTCAACGCCAAGAACGCCCCGCTGACCATCGCCGCGGGCGCCACGATCGGCTCAGCCGGGCTGCCGGTCGGACAGCAGATCGCATCGCTGGCGATCTTCGTTCTGATCGCCACCCTCGGCCTGTTGACCCCGCTGGGCGTTTTCCTGCTCGGTGGAGAGCGAGCCAAGACCACGCTCGGCAACTGGAAAGACTGGGCAGCTCAGCACAACGTCGCCGTGATGGCCGTCCTGTTCTTCGTTCTCGGCTTGAAACTGGCCGGAGACGGCATCTCGATCCTCGTCTCCTGACTCGCCCCCGCCAGCGCCTCGACCACCCGACCGAGTGCCTCGCTCGCGTCAGTGCGTGTGACCGCTCGGCGCCGGTGTCGGACCTGCGTTGTTGACCGTAAGGGGCAGCAGCTTCTTGCCGGTCGGGCCGATCTGGATGCTGGTGTCCATCTGGGGGCACACTCCGCAGTCGAAGCACGGGGTCCAGCGGCAGTCCTCGACCTCTGTCTCGTCGAGGGCGTCCTGCCAGTCCTCCCAGAGCCAGTCCTTGTCGAGGCCGGAGTCGAGGTGGTCCCAGGGGAGGACCTCCTCGTAGGTGCGCTCGCGGGTGGTGTACCAGTCGACGTCGAGGCCGACGGGGGCGAGGGCCTTGTCGGCGCAGGCCATCCAGCGGTCGTAGGAGAAGTGCTCGCGCCAGCCGTCGAAGCGGCCACCGTCCTCGTAGACGGCGCGGATGACGGCGCCGATGCGGCGGTCGCCGCGGGACAGGAGGCCCTCGACGATGCCGGGCTTGCCGTCGTGGTAGCGGAAGCCGATCGAGCGGCCGTACTTCTTGTCGCCGCGGATCTTGTCGCGGAGCTTCTCCAGGCGGGCGTCCGTCTCCTCGGCGGAGAGCTGCGGGGCCCACTGGAAGGGGGTGTGGGGCTTGGGGACGAAGCCGCCGATGGAGACCGTGCAGCGGATGTCGTTGGAGCGGGAGACCTCGCGGCCCTTGGCGATGACCTTGGTGGCCATGTCGGCGATCTGGAGGACGTCGTCGTCGGTCTCGGTGGGCAGGCCGCACATGAAGTAGAGCTTGACCTGGCGCCAGCCGTTGCCGTAGGCCGTCGAGACGGTGCGGATGAGGTCGTCCTCGGAGACCATCTTGTTGATGACCTTGCGGATGCGTTCCGAGCCGCCCTCGGGGGCGAAGGTGAGGCCGGAGCGGCGGCCGTTGCGGGTCAGTTCGTTGGCCAGGTCGATGTTGAAGGCGTCGACGCGGGTGGAGGGCAGGGAGAGGCCGATCTTGTCCTCGGTGTAGCGGTCGGCCAGGCCCTTCGCGATGTCGCCGATCTCGGAGTGGTCGGCGGAGGAGAGGGAGAGGAGGCCGACCTCCTCGAAGCCCGTCGCCTTGAGGCCCTTGTCGACCATCTCGCCGATGCCGGTGATGGAGCGCTCGCGGACCGGGCGGGTGATCATGCCGGCCTGGCAGAAGCGGCAGCCGCGGGTGCAGCCGCGGAAGATCTCGACGGACATGCGTTCGTGGACCGTCTCGGCCAGGGGGACGAGGGGCTGCTTGGGGTAGGGCCACTCGTCGAGGTCCATGACCGTGTGCTTGGAGACGCGCCACGGGACGCCCGACCTGTTGGGGACCACGCGGGCGATACGGCCGTCGGGGAGGTACTCGACGTCGTAGAAGGCCGGGATGTAGACGGAGCCGGTCTTCGCGAGGCGGAGGAGGACCTCCTCGCGACCGCCGGGGCGGCCCTCCGCCTTCCACTCGCGGATGATCCTCGTCATGTCGAGGACGGCCTGCTCGCCGTCGCCGATGATCGCCGCGTCGATGAAGTCCGCGATCGGCTCGGGGTTGAAGGCCGCGTGGCCGCCCGCGAGGACGATCGGGTCGTCGAGGGTGCGGTCCTTGGACTCCAGGGGGATGCCGGCCAGGTCCAGGGCCGTGAGCATGTTCGTGTAGCCCAGCTCGGTCGAGAAGGACAGGCCGAACACGTCGAAGGCCTGGACGGGGCGGTGGCTGTCCACGGTGAACTGGGGGACGCCGTGCTCGCGCATCAGCGCCTCCAGGTCCGGCCAGACGCTGTAGGTGCGCTCGGCGAGGACGCCCTCCTGCTCGTTGAGGACCTCGTAGAGGATCATGACGCCCTGGTTGGGCAGGCCGACCTCGTAGGCGTCCGGGTACATGAGCGCCCAGCGGACGTCGCAGGTCTCCCACGGCTTGACCGTGGAGTTGAGCTCCCCGCCGACGTACTGGATCGGCTTCTGTACATGCGGGAGCAGAGCTTCGAGCTGCGGGAACACAGACTCAGCGACCTGGGCGGCGGCTTCGGCAGGCATCTCGCGGACCTTTGTGAGGTGGCTGGGGGCTCCCCGGCCGGAGGCTGGGGCGGCTCCCCGGCCGTGACCGGGGAGAGTGACCATCAAGCCTAACCCGGTCGGCGGACTCCCCCGTACGTCCGGATCACACCGGCGCCCCGGCCTTGATGGCCGCCCACGCCCCGGGGGTCTCGGCCTCCACCGCCGCCGCGCGCTGCTCCTCGTGGCCGTAGAGCAGCCCGTAGGTGAACGTGCTCTCCCCGGCCGCGTGGGCCACCGCGGACAGCTCGCGCAGGGTCTCGCGGGCCATGACGCTGTCCTGGTGTTCGCCGAGCAGGGTCTGCAGGGACTTCATGGATTTCAGCAGGGTCTTCGCCGGTCCGCCGAGGGCGGGGCGGGCGGTCTCGGCGGCGTAGCGGGTGCGTTTGGCCTTCTTGCGGGCCTCGTGCAGGCCGAGGTCGCGGTCGTGGCCGGGGGGCTGGGCCATGGCCGTCTCGATCAGGTCGGCGACCTTGGCGAAGTCCTTGTGGACGGCTTTGGCGAGGATCTCCTCGGGGTCGCCCGCGGCGGCCTTCAGCAGGGGCGGGTCGGCGGCGAGGGAGTCGAGGGTGTCGAGGAGGGCGAGGTAGCGCTTGGAGTCGAGGACGCCGAGGAGCCGGCTGCGGGAGCCGCGTTCGCCCGCCTGGGCCCAGTGGTGCAGGCGGTCGTGGACGGGGCCGTCGACGAGGGCGGGGGGTACGGCGGCGAGGTCTGCCTCCAGGCGTTCGGCCAGGACCTCCTGGTCGCGGCCCACGCCCAGTTCGCCGGCGAGCCATTTGAGCTCGTCGGCGATCGGGTCGGTGACCTGGCGGTCGAGGACCTTGCCGAAGGTGCGGAAGGTGCTGCGCAGGCGGCGGGTGGCGACCCGCATGTCGTGGACGCCCTCCTCGGTGTCCAGGCGGACGGCCGGGTCGAGCTCGACGACGGCGTCGCGCTGGGCGCGGACGTAGGCCATGACGTGGTCGCCGGCCGTGCGGGGTGCGGCGGGCCCGGTCTTCGGCGGGCGGGGCTTGCCGCCCTTGGTCTCGGCGAGGGCGCGGGCGAGCTTGGACGCGGACTTCGAGGGGCGTACGCCCGCCTTGCCCAATCGTTTCTCCACCTTGTCGAGGAAGGCGGGGTCGCCGCCGTCGGCGAGTTCCACCTCGATCTCGGTCCACTGGGCCTTGCCGTCGCCGCCGAAGAGCCGGTCGGCCCGGACGCGGTCCACGCTCACCTCGGCGAGCAGGGCGCCGTCGGCGTCGACGAGGTGCCGGATGTCGCGGGTGGTGCGCAGCCGGATCACCGGGACCAGCTGCCCCTCGCGGACCCGGGAGCGGGCCAGGGCGGCGAGTTCGCCGGGGAGCGTGTCGGAGAGGGGGGCGTGGATCTCGTCCCGGACGCCGGGAGCGACGGGGAGCTTGAGGTGCCAGCCGGCGTCGCTGCCTCCGCTGCGGCGGCGCAGGGTGACCTTGGCCGAGGCCAGGCGCAGGTCGGAGGTGTCGTGGTAGGTCGCGTCGAGGTCGGCGGTGCCCTTGTCCACGACGTTCGCCACGCCGGCGACACCGGTCAGGTCGGGCAGGCCGCTGTCCTCGGATTCGTACTTGCGCTCGATTTCGCGCTTCGTATCCGCCATGAGTTGAATCTAGTGGTCGGGCCGCCGCAGGGGCAGAGGCCAAAGAGGGTAAATCGAAGGAAAACTGAATTCATACAGGAGGTGAACAAGCCACCGTGGCGTGTTCACCTCCCTGAGTTCCCCGCGCGGGACCGCCTATGCCGACATCGGCCGCTGCACCCTGATCGACTGCAGCAGGCCCACCGCCACCCACACCGCGAACATCGACGAACCGCCGTACGACACGAACGGCAGCGGCAGGCCGGTGACCGGCATGATGCCGAGGGTCATGCCGATGTTCTCGAACGCCTGGAACGCGAACCAGGCCACGATCCCCGCCGCGACGATCGTGCCGTACAGCTCGGTCGTCTCGCGGGCGATCCGGCAGGCGCGCCACAGGACGACGCCGAGGAGCACGATGATCAGGCCCGCGCCGACGAAGCCCAGCTCCTCCCCCGCGACCGTGAAGACGAAGTCGGTCTGCTGCTCGGGGACGAACTGGCCGGTGGTCTGCGAGCCGTGGAAGAGGCCCGCGCCGGTCAGGCCGCCGGAGCCGATGGCGATGCGGGCCTGGTTGGTGTTGTAGCCGACGCCGGCCGGGTCGAGGCTGGGGTTGGCGAAGGCGGCGAAGCGGGCGATCTGGTACTCGTCGAGGATGTGCAGCTGCCAGATGGCGACGCAGCCGACCACGCCGGCGGCGAGCAGGCCGAAGACCCAGCGGTTGGAGGCGCCGGAGGCGAGCAGCACGCCGAGGATGATGGTCACCATCACCAGGACCGTGCCGAGGTCGGGCATGAGCAGCACGATCAGGATCGGGACCGCGGCCAGGCCCAGGGACTGCAGGACGGTGCGGTGGTCCGGGTACTTCTTGTCACCGGCGTCGACCCGCGCCGCCAGTATCATCGCCATGCCCAGAATGATCGTGATCTTCACGAACTCGGCGGGCTGCAGCGAGAACCCGCCGCCGAGGACGATCCAGTTGCGGCTGCCGTTGATGGTGGCGCCCAGCGGGGTGAGGACCGCGAGGATGCCGGCCAGCGAGAGGCCGTAGAGGATCGGTACGGCGTTGCGGAGCTGGCGGTGGCCGACCCAGATGGTGCCGATCATCAGGGCGAGTCCGATGCCCATGTTCATCAGGTGCCGGACCAGGAAGTAGTACTGGTCGCCCTGGTTGATCTCGGTGCGGTTGCGGGTCGCCGAGTAGACCAGTACCGAGCCGAGCAGGGACAGGGCGAGGGCGGCCAGCAGCATCGGCCAGTCCAGGCGGCGGGTGAGCGAGTCCCGGGCGAGGATCCGGGTCCAGCCGGCCCGGGCCGGGCCGTATCCGGAGACGGAGAAGCTGTTGACGCCGGTCATGTGAGCATCCTCCGGCTTCCCCGCTTCCGGGCTCGCCTGCGCGTGTTGCGGTTGCCCGTGGACGGTGAGGCCGTGGTGGCGGCCGGGGTCTGTCCGTCGCCGGTGGTCTTGTCGCCCTGCTGGGAGTAGACCTGGAAGTCCTTCGCCGGGTCCTTGGACACCTTCGGGGAGGTGATCGTGCCGTCCGTGCGGACCTTCGGCAGGCCCTGCTGCGGGGTGTAGAGCAGCGCCTTGCTCTTGTCGACGGAGCCGCTGGCCGACACGCCGTACAGCGCGCTGTAGATGTTGCGGACCGCCTCACCGGAGGCACCGGAACCGGTACCGGCCTGGGCGATGGTCATGATGACCGTGTAGTCCTTGCTGTAGGTGGCCAGCCAGGACGTGGTCTGCTTGCCGTAGACCTCGGCGGTACCGGTCTTGCCGTGCAGGGCGATCTTGTCCTGCGGCCAGCCGCCGAACTTCCAGGCCGCCGTACCGCGGGTGATGACGCCCGCGAAGGCCTCGTCCATGCCCTTGAGGGTGGCCTGGGTGACCGGCAGCTTGCGGACCACCTTGGGCTTGATCTCCTGGACGGTCCTGCCGTCGGCGCTGATGATCGCCTTGCCGATGGTCGGCTGGTACTCGGTGCCGCCGTTGGCCACGGCGCCGTAGATCATCGCCTCCTGTATCGGCGTGACGAGGGTGTCGCCCTGGCCGATGGAGTAGTTGATCTCGTCGCCCTCGCGCATCTTGTTGCCTTCGAGGCAGTTCTCGTACTCGATCTTCTCGACGTAGGTGCCGTCCTTCTTCCCGGACTTGCACCAGGCGTCCTTGTTCGCCTTCCAGTAGTCGATCTTCCACTGGCGGTCGGGGACGCGGCCGGTGACCTCGTTGGGCAGGTCGATGCCGGTCTCCTTGCCGAGGCCGAACTGGTGGGCGGTCTTGAAGAAGTAGTCCTTCGGCTCGCCCGCCTTGGGGTTGATGCCGCCGTCCTTCTTCCACTCGCGGTCGGCGAGGCCGTAGAAGACGGTGTCGCAGGAGACCTCCAGGGCGCGGCCCAGGGAGATGTCGCCGAAGTTCTCGCCCTCGAAGTTCTTGAAGACCTGGCCGCCCACCGAGTAGGAGCTGGTGCAGGGGTAGCCGCCGTCCCACGCGTAGCCGGCGTTGACCGCGGCGGCGGTGGAGACCACCTTGAACGTCGAACCGGGGGCCGCCTGACCCTGTATGGCCCTGTTGAGCAGCGGGTAGTCGGAGTTCTTGCCGGTGAGGGCCTTGTAGTCCTTGGCGGAGATGCCGCCGACCCAGACGTTGGGGTCGTAGGTGGGGGCGGAGGCCATGGCGACGATCCGGCCGGTCTTGGCCTCCATCACGATGACGGCGCCGGAGTCGGCCTTGTAGTTCTCGTGGGTGATGCTGTCGTACTGCTTGCGGGCGGCCTTCATCGCCGTGTCCAGCTCGTACTCGGCGACCCGCTGGACCCGGGAGTCGATGCTGGTGACCAGGTTCGAACCGGGCTCGGCGGCATCGGACTTGGCCTTGCCGATGACGCGGCCGAGGTTGTCGACCTCGTAGCGGGTGACGCCGGCCTTGCCGCGCAGTTCCTTGTCGTACTCGCGCTCCAGGCCGGAGCGGCCGACCTGGTCGGAGCGCAGGTACGGGGAGGAGGTGTCCTTGGCCTGCTGGATCTCGTCGTCGGTGACCGGGGAGAGGTAGCCGAGGACCTGGGCGGTGTTGGACTTGCCGGGGCTCGCGTACCGGCGGACGGCCTCGGGTTCGGCGGTGATGCCGGGGAAGTCCTCGGAGCGCTCGCGGATCTGCAGGGCCTGCTTGGCGGTGGCCTCGTCGGTGATCGGGATCGGCTGGTACGGCGAGCCGTTCCAGCAGGGCTGGGGGGTCTTGGCGTCGCAGAGGCGGACCTTCTGCAGGACCTCCTCGGGCTTCATCCCGAGGACGCCCGCGAGCTTGGTCAGGACCGCCTTGCCGTCGTCCTTCTGCTTGAGCAGGTCGGTGCGGGAGGCGGAGACCACCAGCCGGGTCTCGTTGTCCGCGAGGGGGACTCCGCGGGCGTCCAGGATCGAGCCGCGCACGGCGGGGTCGACGACCTGCTGGACGTGGTTGCCGGAGGCCTCCTTCTGGTACTCGGCGCCCTCGCGGATCTGCAGGTACCACAGACGGCCGCCGAGGGTGCCGAGCAGGGAGAGGACGAGGATCTGGATGACGACGAGACGGATCTGGACGCGTGGGGTCCGACCGGTCTCGGGAATGTTGGTCACTGGGCTGCCTCCCCCTCTCCCTGCACAAATGCGCGTGCGCGTACGAATGATGAACGATCGACCTGTGAGACCGCGTTCCGCCCCCGTGCACCCGTTCGGGTGAACTCCCCCCTGGTCACAGGCGCTTGACCCCCTTGATGCGGCCGACGCGGACGTTGCGGGTGCGGGCCCTGGCCTTGAGGCCGCCGAGGGCGCCGCGCTGGCCGCCGATGCGCATCCCGGTGCCGGAGGAGATCCAGCCGGAGGAGATGTCGCCGGCCTTGCCGCCGGAGTTGGCCTCGGTGAGCGGGTCGTTGTCGGCGCGGCGGGCCAGGGCCATGACGCCGGGGACCACGAACGGGGCGAGCAGCAGGTCGTAGAGGGCGGCCGTGATCAGCAGGCTGGTCATGCCGACGTGCCGGGCGGCGGTGTCGCCGACGAGGGCGCCGACGCCCGCGTACAGCAGGGTGGAGCCGATGGCGGCGGCGACCACGACGAGCATCGGGCCGGTCGCGGACTTCAGGCGGCCGTTCTCCGGCTTGATGAGGCCGGCGCAGTAGCCGACGACGCAGAGCACCAGGGCGTAGCGGCCGGCCGCGTGGTCGGCCGGCGGCGCGAGGTCGGCGAGGAGGCCGGCGCCGAAGCCGACGAGGGCGCCGCCGACATGGCCGTAGACCATGGCGAGGCCGAGGACGGTGAGCAGCATGAGGTCGGGGACGGCGCCGGGCAGGTGGAGGCGGGCGAGGACGCTCACCTGGATCACCAGGGCGACGACGACCAGGGCGGAGGAGAGCAGGATCCGGTTGACACGCATGGGGGATTCAGCTCCTACTGCTGCTCGCCGGTGGTGTCGGACGCGTTGGTGCTCGCGCCCGCGGACGGGGTGACCGTGACGGTCACCGTCGGGGTCGGGGTCGGCCTGGGCTTGGCCGGGAGCACCTCGTCGCGCGGGTCCTTCTTCGGTGCCTGGACGACCACGCCGACGATGTCGAGCTTGGTGAAGGACACGAACGGGGTCACGTACAGGGTGCGGGTCAGGCCGCCGTTGGAGGGGTCGACGCTGGTGACCGTGCCGACCGGGACGCCGGGCACGAACGGCTTGTCGCCCTGGGAGCCGAAGGTGACGAGCCGGTCGCCCTTCTTCACCTCGGCCTTGCTGTCGAGGAGTTCGACGCGCAGCGGGCGGTCGCCCTGGCCGGAGGCGAAGCCGAGTTCGTCGCTGCCCTCCATACGGGTGCCGACGGTGAAGTCGGGGTCGTTGGCGAGCAGCACGGTGGAGGCGTCCGGGCCGACCGTGGTCACGCGGCCGACCAGGCCGTTGCCGTTGAGGACGGTCATGTCGCGTTTGATGCCGTCGTTGTAGCCGACGTCGATGGTGACGGTCCAGGAGAAGCCCTGCGCCGACCCTATGGCGATGACCTGGGCGCCCTTGATGCCGTACTGGCCCTCGGCGGCGACGTTGAGCATCTTCTCGAGCTGGCTCAGGCGGCTGCGGTTGCGGTCGTCGCTGCCGAGCTTCGCCTTGAGGGTCGCGTTCTGCTTCTCCAGCCGGGCCAGCCGGTCGTGCCGTTCGCCGGAGTCACGGACGGCGGAGACGGCGTTTCCGACCGGGTCCACCACCGTCGACATGCCGTTCTCGATCGGGCCGAAGACCGCTGCGGCGGCCTGCCGGGCGCCGTCGACCGGGGAGTTCCTGCCACCTCGGATGTCCACCGTGATCAGCGCGAACGCGATGGCGATCAGCAGCACCAGGAGCAGCCGGCTCTCTTTCGTGTCCCTCACGTGCGGCGGCCGTGCCTTCCTCAATAGGAACTTGCGGGGCTTGATTGCGATTGCGGTAGCTTGTGAAGCATGCGGGGGGTGGGGTGCGGAGGCTTGTGGGGGGGTGGAGAACTCGCCCTGTGCGAGCCTATGCCTCCATATCAACGATCCGCCGTACGAGAGGGGATCATCTCGTACGGCGGAATCGAAGAGTTACGTCATCTGCGCGGCTGGGCGTCCAGGACCTGCTGGAGCGCCTCGAACTCCTCGACGCACTTGCCGGAGCCGAGCGCCACGCTGTCCAGCGGGTCCTCGGCGATGTGGATCGGCATGCCGGTCTCCCGGCGCAGCCGCTCGTCCAGACCGCGCAGCAGGGCTCCGCCGCCGGTCAGAACGATTCCCCTGTCCATGATGTCGCCGGACAGCTCCGGCGGGCACTTGTCGAGCGTGGTCTTGACGGCGTCGACGATCGCGTTGACCGGCTCCTCGATCGCCTTGCGGACCTCGGCGGCCGAGATGACGACGGTCTTGGGCAGGCCGGAGACCAGGTCCCGGCCGCGGATCTCGGTGTGCTCGTCGGAGTCGAGGTCGTACGCGGAACCGATCGTGATCTTGATCTGTTCGGCCGTCCGCTCACCGAGGAGGAGCGAGTACTCCTTCTTGATGTGCTGGATGATCGCGTTGTCCAGCTCGTCGCCCGCGACGCGGATGGACTGGGCGGTGACGATGCCGCCGAGCGAGATGACCGCGACCTCCGTGGTGCCGCCGCCGATGTCCACCACCATGTTGCCGGTGGCCTCGTGGACCGGCAGGCCGGAGCCGATGGCGGCGGCCATGGGCTCCTCGATGATGTGCACCTGGCGGGCACCGGCCTGCGACGACGCCTCGATGACGGCACGGCGCTCGACGCCGGTGATACCGGAGGGCACGCACACGACCACCCGCGGCCGGGCGAGGTAGCGGCGCTTGTGGATCTTCAGGATGAAGTAGCGGAGCATCCGCTCGGTGATCTCGAAGTCGGCGATCACGCCGTCCTTCAGCGGGCGCACGGCGACGATGTTGCCGGGCGTGCGCCCGATCATCTTCTTCGCCTCCGCGCCGACCGCCAGAATTCCACCGGTGTTCGTATTGATCGCGACAACGGACGGCTCGTTGAGTACGATCCCGCGACCCCTGACGTACACCAGCGTGTTGGCGGTCCCGAGGTCGACAGCCATGTCACGGCCGATGAACGACATTGAGTTCCCCATCAGGATTCGTCTGGCCTTCCCGGGAGCTTTTGAGGGCATTTCAGGTCGGCGAAGTGGGTGCTGTGACGTGAAGGCTTACATCGTAGACGCGCCTGCACGAACACTGCGCGAGGGTCTTCGCCATTGTCAGCACGTGTACGGCCGCCTCGCTTGTGGAGACGGTCCGACGGGGCCACTCGTTCCCCCGATCGGCACGCATATGCCGAGGGACGGCCGAAATCGTTCGGCCGTCCCAGGTCACGCAGCTCAGCGGGCTGACGCCTCGTCAAGAACTTCCACGAAAACTCCGTACGGGCCCTTTGCGGGGCCCGGGCGGCTATGCGCGGCCGGGGAAGAAGATCTTGACCTCGCGCTCGGCGGACTCCTCCGAGTCGGAGGCGTGGATCAGGTTCTCGCGGACGATCACGCCGAAGTCGCCGCGGATGGAGCCGGGGGCGGCGGCGATCGGGTCGGTGGGGCCGGCCAGGGCGCGGATGCCCTCGATGACCCGCTCGCCCTCGACGATCAGGGCGACGGAGGGGCCGGCGGACATGAACTCGACCAGCGGCTCGTAGAACGGCTTGCCGACGTGCTCGGCGTAGTGCTGCTCCAGCGTGGCGCGCTCCAGGGTGCGCAGCTCCAGCGCGGTGATCTGCCAGCCGGCCTTGCGCTCGATTCGGCTGATGATCTCGCCGGTCAGGCCCCGACGGACGGCGTCGGGCTTGAGCAGGACGAGGGTGCGCTGGGTCACGGGAGAGCTCCTTCGGTACTGGCCGTGTGCGGTGAGGAGAGGCTACAGGGCCGGTCTGAGCGGCCGTTACACAGTGTGCGGGTCGTTAGGGGCGCCGTCTTCGGGGGCTGCCGCCCCCGGCCCCCCGCTTCGGCCTGAACGGCCTCGTCCTCAAACGCCGGACGGGCTGAGTGGCGGCGCGGACCGGCCCTCGCCCTGACACACCTGACAAGCCAGGAGGCGGTACGCACCGGCCCTCGCCCTCACGGCCTCAACGGGCTGAGAGGGGGTACCGACCGGCCCTCGCCCTCACACGCCGGACGGGCTGGGAGGGGACGCGGACCGGCTTTCGTCCACGCGCGCCCGACGAGCAGGGGATACAGACCGGCCCTCGCCCTCACCCACCCGACGAGCTGGAAGGCGGTACAGACCGGTCCTTGTCCTCGCCGCACGCCCGACGAGTTGGGAGGGGATACCGGCCGGTTCTCGTCCTCATGCGCCCGATGGGGTGTTCTGGGTGGGTTGTGTGGTGAAGCGGGACTTGGCCTCGTCGATTTTTTTGCCGTAGTGGACCGAGGCCCACCACAGGGCGGCGAAGATCGCGCCCATGAAGTACATGGTGGGGACGTAGATCCCGGAGGCGACCAGGGCGATCTGGAGGGTCCAGCCGAGGGCGACGCCGCCGGGGCGGGTGATCACGCCGCACAGGGCCACGCAGAGGAACATCGCGATGCCGCTGACCAGCCACACCGTGCTGGTGGACAGGTCGGGGTCCTTCATGGCGACCAGCGCGGCGAAGCCGATGACGAAGAACTCGCCGATCAGGGTGGAGGAACAGAGCGTGCGCATGGTCAGGGCCTCCCCAGGAGCAGGCGGGCCTCGCCCACGGTGATGACGGAACCGGTGACCAGCACGCCGCCGCCGGCGAACTCGCCCTCCTCCTCGGCCAGCGTGATCGCCGCCTCCAGGGCGTCGGGCAGCCGCGGCTCGACCTGGACGCGGTCCTCGCCGAACACCTCGACGGCAATCGCGGCCAGCTCGTCCGCGTCCATCGCGCGGTGGCTGGAGTTCTGGGTGACGACGACCTCGGCGAAGATCGGCTCGAAGGCCTCCAGGAGGCCCAGGACGTCCTTGTCGCCGCTGGCCCCGATCACGCCGATCAGCCTGCTGAAGTCGAAGGCCTCGCCGACGGCCTCGGCGGTGGCGCGGGCGCCGGCCGGGTTGTGGGCGGCGTCGAGGACGACGGTGGGAGAGCGCCGTACGACTTCGAGGCGGCCCGGGGAGGAGACGGCCGCGAAGGCCTTGCGGACCGTGTCGATGGCGAGGGGCTCGGGGCGCTGGGAGCCGACCCCGAAGAACGCCTCGACCGCGGCGAGCGCGACGGCCGCGTTGTGGGCCTGGTAGGGGCCGTGCAGGGGGAGGTACACCTCGTCGTACTCGCCGCCGAGGCCGCGCAGCGTGAGCATCTGGCCGCCGACGGCGACCTGGCGGGCGACCACGCCGAACTCCAGGCCCTCGCGGGCGACGGTGGCGTCGACTTCGACGGCCTTCTTGAGGAGCACCTGCGCCGCGTCGACCGGCTGCTGGGCCAGGATGGCGGTGGCGTCCTGCTTGATGATCCCGGCCTTCTCGCCGGCGATCTCCGCGGTGGTCTCGCCGAGGCGGTCGGTGTGGTCGAGGTCGATGGGGGTGACGACGGCGACGTCCCCGTCGATGACGTTGGTGGCGTCCCAGGAGCCGCCCATGCCGACCTCGACGACGGCGACGTCCACGGGGGCGTCCGCGAAGGCCGCGTACGCCATGCCGGTGAGCACCTCGAAGAAGGAGAGCCGGTACTCCTGCTGGGCGTCGACCAGCTCGACGTAGGGCTTGATGTCCTCGTACGTCTCGATGAACCGCTCGGCGGAGATCGGGGCGCCGTCGAGGCTGATGCGCTCGGTGATCGACTGCACGTGCGGGCTGGTGTAGCGGCCGGTGCGCAGGTCGAAGGCGCCGAGCAGGGCCTCGACCATGCGGGCGGTGGAGGTCTTGCCGTTGGTGCCGGTGATGTGGATCGACGGGTAGGACCGCTGGGGCTCGCCCAGCACGTCCATCAGGGCGGCGATCCTGGTGACCGACGGCTCCAGCTTGGTCTCGCCCCAGCGGGTGGCGAGCTCCGCCTCCACCTCGCGCAGGGCCCGGTCGACCTCGGGGTCCTCGGGCCGGCCCGGGACGTCGGCCTGTTGCGGGCCGCCCTGGGTGCGCAGGGTGCGGCTGCCGGCCTCGATCACCGCGAGATCGGGGTCACGGTCCGTCTCGGCCGCGACGATGTCGTCGAAGCCGGCCTCGAAGCCGTCCTCGAAGTCGCCGTCGAAGCTCTCATGGGGGTCGCGCGGAGGCAGATCACTCACGGCACCAGTCTACGGAGCCCCGCGGACGCGTGGGCGCGACGGTCGCCGGGAGCGCCTGCTCGCACCAGATCGTCTTGCCGGCGGAGGTCTGCCTGGTCCCCCACCGCTGGCTGAGCTGCGCCACCAGCAGCAGGCCCCGGCCGCCCTCGTCGAAGACCCGGGCCCGCCGCAGGTGCGGGGCGGTGCTGCTGCCGTCGGAGACCTCGCAGATCAGCATCCTGGTGTCGCGGATGAGCCGCAGCTGGATCGGGGAGCCGCCGTAGCGGACGGCGTTGGTGACGAGTTCGCTGACCACCAGTTCGGTGGTGAAGGCCAGCTCGTCCAGTCGCCAGGCGGCGAGCTGCTCGGTGGCCAGCGTCCGGGCCCCGGCGACCTGCTCGGGGTCCGCGGGGACCTCCCAGGCGGCCACCTGGTCGCAGGGCAGGCCGCGGGTGCGGGCGAGCAGCAGGGTGACGTCGTCGGCGGGTTCGCCGGTGCGCAGCGCGGCCACCACCCGCTCGCAGGACTCCTCCAGCGGCTCCGCCTCCCCGGCCGCGGTGAGCGCGCGGCGCAGCCGGTCGAGGCCGCGGCTCAGGTCGAGGTCGCGGGAGTGCACCAGGCCGTTGCTGAACAAGGCGAGCGTGGAGCCCTCGGCGAGGTCGAGGTCGGTGGTCTCGAACGGCAGCCCGCCGAGCCCGAGCGGCGGGCCGGCCTGGCCGGGGGCCGGCTCCGCCACACCCTGGGGAGTGATCACGAAGGGCAGCGGATGGCCGGCGCTGGCCAGCGAGCAGTGCCGCGAGACCGGGTCGTAGACGGCGTAGAGGCAGGTCGAACCCACCTCGCCGGTCTGCTCGCCGACGCCGTCGTCGAGGTGCAGGACCAGGTCGTCGAGGTGGGTGAGGAGTTCGTCGGGGGGCAGGTCGACGTCGGCGAGGGTGCGGACCGCCGTGCGCAGCCGGCCCATGGTGGCGGAGGCCTGGATGCCGTGGCCGACGACGTCCCCGACGACCAGGGCCACCCGGGTGCCGGACAGCGGGATCACGTCGAGCCAGTCGCCGCCGACGCCGGCCCGGGTGCCGGTGGGGAGGTAGCGGTAGGCGAAGTCGACGCTCGCGCAGTCGGGCAGGCCGTGCGGGAGCAGGCTGCGCTGGAGCGCCAGCGCGGTCTCGCGCTCCCGGGTGTAGCGGCGCGCGTTGTCGATGGCGGTCGCGGACTTCGCGGCGAGTTCCTCGGCGTCGGACAGGTCGTCCTCCTCGAAGGGCGGGGAGTCCCGGGTGCGCCAGAAGACGATCACTCCCATCAGGACGCCCTGTGCCGACAGCGGCGCGGTGATCAGCGAGCGCATGCCGTAGTCGAGGAGCCGTTCGCTGTGGCGCGCGTCGGGAAACCGCCCGCTTCGGGTGACCCGCAGGTCGGCCATGAGGGCCGGGGCGGCTGCGGTGTGCCGGTCGGCACCGGGCGGCGGGTCCACGGCGATCAGGGCTCCGGTGGGGTCCAGCGGGGGGTCGTCGCGGACGCCGCCGCGGGCGACGCGCCGCAGGACGGTCTCGGCGGCCGTCGGTTCCCCGCCGTGCAGCACCGACTCCTCCAGGTCGACGGTGACGAAGTCGGCGAAGCGGGGGACGGCCACCCGCACCAGTTCGTCGGCGGTGCGCCCCACGTCCAGGGTGTTGCCGACGGTACTGGCGTCGTAGAGCAGCCGCAGCCGCCGGTGGCTCTTCTCCAGCGAGCCCGCCATGGTGTTGAACGCGGCCTCCAGCTGCCCGATCTCCCGGCGCCCGGAGAGCGGCACCCGGGCGCCCATGTCCCCGGCGGCGAGCCGGGTCGCGAAGCGGGCCATCCTGCGCACCGGCCAGACGATCACCCGGGTCACGTAGGCGCCGTAGGCGACGATCAGCAGGACCGCCGCGCCGACGCCGACGGACGCGGCGATCGTCAGCATGCGCATCCGGGCCTCGAGTGCGTTCTCGCGCCGGCTGATCGCGACGCGTTCGTCGTGGAGGTAGCGGGAGAACTGGCCCCGGAGCGCGTCGAGCCGCTGCTTGCCCTCCAGCGTGCGTGCGGTGCTGCTCGCGTCGGGATCGCCGGTCCGGGCCTCGGCCACGAGCGGGACCGAGTAGTCGTCGATGAAGGACTGGCCGGACCGCTGGATCTGCCGGGCGAGCTGCCGCTGGCCGGAGGAGGTGCTGACGTCCACGAGCCGCCGCGCCTGTGCGGGGAACGCGGCCCGGGCGGTCCGCCAGGGTTCGAGGAAGGCGTCCTGGCGGGTGATGACGTAGCTGCGCTGACCGCCGTCCATGTCGAGGACGGTGCCCTGGACGACGCCGATCTGGTCCAGGGCGGGCCGGCCGCTCCGCGCGGAGAGCAGGGAGTGCTGGGCGTCCGCGATCGCCAGCACCAGCGTCAGGAAGACGAGGCCCATGAGCACTGCGAGCAGGCCGCCCGCACCGGCCGTCAGGGGGACCAGTCCCCGGTGCGGAGGCGTCCTCGTCCGGCCCCTGCGCTGCATGTGGGCGTTCCCTCCGCCGCATGGCACCAAAGCGGAACATTACGGTCATGTTCCTACTTCTGGATTGTAGGGCGACGGCCGGATGGCGCTGCGCGACCCGGGAAACGCCCGCAGGCGCCCGGCGGCCCCGTGGAGGGGGCTGCCGGACGCCTGCGGAAGCCGGTGCGGCTACGCCTGCGGGAGGCGGTCCAGCTGGGTCCGGATGCGGGCGATGTCCTCGTCGGCCTTGGCGAGCCGGGTGCGGATCTTCTCGACCACGTTGTCCGGGGCCTTCGCCAGGAACGCCTCGTTGCCGAGCTTGCCGGTCGCCTGGGCCTTCTCCTTCTCGGCGGCGGCGAGGTCCTTCGCGAGGCGCTTGCGCTCCGCGGCGACGTCGATGGTGCCGGAGAGGTCGAGGGCGACCGTGGCACCGGCCACCGGGAGGGTCGCGGTCGCCGCGAAGGCGTCGCCCTCGGCCTGCAGGCGCAGCAGCTGGCGGATGGCCGCCTCGTGCGGGGCGAGGGCCGTGCCGTCCAGGTCGAGGCGGGCAGGGACCTTCTGGCCGTCCTTGAGGCCCTGGTCCTTGCGGAACCGGCGGACCTCGGTGATGACCTGCTGGACCAGCTCGATCTCCTTCTCGGCGGCCCCGTCACGGAAGCCCGAGTCCTTCGGCCAGTCGGCCACGACGAGCGACTCGCCCCCGGTGAGCGTGGTCCACAGGGCGTCCGTGACGAACGGGATGACCGGGTGGAGCAGCCGCAGCATCACGTCCAGGACCTCGCCGAGGACCCGGCCGGAGACCCTCGCCTGGTCACCGCCCGCGAAGAACGTCGTCTTCGACAGCTCGACGTACCAGTCGAAGACCTCGTCCCAGGCGAAGTGGTAGAGCGCGTCGGCGAGCTTCGCGAACTGGAAGTCGTCGTAGTACGCGTCGACCTGGGCGACCGTGGTGTTCAGCCGCGAGAGGATCCAGCGGTCCGCCGCGGACATCTCGGCGGCGTCCGGCAGCGGGCCCTCGATGGTGGCGCCGTTCATCAGCGCGAAGCGGGTGGCGTTCCAGATCTTGTTGGTGAAGTTCCGGGACGCCTTGACCCAGTCCTCGCCGATCGGCACGTCCGCGCCCGGGTTGGCGCCGTTGGCGAGGGTGAAGCGGACCGCGTCGGAACCGTACGCGTCCATCCACACCAGGGGGTCGACCGCGTTCGGGTTCGACTTCGACATCTTCTTGCCGAACTCGTCGCGGACCAGGCCGGTCAGGGCGATGGTGTGGAAGGGCGCGACCCCGTCCATGGCGTACAGGCCGAACATCATCATCCGGGCGACCCAGAAGAAGATGATGTCGTGGCCCGTGAGCAGGACGTCGGTCGGGTAGAACTTCTCCAGGTCCGGGGTCTTCTCCGGCCAGCCCAGCGTGGAGAAGGGCCACAGGCCGGAGGAGAACCAGGTGTCGAGGACGTCCGGGTCCTGGGTCCAGCCCTCGCCGCTCGGCGGTGCCTCGTCGGGGCCGACGCAGACGACCTCGCCGTCCGGGCCGTACCAGATCGGGATGCGGTGGCCCCACCACAACTGGCGCGAGATGCACCAGTCGTGCATGTTGTCGACCCAGTCGAAGTAGCGCTTCGACATGTCCTCGGGGTGGATCCCGACCCGTCCGTCGCGGACGGCGTCACCGGCGGCCTTGGCGAGCGGCCCGACCTTGACCCACCACTGCATGGACAGGCGCGGCTCGACCGTGGTCTTACAGCGCGAGCAGTGGCCGACCGAGTGCATGTAGGGGCGCTTCTCGGCGACGATGCGGCCCTGTTCCTTCAGCGCGCCGACGACGGCCGAGCGGGCCTCGAAGCGGTCCAGGCCGAGGAAGGGGCCGTGGACGGTGATGATGCCGTGCTCGTCCATGATGGTCAGCGCCGGCAGGTCGTGGCGGCGGCCGATCTCGAAGTCGTTCGGGTCGTGGGCCGGGGTCACCTTGACCGCGCCGGTGCCGAACTCGGGGTCGACGTGGGTGTCGGCGACGACGGGGATCGTGCGGTCCGTCAACGGGAGCTTGATCCGCTTGCCGACCAGGTGCCTGTACCGCTCGTCGTCGGGGTGGACGGCGACGGCGGTGTCGCCGAGCATCGTCTCCGCGCGCGTGGTGGCGACGACGAGGCTGTCCTCGCCCTCGCCGTAGCGGATGGAGACGAGTTCGCCGGCGTCCTCCTGGTACTCCACCTCGATGTCCGAGATGGCCGTCAGGCAGCGCGGGCACCAGTTGATGATGCGCTCGGCGCGGTAGATCAGCTCGTCGTCGTAGAGCTTCTTGAAGATGGTCTGGACGGCCTTGGACAGGCCCTCGTCCATGGTGAAGCGCTCACGGCTCCAGTCCACCCCGTCACCGAGGCGCCGCATCTGGCCGAGGATCCTGCCGCCGTACTCGTCCTTCCACTGCCAGACCCGCTCGACGAACTCCTCGCGGCCCAGGTCGTGGCGGGACTTGCCCTCCTCGGCGAGCTGCTGCTCCACCTTGTTCTGGGTGGCGATGCCGGCGTGGTCCATGCCGGGCAGCCACAGCGCCTCGAAGCCCTGCATGCGCTTGCGGCGGGTCAGCGCGTCCATCAGCGTGTGCTGAAAGGCGTGGCCCAGGTGCAGGGAGCCGGTGACGTTGGGCGGCGGGATGACGATGGTGTACGCGGGCTTGTCGCTCTTGGCGTCGGCCGTGAAGTAACCGCGCTCTACCCAGCGCTCGTACAGCGGCCCCTCTACGTCGGCCGGCGCGTACTGGGTCGGCAGTTCGGTGCTGGGCGCTGTGGGCTGCTGCTGAGCATTCTCGGTCACGGGGCCCAGTTTAGGGGTGTCTCAGGGGTGTCCCGAAACGCGTTTGTTCCGTAACGGTGGGCACCCCCGAGCCATGAGTCCCCTGTGCCTGCGCCAGGATGTCAGGAACACATAAGCATCTGGAGGGGAACCCAGAGATGAGCTACAACCAGCCGGGCCCGTACGGCGCGCCGCCGCCGCAGCAGCCGGGACCCTACGGGCAGCAGCCGGGCCCGTACGGCCAGCCGCCGCAGCCGCCCCAGGCGCCCCAGCCCGGCTACGGCTACCCGCAGCAGGCTCCGCCGCAGCCGGGACCCTACGGCCAGCCGCCGCAGCCCCCGCAGCCGGGCTACGGCTACCCGTCCCAGGGCGTTCCCCCGCAGGACAACCCGTACGGCCAGCAGCAGCCGCCCTACGGCCAGCCCCCGTACGGCCAGCAGCCCTACGGCGTGCCGCAGCCGCCGGCGCCGGGCGGCGGGAAGAAGAAGACGGGGCTGGTCATCGGGGCGGTCGCCGTGGTGGCGGCGATCGGCGTCGGGGCGTACTTCGTGCTCGGCTGGAGCGGATCCGGCGCGCTGAAGAACGACGGTCCGCACAAGCTGTCCGCGCCGGCCTCGATCCTGTCCGCCAAGTACAAGCGGGTCGGTGACGCCAGCGAGCAGAAGGCGAGTTCGAGCGACGCCCAGGACCTCGCCAAGTCCGGTGTCACCGACGCCACTTCGGTCACCGCGATCTACTCGACCCTGGACCTGGCGTCGCTGGACACCAGCAACCCGGCGGACGTCGCGAAGGCGCAGACCGCCGAGAACGTCACGCTCTTCGGGGTGTACGGCTCGGTGAAGGACCCGCAGGCCGCGCTGGACGCCACCTTCGCCAACATCAAGAAGGACGGCTCCTCGGACGACAGCGTGCAGCTGACCGGGGACGCGCAGTCGGTCTCGCCCGCCGGGCTGGACGGCGCGGTGATGAAGTGCCAGCAGGCGAAGGGCAAGAACCAGCTCACCGGCAAGGCCCAGACGGCCTACCTGTGCATCTGGGCGGACTACAGCACCATCGGCATGGTGGAGCCGACGGCGGCGGTGAAGACGTACAGCCTCGACGAGTCGGCGAAGATCGCGGCCGGCGTGCGGGGTGAGGTGCGCGTCGTCAAGAGGTAGCGCCGACGCACGCGAAAGCGCCGGGTTCCTCCGCGGAGGGCCCGGCGCTTCGCTGTGGAGACGGGGTTACGCCGACTTCTGCTCCCCCGCGCCCCGGCCGCGCGCGTCGCGCGGGATCAGGGTCGGGTTGACGTTGGAGTGGACGACGTCGGCGGTGATGACGACGCGGGCCACGTCCTTGCGGGACGGGACCTCGTACATCACCGACATGAGGACCTCTTCCATGATGGCGCGCAGACCACGCGCGCCGGTCTGGCGGAGGATGGCCTGGTCGGCGATGGCCTCCAGGGCCTCACGCTCGAAGTCCAGCTCCACGCCGTCGAGTTCGAAGAGGCGCTGGTACTGCTTGACGAGCGCGTTGCGCGGCTCGATGAGGATCTGGAGCAGGGCCTCGCGGTCCAGGTTGTGGACCGAGGTGATGACCGGGAGACGGCCGATGAACTCCGGGATCATGCCGAACTTGACCAGGTCCTCGGGCATGACGTCCTCGAACTGGTCCTTGGACTGCAGCTCGCGCTTGGAGCGGATGGTCGCGCCGAAGCCGATGCCCTTGGCGCCCGCCCGGGACTCGATGATCTTCTCCAGACCGGCGAACGCACCGCCCACGATGAACAGGACGTTCGTCGTGTCGATCTGGATGAACTCCTGGTGCGGGTGCTTGCGACCGCCCTGCGGCGGGACGGAGGCCGTGGTGCCTTCGAGGATCTTGAGCAGGGCCTGCTGCACACCCTCGCCGGAGACGTCCCGCGTGATCGAAGGGTTTTCGCTCTTACGGGCGACCTTGTCGATCTCGTCGATGTAGATGATCCCGGTCTCGGCCTTCTTGACGTCGTAGTCCGCGGCCTGGATCAGCTTGAGGAGGATGTTCTCCACGTCCTCGCCCACGTAGCCGGCCTCCGTCAGCGCGGTGGCGTCGGCGATCGCGAACGGCACGTTCAGCATGCGGGCCAGGGTCTGCGCGAGGAGCGTCTTGCCGGAGCCGGTGGGGCCCAGCAGGAGGATGTTGGACTTCGCCAACTCGATGGCGTCGTCGCGGCCTTGGGCGCCGCCGTTCTCCCCTGCCTGGACGCGCTTGTAGTGGTTGTACACCGCGACCGAGAGGGCCTTCTTGGCGGGCTCCTGGCCCACCACGTAGCCCTCCAGGAACTCGTAGATCTCGCGGGGCTTGGGGAGTTCCTCCCAGCGCACCTCGCTCGTCTCGGCGAGCTCCTCCTCGATGATCTCGTTGCAGAGATCGATGCACTCGTCGCAGATGTACACACCGGGCCCTGCGATGAGCTTCTTGACCTGCTTCTGGCTCTTGCCGCAGAACGAGCACTTGAGCAGATCGCCGCCGTCACCGATGCGTGCCACGGTGTGCTTCCCCTTCGCCTGGGAGACGCCTGGACTCTTTCGAATCCAGCGGCTCCTGGTGCTGCCTTATGTCGACGGTACCTTGCCGGGCCCCCCGTACGGGCCCCCCTTGGCACGGTTCACTTTGACGTGCACCCTGCGGTGCGCGCGGTCAAACCATGCCAAGGGCGGCAGAGAATACATTCTCTGTCAGCGGCCTCTGTCAGCGGACGTCCGCGTTGTTCATCTTCCGGGTGGAGATGATCTGGTCCACGATGCCGTAGTCGAGCGCTTCCTCAGCGGTGAGGATCTTGTCGCGCTCGATGTCCTCGCGGACCTGCTCGATCGGCCGGTTGGAGTGCTTGGCCAGCATGTTCTCCAGCTGGTCGCGCATCCGCGTGAACTCGTTGGCGATGATCTCCAGGTCGGAGAGCTGGCCGCGGCCGGTGGAACCGGCCGGCTGGTGGATCAGCACCCGGGAGTTCGGCAGCGCCATGCGCTTGCCGGGCGTGCCGGCGGCCAGCAGGATCGCCGCGGCGGAGGCCGCCTGGCCCATGCAGACCGTCTGGATGTCGGGCTTCACGAACTGCATCGTGTCGTAGATCGCCGTGAGGGCGGTCATGTCGCCGCCCGGGCTGTTGATGTAGATCGAGATGTCCCGGTCGGGGTCCATCGACTCCAGGCACAGCAGCTGGGCCATGACGTCGTTGGCGGAGGCGTCGTCGATCTGGACGCCGAGGAAGATCACGCGCTCCTCGAAGAGCTTCGCGTACGGGTCGTACTCGCGGATGCCCTGGGAGGTGCGCTCGACGAAGCGCGGGATGACGTAGCGGGCGTCGGGCCGGGGCCCGTCGTAGCGGGCGTCAGCGGCGCCGGGGATGTTGGTCATGAGGGTGTTCACCGTCCTGGTGGCGTTCGGGGGGCTGGAGTCTCGGCGGAGTGCGGCCTGGCCGGGCTCAGGCGGCACCGGTGCCGCCGCCTCCCGGAACACCGGAGGCATGCGTGATGATCCCGTCGATAAGACCGTACTCCTTGGCCTCTTCCGGGGTGAACCAGCGGTCGCGGTCGCCGTCGCGGACGATCGTCTCGACGGACTGGCCGGAGTGCAGGGCGGTCAGCTCGGACATGGTCTTCTTGGTGCGCAGCAGGTACTGGGCCTGGATCTTGATGTCCGAGACCGTACCGCCCAGGCCCGCGGAGCCCTGGTGCATCATGATGTCGGTGTGCGGCAGCGCGAAGCGCTTGCCCGCGGTACCGCCGGTGAGCAGGAACTGGCCCATCGAGGCCGCCATGCCCATCGCGATGGTCACCACGTCGTTCGGGATGAACTGCATGGTGTCGTAGATCGCCATGCCGGCCGTCACCGAGCCGCCGGGGCTGTTGATGTAGAGGAAGATGTCCTTGTTGGGCTCGGCCGCGAGCAGCAGCAGCTGTGCGGTGATCTTGTTGGCGATGTCGTCGTCCACCTGCTGGCCCAGGAAGATGATCCGCTCACCGAGCAGCCGGTTGTAGACCTGGTCACCGAGGCCACCACCGAAGGAAGGCTCGCCGGCGGCGGAGGGCATCAGATTCGTCACGTATCCACCTGCTCGTCTGTACGACGGCGCCGGGCCGTCTCACGTTTCCCTAGCCGGGGGCTTGGCCGGGGGCTGCAGTCCTGTCGGACTCCGGTCCCCTTGCCCTCGTACTCATGGACCCTAACGCGATGGTCCCTTCGGGGAATCCCGGTAACAGGGCTGTTCGCCGGGGGCGTAGCGCCGTTCGGGGTGCGGTACGGGGGCGCGTGCGGGTGCGTGGGGCTGGTCGCGCAGTTCCCCGCGCCCCCGAACGGCGGCTGCGCCGCCATCGGGGGCAGCCGCCCCGGCCGCAACGACGAAGGGGCCCCCGGGACAGTGCCCAGGAGCCCCTCTGTACGCCGTTACGGGCGCCGTAGGGCTCAGCCCTCGGTCTTGTCCTCGGCGGGGGCGTCGGTGGCCTCGGCGGCGGCCTCGGGGGCCTCCGTCTCGTCCTCGTCCTCGTCGTCCAGGTCGACGATCTCGCCGTTGGTGTCCTTCACCGTGGCGGCCTCGACCACGACGGCCAGGGCCTTGCCGCGGGCGACCTCGCCGACCAGGAGCGGAACCTGGCCGCCCTCGACGACGGCCTGGGCGAACTGGTCGGGGGACATGCCGGAGGAGGCCGCGCGCCGCATGAGGTGCTCGGTGAGCTCCTCCTGGTTGACGTTCAGCTTCTCGACCTTGACCAGCTCGTCGAGGACGAACTGGGTCTTGATGCCCTTGACCGCGGCCTCGCGGGTCTCGGTCTCGAACTCCTCGGCGGTCTTGCCCTGGATCTCCAGGTACTTGTCGAGGTCGAGGCCCATCTGGCCGAGCTGGTGGTGCTCCAGGTTGTGCTTGCGGGTGTTGATCTCGTCCTCGAGCAGCTTCTCGGG
Organism: Streptomyces sp. NPDC048278; assembly: GCF_040652195.1. Classification (NCBI taxonomy): domain Bacteria; kingdom Bacillati; phylum Actinomycetota; class Actinomycetes; order Kitasatosporales; family Streptomycetaceae; genus Streptomyces; species Streptomyces sp. NPDC048278. The sequence goes on from NZ_JBEZLP010000004.1 coordinate 209,043, forward strand.
GACGGGCACCTCGACGAGCTCCAGGAGCTTCTCCAGGACGCGCTCCTGGGCCTGCGTGGCCTGGTCGTACGTCTTCATGTTGGCGAGCCGCTTGCGGCTGTCTTCCTTGAGCTCGTCCAGGGTGTCGAACTCGGAGGCGAGCTGTGCGAACTCGTCGTCCAGCTCGGGCAGTTCGCGGGCGGCGACCTGGGTGACCTTGACGGTGACCTCGGCGTCGCGGCCGGCCGCGGAGCCGCCCTTGAGCTCGGAGGTGAAGGTGGCCTCGCCACCGGCCTCCAGGCCCTTCACGGCGTCGTCGATGCCGTCGAGGAGCTCGCCGGAGCCGATGGTGTACGAGACACCGCTGGCGATGCCGTCCTCCAGGACCTCGCCGTCGACCTTGGCCTCCAGGTCGATGGTGACGACGTCGCCGTCCTCGGCGGCCCGCTCGACCGGCGAGGTGGAGGCGAAGCGCTCGCGGAGCTGCTCGACCGACTTCTCGACGTCCTCGTCGCTGACCTCGACCGCGTCCACCTCGACCTCGATGCCCGAGTAGTCCGGGATCTCGAGGGCCGGGCGGACGTCGACCTCGGCGGTGAAGTTCAGCGTCTCGCCGTCCTTCAGCTCGGTGATGTCGACGTCGGGCTGGCCCAGCGGGTTCAGCTCGGCCTCGTTGACCGCTTCGGTGTAGAACTTCGGAAGCGCGTCGTTGACCGCCTCCTCCAGGACCGCACCGCGGCCGAACCGCTGGTCGATGACGCGGGCCGGGATCTTGCCCTTGCGGAAGCCCTTCACCGTGACCTGCTGGTTGATCTTCTTGTACGCCGCGTCGAGGCTGTCCTTGAGCTCCTCGAAGGGCACCTCGACAGTGAGCCGAACCCGGGTCGGGTTCAGGGTCTCCACGGCGCTCTTCACGGTTCGGTCTCCTTGTGGCTGACTTCTCGGGTTCTGCCGGTGCCAGAGGGGCCCGGCGGAGTTTCGCCGCCCGGAGGAGTTCGTAGGCCGCCGTGCGGGGGCCGGGACACGCGGGCGCGCAGCTTGCATAGTAACCGCAGCGGCTCAGCGCCCCAAAAGGCGATCAAGACGGACGCCGTCAGGTGGTGGTCGGGGTGGCGGGATTTGAACCCACGGCCTTCCGCTCCCAAAGCGGACGCGCTACCAAGCTGCGCCACACCCCGTTCCGGTGCGACACGTAGGGTACATGCCCGGGCCGCCTGCGTCGGCCGCTTTGTTCACCCGTACCGGCGACGCGTCCGCGGCAGGTCCCGGGCCGCCTCTCCCGGTCGTCCTCCCGGTCGTCCTCCCGGTCGTGTCCCCGCAGACCAATCGCGTTGGCCTAGGCGGCGGACGACCCGCTACGATGCCTTCTGTGCCGCGGTCCCCGACCTGCGGCGCATGTTGTGCGGGCGTAGCTCAATGGTAGAGCTTCAGTCTTCCAAACTGACTACGCGGGTTCGATTCCCGTCGCCCGCTCCGAATGGCCCAGGCCCAGGCCAGGGGGGTAAATTTACCCCTGTGACCTGGGCCTGCGGCGTTGTCGGGGCCTGGTCCGCGGCGAAGGAGAAGCCGGCATGGCCATGGGAGCCGCCGGGCTGCCCGGCAGAGAGTGGATGGTCAAGGACGCGAAGGGTCGTACGTACAGCTACGACTCGGAGGAAGAGGCGTTCCAGGAACTCCCCGGGCACGGTGAGGGTGCAACCGTGTGGACCCGCGAGGTCTACCGGGTCCTCTTCGTGACGAGGTCGGTCGACGGCTGGAAGCAGGTCCCCGTCGCGCACGGATAGACGGACGGACGGGCACTGCCACCGACGGCCGGCTCCCGCGGTCAGAAGTTGATCGAGTTTATGGTCTGCGCCAGCGAGTCGAGGAAGCGCTGGATGGAGGGGGCCATCCCGGTCGACGCGAGGAAGAAGCCGAACAGGACGGCGACGATCGCGGGGCCCGCCTTGATGTTCCCCCCTCTCATCAGCACCACAAGGATGATCGCCAACAGCAGCACTACAGACAGTGAAATAGCCACAACTGATCACACCCTCGGTCGGTCCGCTCTCCGGCCCTGGGGTACGGCCCCGCACCCCCGCCAGATCCATCGTGCCACCAACCCGGCCGCACTATGCGGTTCGTGACACAACGTCGACAACTCACCTCACACCGGCATCTGCCCGCACTGCAATTCGAGGCCCCACCCGCCCGCGGATCCACGGCAATTGACGGACATGGTTTCCGTGTCCACACAACTCGCGCGCAGCCCATTCGAATTATTGACACAGGCACGGCAAAGGGCGGCGACCTGCGGCCGTTATGCACCAATTAGTAGGGATGAATAAGGACATCGCGGGTGTAAGTGGAGCATGGAACTGCATAGGCGCAGGCATCGCCCCCGGTAAATCATCCGGCCCTCAGGATTCGGTTGTCGCCGATTACCAGGAAACACATGGGCGGTTTTACGAAATCCCACAGGCGACGCTAGGGTGCCTCAGATGTCTGACGCCGCCACGTCCCCCGGCCAGAACCGAACACCACGTCCCCCGGCCCGACCGCCGGCGGGCAGACCGCGCGACGCGTTCTTCGACAACGCCAAGTACCTGGCGATCGTGCTCGTCGCGATGGGTCACTCATGGGAGCCGCTGAAGGGCGACAGCCGCGTCCTGGAGGCGCTGTACTGCGTGGTGTACGCGTTCCACATGCCGGCGTTCATCATCGTCTCCGGCTACTTCTCCCGGAACTTCGACATGCGCCCCGACCGGCTGAAGCGGCTGGTCACCGGGGTTGTCGTCCCCTATATCCTGTTCGAGACCGGCTACTCGCTCTTCCAGCGCTTCGTCGTCGGCGACTCCGGCCAGGACATCAGCCTGCTCGATCCCTGGTACCTGACCTGGTTCCTGTGCGCGCTGTTCGTCTGGCGCCTGACCACGCCCCTGTGGAAGGCGGTCCGCCATCCCCTTCCGGTCGCCTTCGGCGTCGCGATGCTGGCGTCCGTGTCGCCGTCCATCGGTGACGACCTCGACCTCCAGCGGGTGCTGCAGTTCCTGCCGTACTTCGTGCTCGGCCTGTGCCTGCGGCCCGAGCACTTCCGGCTGGTGCGCCGGTGGCCGGTGCGGATCGCCGCGGTGCCGGTGTTCGCCCTCGCGCTGGCCTTCGCGTGGTGGTCGGTGCCGCGGCTGAACACCGCGTGGTTCTACCACCGGGACTCCGCGCAGGAGCTGGGCGCGCCGTGGTGGTGCGGGCCGTTGATGGTGCTCGGCATGTTCGGCTGCTCGATGCTGCTGACGGCCGGCTTCTTCTCCTGGGTACCGGGCCGGCGGACGTGGTTCACGGCGCTGGGCGCGGGCACGCTGTACGGCTACCTGCTGCACGGCTTCGTCGTGAAGTACGGCGTCCACGCGGGCTGGTTCGACCCGGAGTGGCTGCACGGGCCGCTCGGCGAGATCCTCGTCACGGCGCTCGCGGGCGCGTGCGTGACGCTGCTGTGCACGCGGCCCGTGCGGCGGGTGTTCCGGTTCGCCATGGAGCCGCGGATGGACTGGGCGTTCCGGCGGGACGCGGTGGAACCGGCCCGGGAGCGGGAGCGGGAGCCGCGGAGCCGGGAGATGGCCGGCGTGTGAGGGTGCCTACCCGGCGAGGCCGAGGAGGGCGCGCATCCGGGCGTACTTCTCGGTCAGCCGTGTACGGGTGTACTCGTCCAGCACGGCGAGACGGCCGGGGTCGGCGTTGTGCGCGAGGTCGGCTTCCTTGACGAGGAGGGCGCCGGGGGTGGTGCGGACGCGGTGGGCGTACGACTCCGGGGGCTCGCCCGGGTGTTTGGTGAGGGCGAGCACGATGGCCTTCGTGCGGGGGCTCAGGGCGGCCGTGTCCAGCCACTCCTCGGTGAGGGCGTGATCCTCGACGGCGTCGTGCAGCCAGGCGGCGGCGATCTGGTCCGGGTCGCCGCCGCGGGCACGGACGCCGTCGGCGACGGCGGCGAGGTGCTCGGCGTAGGGACGCCCGGCCTTGTCGGTCTGCGCCGCGTGAGCGGTCCGGGCGAGCGTCTCCACGTCGGCGAGGCTGAGGATGTCCACGGTGCGAGTATCCCGTGGCCGGGCGGAGGCTGGGAACGCTCACCGGCGCCGACCGCGCACCGCCGCGCCCACCCGTGCCGCCCTGCGGCACGCCTGCCCGCAGCTGAGTAGCCCCACAAGGGGCGCGGCACGAAGCGCTCCGTCAGGGGCGCGGGGAACTGCGCGACCGGCCACCGCGCGCCCGCAGGCGTCAGGGGTCCGCAGCCACACCCTCGGGCCGCGGTACGAAGCGCCCCGTCAGGGGCGCGGGGAACTGCGCGGTCGGCCACCGCGCGCCCGCAGGCGTCGGCGGCCCGCAGCCGCATCCCGGGGCACGGCGCGAAGCGCTCCGTCAGGGGCGCGGGGAACTGCGCGGTCGGCCACCGCGCGCCCGCAGGCGTCGGCGGTCCGCGGGCGCGGTCATCGTGTCGCCTCGCGGCAGATGAGGAGGAGGGCTCTGTCGTCGTTGACGTCCTTGGCGACTGCCTCGATGAGGTGCCAGGCGGCGCCGTGGAAGCCGCCGGCGACGTAGCGGTCGGCTTCTCCCGTGAGGCGGTCCATGCCTTCGACGATGTCGCGGTCGGCCGTCTCGACCAGGCCGTCCGTGAAGATCATGAGGACGTCGCCGGGGCGCAGAGAGCCCTTCACGGGGTCGAACTGGGCGCCGTCGTACACGCCGAGGAGGGGGCCCTCGGCGGCCTTCTCCTCCCAGCGACCGCTGCCGGCGCTGAGCTGGAGGCCGGGCGGGTGGCCCGCGGAGTACAGCTCGTAGTCGCCGGAGTCGAGGTCCAGGACCAGGTGTATGGAGGTCGCGAAGCCCTCGTCCCAGTCCTGGCGGAGCAGGTAGCCGTTGGCGGCGGGGAGGAACGCGTGGGGCGGGAGCGAGCCGAGGAGGCCGCCGAACGCGCCGGAGAGCAGCAGCGCGCGGGACGCCGCGTCCATGCCCTTGCCGGAGACGTCCGTGAGGACGACCTCCATCGTGCGGCCGTTGTTCGTGCGGGCCGCGACCACGAAGTCGCCGGAGAAGGACTGGCCGCCGGCCGGCCGCAGGGCCATCTCGCGGTGCCAGCCGGGCGGCAGCTTCGGCAGCTTGCTCTGCACCCGGATGCGTTCGCGCAGGTCGAAGAGCATGGTGCCGCCGCGCCGCCAGGGCACGCCGACCCGGCTGCGGAACTGGGCGGTGAGCAGACCGAAGAAACCGCAGGCGGCGACGACGAGGACCACGCCCGGGGTGACCCGGGAGGGGCCCTCGGTGTAGGGGCCGAGCCGTACCGACTCCACGATCAGGGCGGTGGCCGCCGCCGCGTACAGGCCGAGCAGGCTCGCCGGGCGCAGCAGCAGGCCGCCCGCGATGATCGGCAGGACCAGCGCGGCCGGCGAGAACCAGACCGAGTTGGCGAGGGTCATCGAAGCGAGGACCGGGACGGTCAGCAGCAGTCCGACCAGGGCGATCCAGTCGGAGCCGTCGCCACGGAAGTAGTCCACGGCGCTTCTGCGCACGCCGACGCGGACCCGGTGCCACTGCACTTTCCACCGGGCCGGAAGCGTCTCGGCCTTCGCGCGCCGCTCTCGGTCTACTGCCATTAGTTCGGGACCCTATCCATCGGACCAGCTGCTTGGCACGGGAGGTCCCACTTGTCCCCCGTCCGAGGCTCACCTTCGAGTGCGACTTCACAGTGAACTTCACCGGAAGCCCCCGCGTCGCCGTCCGGGAGAAATTCGCTGGCTCGTCCTGCAATGCCCTGCTAGTCATGGCGTATGGCGACCGAGCGTGCGACCGAGTTGAAGGTGTTGCGTCCCGAGGAGTTCGACGGGTGGTGGGACCACCTGGTGCGGGCCTTCGGCGCCGGTTCGGCTTCGGCCGAGGAGCGTGCGCTGGACCGGTCCCTGACGGAGTGCGAGCGGTCGCTGGCCGTCTGGGACGACTCCGAACTGGTCGGGACGGCGGGCGCGTTCCGGTTCCGGATGACGGTGCCGGGCGGTGCCGTGCTGCCCACCGCGGGGATCACCATGGTGAGCGTGGCCGCGACGCACCGGCGGCGCGGGGTGCTGACGTCGATGATGCGCCGCCAGCTGGACGACATACGGGAGTGGGGCGAGCCGCTGGCCGCCCTGACCGCCTCCGAGCCGGCGATCTACGGCCGGTTCGGGTACGGCGCCGCGACCTTCCAGCTGCATGCCGAGATCGACACGGGCCGGGTGACGCTCGACGTGCCGGCCGGCACCGGTGACATACGGCTGCGGTACGCCGACCCGGCCGCCGTGCTCGACGCGTGCGAGGCGGTCTACGCGGAGCTGGTGCCGCTGCGGCCCGGGATGCTGGCCCGGCAGCCGGGCTGGGAGCGGGCGGGCCTGCTGGACCCGGAGAGCGAGCGGGGCGGGGCGTCGGCGCTGCAGTGCGTGGTCGCCGAGCGGGACGGGAAGGTCACCGGGTACGCCCGGTTCCGTACGAAGCTGGGCTGGTCGCCGAGCGGGCACGACGGCACGGTGTCCCTGGAGGACCTCGCCGCGCTCGATCCGGCGAGCGACGCGGCGCTGTGGCGGTTCCTGTTCGGCATCGACCTGATGTCGAAGCTGACGGTACGGGGGCGGCCGGTCGACGACGCCTGGCAGCACCAGGTCTCCGACATCCGGCGCTGTCTGACGCGGTTGCGGGACATGGGGTACGTGCGTCTCGTGGACGTCGGCGCGGCGCTCGCGGCGCGCACCTACCAGACGCCGGTGGACGTGGTGCTGGAGGTGGCGGACACCTTCTGCCCCTGGAACGCGGGGCGTTGGCGGCTGACCGGGGACACCAAGGGGGCGTCCTGCGAGCGTACGACGGACGCGGCCGAACTGACGCTGTCGGTACGGGAGCTGGGGGCGGCGTACCTCGGTGGCGTGTCCCTGCTGTCGCTGGCGCGGGCCGGGCGGGTGGGCGAAGTGCGGCCGGGGGCGCTGGCGGAGGCGTCGGTGGCGTTCGGGTCACCGGTGCCGCCGTGGCTGCCGCACGGCTTCTAGGCCGCCGGTTCTCCCCGCGTGGTCAGCGCTGCTGGCAGGCGGGGCACCAGAAGAGGTTGCGGGCGGCGAGGTCCGCGGTGCGGATGCCGGTGCCGCAGAGGTGGCAGGGCAGGGTGGCCCGGCGGTAGACGTACACCTCGCCGCCGTGGTCGTCGACGCGGGGCGGGCGGCCCATCGCCTCGGGGGTGTGCTCGGGGCGGACGGTGTCGATGCGGTTGTTGCGGACGCCCTCGTGCATGAGTCCGACGAGGTCGGCCCAGATGCCGTCCCATTCGGCGGGGGTGATGTCCTTGCCCGCGCGGTAGGGGTCGATCCCGTGCCGGAACAGGACCTCGGCGCGGTAGACGTTCCCGACGCCCGCGATGACCTTCTGGTCCATCAGCAGGGCGGCGACGGTCGTACGGCTGCGGGAGATCCTGCGGTACGCGGCGTCCGGGTCGGCGTCGGCACGGAGCGGGTCCGGGCCGAGGCGGGCGTGTACGGCGTCCTTCTCCTCCCCCGTGATCAGCGCGCACGTGGTCGGGCCGCGCAGGTCGACGTACGACGTCGCGTCCGCGAGCCGCAGCCGGACGGTGTCGGTGGGTGGCGGTGCGGGGGCGTCACCGAACCCCACCTTGCCGAAGAGGCCGAGATGGATATGCACCCAGTCGCTGTCGCGGAAGCCGAGGAAAAGATGTTTGCCGTGCGCCTCGGTACGGGTGAGGGGGGCACCGTCGATCAGCGCGGCGGCGTCGGAGAACTTGCCCTGCGGGCTGGTGACCCGTACGGGTCCGCTGAGCCGCCGGTAGTCCAGCGCAAGCCGATGAATCGTGTGCCCCTCTGGCACTGAGGCCATTCCTTTCCCACCCACCCACCCGACTCGGTCAGTGGAGAGGTGAACGTCGAACAGATCCGAAGCGCCCCACCAGTCAACATCCCACAGCGCCCCAGCCAGGGTCCCCCGCAGGTACCCCGCAGAAGCCAGGCCAGAGCCGCCCGGCGGGAAGCCCTGCCAGGGCCGCCCCACAGGCACCCCGCAGGGAGCCCGACCAGGGCCCCGCTCCGCAGGTGCCCTGTAGGCGCCCCGTAAGGGGCGCGGGGAACTGCGGGGTCAGGCCGCGCGTGCCTGCGGTCGAATGTCTGGGGTCACGCACCCGCCTCGCTTCGCAGGCGACCGGGTCGGGTGGGTGGGCTACGGCTGGGGGTGGTGGGCCGGGATCGGGGGGAGGTCGCCTGTGGTCTCGTAGGCGGAGAGCATGTCGATGCGGCGGATGTGCCGCTCGCCCTCGGAGAACGGCGTGTTCAGGAAGGTCTCGACGAACTTCGTCGCCTCGTCCTGCGTGTGCATGCGCGCGCCCACCGCCACGACGTTCGCGTTGTTGTGCTGCCGGCCGAGCGACGCGGTCTCCTCGCTCCAGGCGAGCGCCGCCCGCACGCCCTTCACCTTGTTCGCGGCGATCTGCTCACCGTTGCCGGAGCCGCCGATCACGATGCCGAGGGAGGCGGGGTCCGCCGCCGTCCGCTCGGCCGCGCGGAGGCAGAAGGGCGGGTAGTCGTCGTCGGCGTCGTAGATGTGGGGGCCGCAGTCCACGGGGTCGTGACCCGCCGCCTTCAGCCACTCGACGAGGTGGTTCTTGAGTTCGAAGCCCGCATGGTCGGAGCCGAGATACACGCGCATGGGATGAGTGTGACACGGGCGTGAACGCGCGGCAGGGGCGGGGCCGCATACCGAAAGCGTCCCGGAAATTGTGAGTAACACTACAGAACCTCAGGAAAACCTCAAGTAACGATCCGGATTCAAAGGTTCAGGAATCAGTCCACCTCCGTTTCACTGGACCGACTCGTACGCCGCTCGTACGAGAGCCCGCTCACCCGGCGCAAAGGATTCCCCCCATGACTGGCACCGGTCCCCAGGACGGTCTCCACGCAGGACTCAAGAACCGGCATCTGTCGATGATCGCCATCGGCGGTGTCATCGGTGCCGGCCTCTTCGTCGGTTCCAGTACCGGCATCGCCACCGCAGGCCCCGGCATCCTGCTGTCGTACGCACTCGTCGGCACGCTCGTGGTGCTGGTGATGCGGATGCTCGGCGAGATGTCAGCCGCCAACCCCACCTCCGGATCGTTCTCCGCGCACGCGGACCGCGCGCTCGGCCGCTGGGCCGGGTTCTCCATCGGCTGGCTGTACTGGTTCTTCTGGGTGGTGGTGCTGGCGGTCGAGGCCACCGCCGGTGCCACGATCCTGGAAGGCTGGATCCCGGCCGTACCGCAGTGGGCCTGGGCGCTCATCGTGATGACGGTGCTCACCGCGACCAACCTGGTCTCCGTCGGCTCCTACGGCGAGTTCGAGTTCTGGTTCGCCGGCATCAAGGTCGTCGCGATCGGCGCGTTCATCGTCGTCGGCCTGCTGGCGGTGCTGGGCGTGCTGCCCGGCGCCGACACCGACAAGGCGGGCTTCTCCAACCTCACCGGCCACGGCGGTTTCCTGCCGCACGGGCCCGGCGCCATCCTCACCGGCGTGCTGCTCGTCGTCTTCTCCTTCATGGGCAGCGAGATCGCCACCCTGGCCGCCGGCGAGTCGGAGGACCCGCAGCGCGCGGTCACCAAGTCCACCAACAGCATCATCTGGCGGATCGGCGTCTTCTACCTCGGCTCGATCCTCATCGTGGTCTCGCTGCTGCCGTGGAACGACCCGTCGATCAAGGAGAAGGGCTCGTACGTCGCCGCCCTCGACTCCCTCGGCATCGCGCACGCCGGCCAGATCATGAACTTCATCGTGCTGACGTCCGTGCTGTCCTGTCTCAACTCCGGCCTGTACACGGCCTCCCGGATGGCGTTCTCGCTCGGGCAGCGCGGTGACGCGCCGAAGGCGTTCGCGCGGACCACCGCCCGCGGGGTGCCGACGGCCGCGATCGTCGCGTCCGTCGTCTTCGGGTTCGTCGCCGTCTTCTTCAACTACCGGTTCCCGGACTCCGTCTTCCTCTTCCTCGTCAACTCCAGTGGCGCGGTGGCCCTGTTCGTCTGGCTGGTCATCTGCTTCTCGCAGCTGCGCATGCGGAAGATCATCCAGGCCGAGGCGCCGGAGAAGCTCGTCGTGAAGATGTGGCTGTACCCGTACCTGACCTGGGCGACGGCCGGTCTGATCGTCTTCGTGCTGGGTTACATGCTGACCGACACGGAGGGCGAGAGCAGCGGTCGTACGACGGTGCTGCTCTCGCTGCTGGTCGCCGCGGCGGTGGTCGCGGTCGCCCTGGTGAAGCAGAAGGTGACGGGCGGGGGCCGGGCGGACGCGGAGGCCGGCGCGGACGCCGAGCCCGCCGACCAGGTGTCCGTCGGCTGACCCTCACAGCAGGGTGAAGCTGTCCTTCACCTTCTCGTACGTCCGTACGGCCTGGGCTTCGACCGCCGGCTGGTACCAGGTGTTGATCTGGTACGACTTGCCGCCGGCGTCGAAGCCCAGCAGCCGTGCGTGCCAGGGGGTGCCCCCGAGGGTGAAGGTGTACTCCCAGACGACGGCCGGGTGGCCGCGGAAGGTCGTCTCGGCCAACCGGATCTTGGTGTAGTCCTGGCCCTGGTGGGCGCTCTGCTCGGAGGCGCTCCAGGTCTCCATGAGGTTGCCGCGGGCGAGCGAGGACTTGGCGACGAGTTCCTGGCCGCCGTCGGGGGAGGTGTAGTGGACCTCGGCGCCCGTCTTCACGTCCCTGCGCCAGCCGGCGGGCGGCGCCCAGGCGAAGCCGCCGGCCTCCTCGTGGGTGCCGGGTGGGAGGGAGCGGGGGCGGGCGGTGCCCGCCACGGTTGCCGGGGGGTCGGTTGCAGCCGAGGGGGTCGTGGAGGTGCCGGTCGTTGTGTTGCTGTCGCCGCCGCCTGTTGTGGTGGTGAGGAGGAGGACGGCGAGGGCGGTGGCCACGGCGGCGATTCCCAGGACGGCGAGGAGAGTTGTGCGTCGGGGGGCTTTGGCCGGGTGGGGACGTGCGGGCGCGTCGTGGCTGGGCGCGCGCCGCGGCGGAGCCGCTGATCGGTGCAGCCCCGCGCCCCTTTCGGGGCGCTGCGGTTCCGGGCGCTGTGGTTCGGGGCGTTCGCTGGTGGGGCGCTCCGGTGTCCGGGCCGCCGAACTGCCCGACGGGGTTTCCGAGCGGACCTCCGTGCGGGGCTCGGAGGCCGCCTCTGTCGATGCGCTGACCTGTGGCCGTGGGGGTTGGTCCTGCGGGGTCGGAGGGCGCAGTACGTAGGTGGGGGTTCGGCGTTCCACGGGGGGCGGGTAGGCCACCGGGTGCAGTTCCCGTTCGACCTCCGCGAGGCCGGGGCGGGCCGTCGGTTCCTTCTCCAGGAGGGCTGCCAGCACGTCGCGCAACGGGCCTGCCGTGGGCGGAAGTTCGGGCTCCTCGTAGAGGACGGCGTGCAGGGTGGCCAGGGTGGTGTCGCGGGAGAAGGGGGACCGGCCGCCGAGGGCCGCGCACAGGGTGGCGCCGAGCGACCAGAGGTCGGAGGGCGGGCCCTGCGGGCGGCCGGAGACGCGTTCGGGCGCCATGTAGTCGGGGGAGCCGACGAGCATGCCGACCATGGTGAGCGCCTTGGCGTCCTGGATCGCGGCGATGCCGAAGTCGGTGAGGACGACCCGGCCGGCGGCGCTCTCGACCAGCACGTTCCCGGGTTTGATGTCGCGGTGCAGCACTCCCCCGGCGTGCACCTGACGCAGCGCCGCGACCAGGCCGAGGCCGATCCGGGCGGCTGCGCGCGGGCTCAGCGCGCCCTCCTCGGCCATGATCCACTCCAGGGAGCGGCCATGGACCAGCTCCATGACGATCCAGAGGCGCTCGCCCTCGTCGACGACGTCGTAGACCCGCACCACATTGGGGTGGTCGATCCGGGCGGTGGCCCTGGCCTCGCGCAGGGTGCGTTCGCGGCGGGTGCGGGTGTCCTCGGCGTCGAGGCCGTCGATCCGCATCTCCTTGACGGCGACCTGCCGGTCGAGCGTCTCGTCGGCGGCCCGCCACACCCGCCCCATGCCGCCCTGCCCGATGCTCTCGGCCAGCCGGTAGCGGCCGGTCACCAGCAGCCCGGGAACCCCGCCCGTCCCCGCGCTCTCCGGGCCCCCCGGATTCTCCGGATTCCCCGCGCCAACTGAATTCCCTGAATTCTCTGAATTCCCCGGCAATTCGCTGCACCCCCTCAACGACCGCCCCTGCCGGCACACAATGGTCACACTTACGGCCGTACCAGCATAGTGCGGAGAAATCTTGTGGTACCTCTTCAAGTGACCGCGAATTCAGGCGCGGTCCAGGGGGATGCAAGGGGGACGAACATGAGTTCTCGTCGTACGGTCCGGCGGCTGACCGTGGTCACCGGATCGCTGGTCACGGCGTCTTTCTCGGCCGTGATGATCCTGCCGTTCACGGCCGTCGCCGACGACCAGGGACCGGGCAGCGGCAAGGGGGGAAAAGCGGTCGACCAGGCGCCGGACGGTGTGCGGCTGACGACCACGCTGCCCGAGCGGATCTCGGTCGACAACAGTTCGCAGAAAACGGCGATCACCGCCACCGTGAAGAATGAAGGGACCAAGGACAGCGACGACATCAGTCTTCTGGTGGTCGGTTTCGACGACCTGAGGATCAAGGGCGTTCAGGGCTGTGCCGCGATCGCGCAGAAAGACCTGCCGGCCGGTTCGAACAGCGCCTTCACCTGCTCCGTCGGCGTGCTCGGCGCGGGCAGGTCGAAGTCCTATGTCGTGGACGCCGCGTTCGACCTCGGCGGGACCGGGAAGATCTGCCTGCCGGTGCAGAGCGCGGACGGGAAGAAGACGTTCTGGCAGCAGGGCCCGGTGCCGTTCGGTACGACGAACCCGTCGCCGAACGCGCCGGCCACCCCGCTGCTGCTCGGCACCGACAACAAGCCGGTGGGGCCGAGCGGCGACCAGTTGCCGAAGACCGGCGCGGGCAGTGCCGTGCTGCCGCTCGGCGCGGCCGGCGCGGCGCTGATCGCGGCCGGTGCGGCGGGGGTGTGGTGGTCGCGGCGACGGCCGCGGCAGCCGTCGTAGCAGCCCGGACAGGAGTGGGGCCCCGGATGCCGATGCGTCCGGGGCCCCACCGCCGTTCGGGTCGGGTCAGCGCTTGTCGACGAGCTTCCACGCCGCGGGCACCGCGCCCATCGCCAGGACCGCCTTGACCGCGTCGCCGATCAGGAACGGGGTGAGGCCGGCCGCGATCGCCGCGGACGCGGACATGTCGGCGGCGTAGGCGAGGTAGGGCACGCCGATCGCGTAGATGACCGCCTCGCCGAGCAGCATCGTGCCGGCCATGCGCAGCACGCCGCGGTCGGCGCCGCGCCGGGCCAGGGCGCCGACGACGGCGGAGGCCAGCATCATGCCGAGGATGTAGCCGAAGGAGACGGAGACACCGGAGGTGCCGCTCGCGAACCAGGGCACCCCGGCGAGGCCGGCCAGCGCGTACAGGGCGAGGGAGAGCAGGCCGCGGCGGGCGCCGAGGGCGGTGCCGACGAGCAGGGCCGCGAAGGTCTGCCCGGTCACCGGGACCGGGGAGCCGGGCACCGGGACGGCGATCTGAGCGGCGAGGCCGGTGAGCGCGGCACCGCCGAGCACGAGGGCGGCGTCGCGCACCCGGGACGCGGGCAGGAGGTCGGCGAGGACGGTGCCGGTGCGGGTCGACGCGGCGGCGGTGGCGGTGCTCATGGGGACTCCGCGGGGTGGGGGCAGGCAAGGGACTCCGTGACGCTATCCCGGCCCGTCTGAGCCGGACACGTCAGCGATCGACAAAGGCCGGAAGCGGCACTTGGTGGGCTCCCCACAAAGGGTGTGGGTTACACGCGGTACGAGGTGACGCCGATCACTGAGGCAGAGATGTTTCAGTCACGTCAACGGCGTTGAACAGGCCTGTGGAGTTCCACCAATCGAATCCCAGCACTCTGGTGGGATTCAAGGTTTCTGGCCTACGCTTCCGGACATGGTCGCCCAGTCCCTGAACCTCACGTCGCGTCGCTATGTCGACCTGCGGCGGCAAGGGGCTGCCGTCTGTCGCCGTCCGCTCTGAGGCCGCGCGGCGGGAGACCGTCCGGCGCGCCTCGGCTCCCGAGACGAGACGTGTCGGCCCCGTTCCCGAGGACGGTTTCCCATGCCCCGTACCGCGGCACCCCCGCCCACCTCCGCGCCCCGTGACCGGCGGCGGACCAGCGCCAGTGTGGTCCTCCGCTCGGTCCTGGAGCACGGGCCGGTCGCCCGCTCCACCATCGCCCGGCTGACCGGGCTCTCCCCGGCCTCCGTCACCGACTACTGCGCCCGGTTCACCGAACTCGGCCTGATCCGGGAGACGGAGGCGCCGCGGCGCGTGAAGGGCGTGGGCCGGCCGCACGTACCGGTCGACCTGGACGACTCGCGGTTCGTGGTCGGCGGGGTGCACGTGGCCGTGCCGTACACCACGGTCGCCCTGCTCGACCTGCGCGGACGGGTCGTCGTACGGCGGGAGTTGAAGCACCGGGACACCGATCCGCGCGCGGTGCTGGCGCGGGCCGCCGCGGGGCTCGACGCGCTGCTCGACGAGACGCCCGGCAGCCGGCCGCTGGGCGTCGGCGTCGCCGTCGGCGGCTGGGTGGACCGGGACTCCGGGACCGTCGTCGAGCACCCCCTGCTGGGCTGGCGCGAGGTGCCGGTGCGCGAGCTGCTCGGCGCGCACACCGGGCTGCCGGTCCATGTGGACGGGCACGCGCGCGCGTTGGTCAACGGGGAGCGGCTCTTCGGGCGGGCCCGGGGCAGCCGCAGCGTGCTGCACCTGTTCGTCGGGAACGTGGTCGACGCGGCCTTCGCCACCGGCGACGAGGTGCACCACGGCCCGCGCTCCCAGGCCGGCATGATCGGCCACCTCCCGGTGCCGGGCGGCACCGAGCCCTGCGGCTGCGGACGCACCGGCTGCCTTCAGGTGGAGCTCAGCGAACGCACCCTGGTGCGGCGGGCCCGGGCGGCCGGGGTGACGGACGGCGGCAACCCGATGGACGTCCTCGCGGCGGCCGGGGCCGGCGATCCGGCGGCCGTACGGCTGCTGGTGGAGCGGGCGCGGCTGACCGGGCGGGCGGCGGCGCTGCTGCTCGACGTCCTCAACCCGGAGAGCGTGGTCGTCACCGAGGTCGGGGTGCTCTACCGCGAGGACTGTCTGGCCGCGCTGCGGGAGGCGGTCGGCACGGAGCGGGCGGCCGTGGTCGCGCCGACCAGTTTCGGGGCCTCGGTGCTGGCGGTGGCGGGCGGTTCGGTGGTCCTCGACGTGCTGTACCGGGACCCGCTGAGCGCCTCGCCCGCCACGGCTCCGGCCCTGTCACCAGAGCTTATTTAATTCAGAAACTCGGAATATTGACAGCCGTCGTCCACGGCAAGGAACATCCCTCTCATGACCTGTCGCACCCTCTGTTGCTGACGTCTTGACGCGCCCCGGGCGCGCATTTCCCTCTGCGTGAGATCTCTCTTTCCGGCCTTCCGTCGCCGGGAATTCGCCCTGCCTTTCTGCTGCTTTTCTCCCCGGAGCACTCCCATGCCTTCTGCGTCCTCCTCCGGCATCGACCGCCGGATCTTCCTCACCTCACTGCTCGGCGCCTCGGCGGCCGTGGCCGGGCTGAGCGGCTGCGCGGGCGGCAGCGCCGCCGCCGACACCGCGGGCGCCTCGACCGCTCCGCTGGCCGACAAGGTCCCGGCCGGCACCAGCCTGAAGATCGCCTCCTATCTGGGCACGCAGCAGCTGGCGTTCAAGCTGGCGAAGCTGCCGGAACTGCCGTTCACGGTGTCGAGCTGGGTGAACATCGGCGCCGGTCCTGATGTCATCAACGCGTTCCGCGCCAAGTCCCTCGACCTCGCCAACAACGCGGGAATTCCGCCGATCCAGGCGCAGTACCAGGGTTTCGCCGCAAAAATCGTGGCGATCGAGCTGACCCGCAAGCCGAACTATCTGTTCGCCACCAAGCCCGGCAGCGACATACGCACGGTCGCCGAATTCAAGGGAAAGAAGCTCGCCTTCTCGCAGGGGCAGGCGCAGGGTGTCGTCCTGCTTCGGGCACTGAAGGAGGCCGGGCTCGCCTACGACGACGTGCGCCTGGTCCCGCTGACCAGCAACCAGTTCCTCACCGCCCTGCAGTCCGGCCAGGTGGACGTGGCCCCGCTGGCCAACACCCAGGCACCGGCCTACCTCCAGCAGTACGGCTCCAAGGGCGCCCACACCATCGCCACCGACGTCGTCGACCTGCTGAACCTGCTCTGGGCGCCGCAGGCGGTGCTGAACGACAAGGCCAAGGCCGCCGCGGTCGCCGCGTACATCCCCGAGTGGGCCAAGGGCCTGGTCTGGCAGTGGGAGAACCCGGGCACCTGGAACGAGGAGTTCTACGTCAGGACGCAGAACCTGACCCTCGCCCAGGCCCAGGGCATCACCAGGCTTGCCAACAAGCCGCTGTTCCCGCCCCGTTGGGACGAGGCGATCAAGTGGGAGCAGGAGACCGCCGATCTGCTGGCGGCGGGCGGGTTCGTGAAGAAGACCGATGTCTCCGGGCTCTTCGACCACCGTTTCGAGTCCCTCGCCGCGAAGGCCGTACCGGCGGAGTACCGGAAATGACCGCCGTGACCACCGGCACCGTGCCGGTCCCCGTCGCGGAGGCCGAGGCGCGCCGGGTCCGGCCGCGCCGCCGGCTCTCCCCCGGCCGCCGGCTGCCCGCCGCCCGGCTCGCCGGTCCGCTCGTCGTCCTCGCCGCCTGGGCGATCGCCTCCGCCGCCGGGCAGCTCGACCCCGGCGCGATCCCGGCGCCCTGGACCGTCCTGGACACCGCCGTCCACCTGTGGACCGCCGGGACGCTGCGCACCGACATCCTGACCTCCGTGGAACGGGCCGGGTACGGCTTCGCGATCGGCCTGACCGCCGGGGTGCTGCTGGCCCTGGCCTCCGGGCTCACCCGCACCGGCGAGGCGCTGATCGACGGGACCGTGCAGATCAACCGGGCGATCCCCACCCTCGGCCTGATCCCGCTGTTCATCCTCTGGCTGGGCATCGGCGAGACCTTCAAGATCGCCATCATCGCGATCGTCGTCTACATCCCGGTCTACCTGAACACCCATGCCGCGCTGTCCGCGATCGACAGCCGGTACGTCGAACTCGCCGAGGTGCTGGACCTGTCGAGGCTCCGGTTCGTCCGGGAGGTCGTGATCCCCGGCGCGCTGCCCGGATTCTTCGTGGGGCTCCGGCTCGGCGTCACCGGCTCCTGGCTCGGCCTGGTCGTGCTGGAGCAGATCAACGCGACCAGCGGCCTCGGCTACATGATGTTCCAGGCCCAGAACTACGGGCGCAGCGACATCATCCTCGTCGGCCTGCTGATCTACGGCGTCTTCGGCCTCGTCTCCGACACCGTGGTCCGCGTCGTCGAACGGAGGGTGCTGTCATGGCGCCGCACACTGAGCAGCTGACCCGCCCCGCCGTCCGACTCCGCGGCCTGACCAGGTCGTTCGGCGACCGTACGGTCCTCGACTCGGTCGACCTCGACCTGCCGGCCGGGCAGTTCACCGCGCTGCTCGGGCACAGCGGGTCCGGCAAGTCCACCCTGCTGCGGGCGGTCGCCGGACTCGACCACGGGGTCACCGGCAGCGGTGAACTCACCGCGCCGGAACGGGTGTCGGTGGTCTTCCAGGACTCCCGGCTGCTGCCCTGGCGCCGGGTCCTCGACAACGTGGTGCTGGGCCTGGACGGCCGGGACGCCCACGACCTGGGGCGGGCCGCGCTCGACGAGGTCGGCCTCGGCGGCCGGGAACGGGCCTGGCCGGGCGAGCTGTCCGGCGGCGAGGCGCAGCGGGCCGCGCTCGCCCGCTCCCTGGTCCGTGAGCCCGAACTGCTCCTCGCCGACGAGCCGTTCGGCGCGCTGGACGCGCTCACCCGGATCAGGATGCACCACCTGCTGCGCGAGCTGTGGAAGCGGCACCGGCCGTCCGTGCTGCTCGTCACCCACGACGTCGACGAGGCGATCGTCCTCGCCGACCGGGTGCTGGTCCTGGAGCACGGGCGGATCGGCCTCGACCTGGCCCTCGACGGGGGTTCCCGCGGGGAGTACCGGTCGCGGTTGCTGGCGGCGTTGGGGGTCACGGAGGACACGTGAACGTCCGCGGGGGCTGCCGCCCCCACACCCCCGCTTCGGCCTTCGGCCTCGTCCTCAATCGCCGGACGGGCTCAAACGTTGCAAAGGACCCCCATGACCCGCCAGCTCCACCTCAACGCCTTCCTCATGAACACAGGTCACCACGAGGCGTCCTGGCGCCTCCCGGAGAGCGACCCCTACGCCCACGTCGACCTCGCGCACTACGTCGGGCTCGCGCGGACCGCCGAGCGCGGCACCTTCGACTCGCTCTTCCTCGCCGACGGCCCGCACCTGTGGGGCAGCGTCGGGCAGCGGCCCGCCGGGGCGCTGGAGCCGCTCACGCTGCTCACCGCGCTGGCGACGGCGACCGAGCACATCGGTCTGATCGCCACCGCCTCCACCTCCTACAACTCCCCCTACAACCTGGCCAGGAAGTTCGCCTCGCTGGACATCATCAGCGGCGGGAGGGCGGGCTGGAACATCGTCACCACGGCGGGGGCGGAGGCCGCCCGCAACTTCGGGATCGACGGGGAGCCCGCGCACGCCGAGCGGTACGCGCGGGCCGCCGAGTTCCTCGACGTGGCGCTGAAGCTCTGGGACAGCTGGGAGGACGACGCGATCGTCGCCGACAAGGCGGCCGGCGTCTGGGGCGACGACGCGAAGATCCACCCGCCCCGGCACCGGGGCCCGTACTTCAGCGTCGAAGGCGCCCTCAACGTGCCCCGCTCCCCGCAGGGTTACCCGCTGCTGGTGCAGGCCGGGTCCAGCGAGGACGGCAAGGCGTTCGCCGCCCGGTACGCGGAGGCCGTGTTCACGGCGCAGCAGACCGTCGAGGAGGCGCGGGACTTCTACGCCGACCTGAAGTCCCGTACGGCCGCGGCCGGCCGCGACCCCGACCACGTCAAGGTGCTGCCCGGCATCGTCCCCGTCATCGGCTCGACGGAGGCCGAGGCGCGGGCGCACGAACAGCTCCTGGAGGACCACATCGTGCACCGGCACGGGGTCGCCAACCTGGAACGGCTCCTCCATCTCCCCGCCGGAACACTGGAGTTGGACGGCCCGCTCCCCGCCGGGCTGCCGTCCGAGGACGCCATCGAGGGTGCGAAGAGCCGCTACTCGCTGGTCGTCGGGCTCGCCCGCCGCGAACGGCTCACCGTGCGGCAGCTGATCGGGCGGCTCGGCGGCGGGCGCGGCCATCTGACCTTCGCCGGAACCCCGGAGCAGGTCGCCGACGCGATCGAGACCTGGTTCGCCCAGGGCGCCGCCGACGGGTTCAACATCATGCCGCCCGTGCTGCCCTCCGGTCTGGAGACCTTCGTCGACCACGTCGTGCCGATCCTGCGCGCCCGCGGCCTGCTGCGCGAGGAGTACGGCCCGCGCCGGACCCTGCGGGAGCGCTACGGCCTCCCGCGCCCCGCCAACCAGTACACCGCCAGCCCTGTGTTCGCCTGAAAGGAACCGCCATGTCCCTCCAGATCACCAAGATCACCGCGAACATCGGCGCCCGGGTCTCCGGCGTCGACATCTCCCGCCCTCTCGGCCCGGAGACGGCCGCCGCCGTCCGCGAGGCGCTCAACACGCACAAGGCGCTCGTCTTCGACGACGTCGACCTCGACGACGACAGCCACCAGGCGTTCGTCCGCACCTTCGGCGAGGTCACCACCGCCCACCCGACGGTGTCCTCGGTCGACGGCGTGCCGAACGTCCTCCCGGTCGACAGCGAGCGCGGCCGGGCGGCCAACCACTGGCACACGGACGTGACCTTCGTCCTCAACCCGCCGCAGGCCACCACCCTGCGCTCGATCACGGTCCCGCCGTACGGCGGCGAGACCCTGATCGCCAGCTCGGCCGCCGCCTACCGGCAACTCCCCGAGCCGCTGCGGGCCCTGGCCGACACCCTGTGGGCGGAGCACACCAACGACTACGACTACGCCGTCCCCGACGAGGAGATCGACGAGCAGCAGGCCGCCCAGCGCGCCCAGTTCACGTCGATCAAGTACCGCACGGTCCACCCGGTGGTCCGCGTCCACCCGCTGACCGGTGAACGCGGCCTGTACATCGGCGGGTTCGCGCAGCGCGTCGTCGGCCTGTCGCCGTCCGAGTCCCGCCGGATCCTCGACCTGCTGCAGGCCTACGTCACCCGCCCGGAGAACATCCTGCGCCACCGCTGGTCCGAGAACCAGCTGGTCGTCTTCGACAACCGGATCACCCAGCACTACGCCATCGACAACTACGACGGCCGGCCGCGCCGCCTGCACCGGGTGACCCTCGCCGGCGACATCCCGGCCGGCATCGAGGGCAAGGAGAGCTACTCGATCCAGGGCGACGCCTCGCACTACACTCCCGTGGCCGCGTGACCACACCCGGTCAGGGGCCCGTCCGGATACTGGACGGACACCTCCGCTGAGCGGTGCGGCCACCCAGACTGTGGGCGTTTTTGCCCATCTCACCCATTGGACGAGCCGCGCCCATGCCGCACCGCAGCACCCCGGTCGAGACACCGCCGTCGCACGAGGACGGCGGTGTCCCGCCGTCCCCGGGCCTCTCCCCCGGCCTCAAGCAGCGCCATCTGTCGATGATCGCCCTGGGCGGGGTGATCGGCGCGGGGCTCTTCGTCGGCTCCGGCGCGGGTATCGCCGCCGCCGGACCGTCCGTCGTCCTCGCCTACACCCTCTCCGGGCTCCTCGTGATGCTGGTGATGCGGATGCTGGGCGAGATGTCGGCCGCGTACCCGTCGTCGGGCTCGTTCTCGGCGCACGCGGAGCGGGCGATCGGGCCGTGGGCGGGGTTCACGGCCGGCTGGTCGTTCTGGGTGCTGCTGTGCACGGCGGTGGGGCTGGAGGGCATCGGCGCCGCGAAGATCGTGACGGGCTGGCTGCCGGGGACGCCGGAGTGGGCCTGGGTCGCCCTGTTCATGGCCGTGTTCTGCGCGACGAACCTGGCCGCGGTGCGCAACTTCGGCGAGTTCGAGTTCTGGTTCGCGGCGCTGAAGGTGGCCGCGATCGGCCTCTTCCTCGTCCTGGGCGTGCTGGCCGTCGCCGGTGCGCTGCCCGGCACCGACTCGCCGGGCACCTCGAACCTCACCGACTTCCTCCCGCACGGCGGCGAGGGCCTGATCATCGGCGTCCTGGCCTCGATCTTCGCGTACGGCGGCCTGGAGACGGTCACCATCGCGGCGGCCGAGTCCGAGGACCCGGTCCGGGGCGTGGCGGGCGCGGTCCGCACGGCCATGTGGCGCATCGCGCTCTTCTACGTCGGCTCGATGGCGGTCATCGTCACCCTGGTCCCCTGGGACTCGAAGGAACTCGTCGAGAAGGGCCCGTACGTCGCCGCCCTCGACCAGCTGGGCATCCCCGGTGCGGGACAACTCATGAACGTCGTCGTCCTTGTCGCGTTGCTCTCCGCGATGAACGCCAACATCTACGGCTCCTCGCGCATCGTCCACTCCCTGGTGGAGCGCGGCCAGGGTCCGCGGGCGCTGGCCAGGGTCTCCGGGGGCGTCCCGCGTCTCGCGGTCCTGACCTCGTGCTTCTTCGGGTTCGTCTGCGTGCTGCTCAGCTACTGGCGCCCGGACGACGTCTTCCCCTGGCTGCTGAACATGATCGGCGCGGTGATCCTGGTCGTCTGGGCCCTCATCGCCGTCTCCCAGCTGCTGCTGCGCCGCCGCCTGGCGCGGGAGGCGCCGGAGAAGCTGGTCGTGCGCATGTGGGCGTTCCCGTACCTGACCTGGCTGGCACTGGCCGGCATGGCGGCGGTCCTCGTCCTGATGGCCCGTGAGGCGGACACCCGCGTGCAGCTGTACTACACGGGCGGGATGACGGCCGTCCTGGCGGCTGCGGGCTACGTGCGGCAGCGCAGGCGCGCCGACACCTGACGTCCCGCCCCCCCCTCCAGCCTTCCTGTTGCTAACGTGTAGTTGCAAGCTCTTCGCAATAAGAGGTCGGAGGGGACCCACACCCATGCCCGTCTACACGCTTCCCGAACTGCCCTACGACTACTCCGCACTCGCGCCCGTGATCAGCCCCGAGATCATCGAGCTGCACCACGACAAGCACCACGCGGCCTACGTCAAGGGCGCCAACGACACCCTGGAGCAGCTGGCGGAGGCGCGGGACAAGGAGAGCTGGGGCGCGGTCAACGGCCTGGAGAAGAACCTGGCCTTCCACCTCTCCGGCCACATCCTGCACAGCATCTACTGGCGGAACATGACCGGCCCGAAGGACGGCGGCGGCGAGCCGCTGGCGGCGGACGGCGTGGGCGACCTGGCGGACGCGATCACCGAGTCCTTCGGTTCCTTCGCCGGCTTCAAGGCCCAGCTCACCAAGGCGGCGGCCACCACCCAGGGCTCCGGCTGGGGCGTCCTGGCGTACGAGCCGCTCAGCGGGCGGCTGATCGTCGAGCAGGTCTACGACCACCAGGGCAACGTCGGCCAGGGCGCCGTGCCGATCCTCGTCTTCGACGCCTGGGAGCACGCCTTCTACCTGCAGTACCGGAACCAGAAGGTCGACTTCATCGACGCCATGTGGGCCGTCGTCGACTGGCAGGACGTGGCGCGCCGTCACGCCGCCGCCCGGTCCCGGGCCGATGTGCTGCTGCTGGCTCCGTGAGCCGCTGACACGTCCTGCCTCGTGATCGTCTTCTCACCGTTCACAGCGGGCAGGCGGAAGGACGGGAAGCCCCCCGGAGGACGTGACTCGCGGGGGGCTTCCCGGATGCCGGTACGGGAGACGGGGCCCGCAGGGCGCATCGGGCGGGCCGCGATGTCCGGAATCCGCCCCGATCGGACGGATTCCGGGCTCATCGCCGAAGCGGCGGTCCTTCTATGCTCCTCGTTCCCGACCGGCCGAGGAGGCGTACGTGGCCGACGTCCGATGCCCGAACTGCGAGGGGCCGCTCAAGAACTTCCGGGACCTGGAACCCGACGAGATCCCGGCCGCCGGGGCGGCGGTGAGCAAGTACCCCGGCGAGCGGGCCGAACGCTTCCGCCCCCGGGCCTACCACCGCTGCACGGAGCCGGGCTGCCGCCGGATCCAGCGCAAGGACAACTGGCGGCTGGGGGCCAATCTGCCGGAAGGCTTCCAGTGATCCCTACAGGTTGCTGAAGTCGGGGCCCTTGGTCCGGGTCCGCTTGATCTCGTAGAAGCCGGGGACGGAGGCGACCGCGACGGTGCCGTCCCACAGGCGGGCCGCCTCCTCGCCCTTGGGCGCGGGGGTGACGACCGGGCCGAAGAAGGCGATCTGCTCGCCGTCGGGGCCGGGGACCGCGATCACCGGGGTGCCGACGTCCTGGCCGACCTTGTCGATGCCCTCCTTGTGGGAGGCGCGCAGCTCGGCGTCGAACTCGAAGTCCTCCTGGTCGGCGTAGTCGATCAGGTCGGCCGGCAGGCCGACGTCCGCGAGGGCGCCCGCGACGGCCTCCACGGTCGGGCCCTCGCCGTTGTTGTGGATGCGGGTGCCGAGCGCGGTGTACAGCGGGCCGAGGATGTCGGAGCCGTGCTTCTGCCAGGCCGCGGTGACCACGCGGATCGGCTTCCACGCCTTGGTCTCCAGCAGCTCCCGGTACTCCTCGGGCAGCTCGTCGAGCTTCGGCTCGTTGAGGACCGCGAGGCTCATGATGTGCCAGCGGACCTCGATGTCGCGGACCTTCTCCACCTCCAGCACCCACCGGGAGGTCATCCAGGCCCAGGGGCACAGCGGGTCGAACCAGAAGTCGACGGGGGTCTTGCCTGAGCTGGTCACGGTCTCGGACATGGCTCTCCTCGGAATACGGGCCTTTTCCAGCGGCAACACCGGCGTCGGCCACCCCATTCCCGGGCGCCCGCCGTCAGGGGCGCGTGGGAGGATCGGTGCTGTCCCGACCGCTGACGACGATGTGTGTCGACACGAAGGAGTGCCGCCCGTGCCCGGTGAGAATCTGTCCCGCGACGAGGCCCGGGAGCGGGCCGCCCTGCTGTCGGTCGACGGGTACGACGTGTCGCTGGACGTACGGTCCGCCGTCGGGGAGGGCCAGGACGAGCCCCGCACCTTCCGCTCGGTGACCACGATCCGCTTCCGCTGCAACGAGCCGGGCGCGTCGAGCTTCGCCGACCTGATCGCGCCGGCCGTGACCGCCGTGACCCTCAACGGCAAGGACCTCGACCCCGGGGAGGTCTTCGACGGCACCCGGATCGCCCTGGAGGACCTGGCCGCGGAGAACGAGCTGGTGGTGGACGCCCGCTGCGCCTACTCCCGCACCGGCGAGGGCCTGCACCGCTTCGTCGACCCCGAGGACGGCGAGGTCTACCTCTACACGCAGTACGAACCGGCCGACTCCCGCCGGGTCTTCGCCAACTTCGAGCAGCCGGACCTCAAGGCGCCGTTCCGCTTCGAGGTGCGGGCGCCCGAGGGCTGGACGGTGTGGAGCAACGGTGCCGGTGAACTCGCCGACGGCGTATGGCGGTTCGCGGAGACCAAGCCGATCTCGACGTACATCACGTGCGTGGTGGCCGGGCCCTACCACTACGTGACGGACTCCTACTCCCGCACCCTCCCCGACGGCTCGACGCTGGAGATCCCGCTCGGCGCGATGTGCCGCAAGGGCCTCGCCCCCTACTTCGACGCGGACGACGTCTTCCTGATCACCAGGCAGGGGCTGGACTTCTTCCACGAGCACTTCGACTACCCGTACCCGTTCGGGAAGTACGACCAGGCGTTCGTGCCCGAGTACAACCTCGGCGCGATGGAGAACCCGGGTCTGGTGACCTTCCGGGAGGAGTACATCTTCCGGGGCAAGGTGACGCAGGCGTCGTACGAGGCGCGCGCCAACGTGATCCTGCACGAGATGGCGCACATGTGGTTCGGCGACCTGGTCACCATGGTGTGGTGGGACGACCTGTGGCTGAAGGAGTCCTTCGCGGACTTCATGGGCACGTTCGCGAACGTCGGCGCGACCCGCTTCGAGAACGCCTGGACCACCTTCGCCAACCGCCGCAAGGCCTGGGCGTACCGCGCCGACCAGCTGCCCTCCACGCACCCGGTCACGGCCGACATCCGCGACCTCCAGGACGCCAAGCTCAACTTCGACGGCATCACCTACGCCAAGGGCGCCTCCGTCCTCAAGCAGCTGGTGGCGTACGTCGGCCAGGACGCGTTCCTGGAGGGCGCCCGCCGCTACTTCAAGCGCAACGCGTACGGCAACACCCGCCTCGGCGACCTGCTGTCGGTCCTCGCGGAGACCAGCGGCCGGGACATGGGCGCCTGGGCCGGGAAGTGGCTCCAGACCGCGGGGGTGAACTCGCTGACCCCGCAGGTGCTCCTCGACGGGGACGGCAGGGTGGCCGAGCTGGCCGTGCTCCAGGAGGCCGCCGCATCGCACCCCGAGCTGCGCCCGCACCGGGTGGCGATCGGCCTGTACCGCCTGGAGGACGGCGACCTGGTCCGCTACGCGCGCGCCGAGGCGGACGTGGACGGCCCCCGTACGGTGATCACCGAGCTGGCCGGCGCCGAGGCCCCCGAGCTGGTCCTGGTCAACGACGACGACCTCACCTACTGCAAGATCCGCTTCGACGAGGCCTCGCTGGCGACCCTGCGCGGCCACCTCGGCGCGCTCACCGACCCGCTGGCCCGGGCGCTGTGCTGGTCGGCGCTGTGGAACCTGACCCGGGACGCGCTGCTGCCGGCCCGGGACTTCGTCGGCCTGGTGCTGCGGTTCGCGAGCCGCGAGTCGGACATCGGCGTGCTGCAGATGCTCCAGGCGTGGGCGGAGTCGGCGCTGGTGAACTACGTGGCGCCCGAGGGCCGGGAGGCGGCCGGGCGGCTGCTCGCCGAGGGCGCCCTGCGGGAGCTGCGGCAGGCGGCGCCGGGCAGCGAGCACCAGCTGGCCTGGGCTCGGTTCTTCGCGTCGACGGCGACCGACGAGCCCGACCTCCGGCTGCTCCGGGACCTCCTGTCGGGGGCTGCCGCCATCGACGGCCTGGACGTCGACCAGGAGCTGCGCTGGGCGTTCCTCGAACCCCTCGCCGCGCACGGCCTGGCCGACGAGTCGGTCCTGGCGGCCGAACTGGCCCGGGACGACACCGCGTCCGGCAAGCGGCACCAGGTGCGCTGCCTCGCCGCCCGTCCGTCGGCCGCGGTGAAGGCGCAGGCGTGGGCGCAGGTCGTGGAGTCGCAGGCGCTGTCCAACGCGCTGGTGGAGGCGACGATCGCGGGCTTCGCCCAGTCCTCGCAGCGGGAGCTGCTGGCCCCGTACGCCGAGAAGTACTTCCAGGTCATCGCCGGGATCTGGGCGGACCGCTCGATCCAGATCGGCATGGACGTGGTGCGGGGCCTGTACCCCTCCCTCCAGGACCGTCCCGAGACCCTGGCGGCGACGGACGCGTGGCTGACGGCCCACGCCGACGCGGCTCCGGCGCTGCGCCGGCTGGTCCTGGAGGCCCGGGACGACCTGGCACGGACGTTGCGCGGACAGGAGTGCGACGCGCGGGCCGCCGGGGCCCCGGCGAGCTGACCTTTGGCCAACGGTTGCCCTCCGGGTGACCGTTACGCAATTCATTCCATCATGGCCGTAACCCCTGGTCCCCACCCATCCGGACCAGGGGTTTTGGCTCCCTACTCGGCACCCGAACACTCGTCCTTTAGTCCCGTCTTGTCCGTATTTATCGACGACCGTGTAACACCGGTTAAGGACCCGGCCGGCCCCGGGAATCCCGAGGCCATGACCCACAACACCCCGCTCTCCCCCCGCCCCCTGCACCACCTGTCCGACGTCCGCCGCCGGGTGCTGACGACGGCCCAGCTCCGCTCGCACGGCGTCGCGGCCACCGAGATCGCCGAGCAGTGCCGGCCCGGCGGCCCCTGGCAGCAGCTGCTGCCCGGCGTGGTCCTGCTCCACCCCGGACCGCCGACCAGCGAGGAACGCCTGCACGGCGCCCTGCTGTTCACGTCCCGCGAACCGGCCCCCGGCGTCCCGGCGCAGCCGACCCCCGACTCCCCCCACCGCCCGGTCTACGCGGACGCGATGATCACGGGCCTGGCGGCGCTGACCCTGCACGGCTTCTCCGCGACCCCGCCGCTGCTCTCCCTGGACCACGTGGACGTCCTGGTCCCCCGGCTGCGCCGGCTGCGCTCGACCTCCTACGTCCGCGTGCTCCGCACCCCGGCCCTGCCCGCCCCCGTGCAGGTGACGGGCCTCCCGGTCGCCCCGGTCCCGCGTGCCCTCGCGGACGCGGTGGCGGACCTGACCGACGCGGAGGCGGTACGGCGGCTGCTGACCGAGGCGGTGCGCGGCGGCCACTGCGAACCGGCGTCGGTGGTACGGGAGTTGACCGAGGCGAAGCTGCTCTCCCGCCCCCATGTGGTGGACGCCGTCGACTCCCTGGTCGCCGAGGGCCGGGCCATCGCGGAGAACCGCCTCTACCGGATGGTCCACGAGTACGGCCTCCCCGACCCGGTCTGGAACGTCGACCTGAGGCTGCCGGGCGGCCCCCACCTTGGCGGCCTCGACGCCTACTGGCCGGAGCAGGGGGTCGCCCTCGAACTCGACACGCGCGCACCGCGCCAAGGCCATCGGCAGGACGAGGACGCCCTGTGGTCCGAGTACGCCCGCAAGCGCGAGCACCTGGAGCGGCTCGGCATCACCGTCGTCCACCTCACCCCGCGCAAGCTCCGCGACGCGATGGAACAGCAGGCAGCCGTGGTCCGCACAGCCCTCATGGCAGCCGCCGACCGCGACCCGGCCGCGTACGTGGTCGTACTCCCACGCTGAAAACACCCCCACGACACCGCCCCTGAAGGGGCGCGGGGAACTGCGCGACCGGCCACGACGGCGCGGCAGCCGGGCAAGGCCGTCGGTTCGGAGGGGAACCGACGGCCTCGGGCTACTCGTGACGGACGGGAGCCGCCTCGCAGGCGGCAAGGCGGGCGTCGATCTCGCGTACGCAGTGCGGCTGGCTCGCGTACATCTGCCGTAAGGCAGGCCCCAGTTCACGCACCGCACCGTCGTCCCGCAGACCCCGCCACTCGGTGAACGCCCGCTCCAGGCACCCCCGCATCCGTACCGTCTCCCGCCGGGGCGGCTCCGCGTGGAAGCGGGCCGCGCTCAGCCACAGGTGCACGGCGAGGCGGCCGTCGCCGGTGAGATGGGCGACGTGGGCGCGCACCTCGATCCAGTGCGTCGCCTCGGCCGACTTGGCGCCGTGCAGGCGGACCGCGTGGTTCTCCGACCGCCGGATGGCGTGCTCCGCCTCGGCGAGCCTGCCCAGCCGGGCGTCGCGCCAGATCCCGTCGTAGACGTCGTCGGCCGGAGCCGCGGCCAGTATCGGGTGCTGGAGCAGGGTGTGGAGACCGGCGCCGACCTGCCCCGGCAGCTCCGGCGCGGCCGGCGCACCCCGCGCGTCGCCGATCACCACGACGGCCACCCCGAGCATGATCATGGCGAGTCCGGGCCAGGCGGCACCGGTGGGCAACTGCCCCAGCCAGAGCCAGGCGACCAGCGCCGCCACCGGCGCCTCCAGCAGGAGCAGGACGCTCACCGCGGTCGCCGGGGCCCGGCCCAGGGCAAAGTTCAGCGAGAAGAGGCCCAGCAGCTGCGGCAGCAGGAGCAGGCCCAGCAGCGCGTACCAGGCCTGCGCGGTGAAGGCGACCGGCGGGGTCCCGGTGACCAGGCACAGCAGCAGCATCTCGACGGTGCACACCGAGAAGCAGAGCACCGAGTACATCGGCGTACTGACGTCCGGGCGGGCCTCCTCGCTCAGCGCGGTGTAGGCGGCCAGCGCGACGGCACCGGCGAGCGCGAGGACGTCCCCGGTCACCGCCCGCGCGCCCGTGCCGAGGTCGGCGCCGCTCGCCACCACCGCACCGGCCACCGACACGGCCAGCCCCGTCCACGCGGCCCGGGACGGGCGTCTGCCCTGCGCGGTCGCGATGAGGGCCTGCCACACCGGCTGGGTGGCCACCAGCCCGGTCGCCATCGCCACGCTGGTCAGCTGGGCGCCGGTCATGAAGGTGGCGAAGTGGACGGCCAGCGCCGTGCCCGCGCCCAGCCCGAACAGGACCGCCCGCCGCTGCTCCCTGCGGACCAGCCCGCGCTCCCCGCTGAACACGCGGTGCACCTCACGGCGCCGGGCCAGCAGGAAGGCCGGGCCCAGGGTCAGCAGCCCGAGGGCGTTGCGGCCGAACGCGAGCGCGAACGCGGGGGCCGCGGCGTAGGCGGTCAGCGGGGCGGTGGCGGAGAAGGCGAGGACGGTGACCAGGACGGCGGCACCGGAGACCGCGTCCAGTTTGGTACGCATGGTGGTGGCTGAACCTCGGGTGGGGCGGTGGGTACTGCCAGCACACCAGCGCCGCGCCCGCGGATCACTGCCGTACGCACCCCAACCCCGGGTACAGCAGGCTGTACCACCGTCCTGTCCGTCCGGCCCCGCCCGCGGCGCGGGCGGGGCCGGACGGCGCGGCACTACTGCCCGCCGACACC
Organism: Streptomyces sp. NPDC048278; assembly: GCF_040652195.1. Lineage (NCBI taxonomy): Bacteria > Bacillati > Actinomycetota > Actinomycetes > Kitasatosporales > Streptomycetaceae > Streptomyces > Streptomyces sp. NPDC048278. Next base: position 238,586 of record NZ_JBEZLP010000004.1, read on the forward strand.
CGGGCGCAGCTCGTCGCGGACGTCGCCGACGACGTGGTCGAGCAGGTCGGCGTAGGCGGCGATCATCCGGGTACGGCTGAACCGCTCGCGGCTCGCCGCCAGCGCGGGCGCGAACAGCTCCCGGTCGGCCACCGCCGCCGACCAGGCGAACGCGATCGCGTCGGGGTCGAAGGGCGTCACGAACCCGTGCCCCTCGACGATCGAGGCGCTGTCGCCGACGTCCGTCGTGACCGGGACGGCGCCGCACATCATGCCCTCGATGAGGCAGAGCGGCGCGGCCTCGCCGGAGGCGGAGGTGAGGGCGACGACGTCGGAGCCGGCGTAGACGGTCTCCATGTCGTGCCGTACGCCGAGCAGGTGCAGCCGGTCGCCGAGGGCGGCCCGGTCGGCGCCGAAGGCGACCTCGATGTCGGCCCACAGAGCGGGGTTGTCCTCGGTCATCCCGGCCCCGCACATCACGACGTGCCCGCCGCCCTCGCGGGCCAGCCAGGCCCGCGCCGCCCGCAGGAAGAGCGGCACGTTCTTCATGCCGGCGTACCGGGCGGCGAAGACGACCACCGGGGCGCCGGCGGGGATGCCGAGGGACTCGCGGTAGGCGAGCCGCAGCGCCGCGTCCGGCCGGAAGCGGAGCAGGTCGACGCCGTTCGGGATCACGTGCAGCAGCTCGCCGGGGATCCCGGCGGCCTCGTACGCGTCCCGGGTGGACTCGGCGCAGCACACGCAGGCGACCACCGTGCCGTCCGCGATGGCGGCCTTGAGCTCGTCCAGCGCCTCGCCCTGGTTCTCCGGGTCGGACCGGTGCAGGCAGACGACGACGGGGCGGCGGGGCAGTCCCGCCTGGTTGAGCAGCGCGAGCGGCTGCTCCTTCAGGGACAGGATGACGTCGGCGCCGGCCATGGCCCGTGCCGTGTCGGCCAGCTCGGGGCCGCTGAAAACCGATGCCGCGACGGTGCCGTCCACGAGTCCTGCGCTGCGGCCGAGGGAGGTGACCTCGATGCCACCGGCCGTAAGCGCCCGGTAACACGCGTCGTCCTCCATGCGCTGTGTGGTGGCTTCTCGGTGGACCTCACCGTGCAGACTCAGCACCCGATGCCACTGCTGTCCGCCCTCTACCAGGCCCAGCAGCACATCACTGTGCACGATCCGGGCTCCCCCGGAGAAAAAACCCTCGTAGACCGAGAGCACACGAAGTCCGAGCCGAGCGTCCACACGACCACCAGCCTTGCACCAGATCGAGCCATCCCCGGGATCCGCGGGTTAGCCGATATGAGGCGGTACGGACGTTTCATTCGGATGAACGGAGTGTCTCGTGTCGAAGTCGGGTTCGTTTACGCGGCATGCGCCGGACGCGCTCCCGCCGACATCGTTCCGCTTCCCTCGGCGCCACCCTCCTGACCAGCACTTTTACGAGGGTGTCCGGCTCCCGTGCGCCCTCCGGACGAGCCCGGCCGACGGCAAAAAAACGGCAAGCGATGCACCCGGACGCGCGACGATGTCACGGGGCGCGGTGGGCGTTGAGCCGGGCGGCCCGGCGGGTCAGGTGGTCGCGCTCGGCGAGGTTCGGGGCCTTCAGGGCCGCCTCGGCGTACAGGCGTGCCGCGGTCGCCCGGTCGCCGTCGCGTTCATGCAGGTAGGCGGCGACCGCGGTGTACCGGGGCAGGGCGTCGTCCAGCTCGGCGAGCGCGGCGAGGCCGGCCCGCGGCCCGTCGGCCTCGCCGACCGCGACCGCCCGGTTGAGCCGGACGACGGGGCTGTCGGTCAGCTGCGCGAGTTCGTCGTACCACTCGACGATCTGCACCCAGTCGGTCTCCTCGGCGGTGGGCGCGTCCGCGTGCAGGGCGGCGATGGCCGCCTGGGCCTGGAACTCGCCGAGGCGGTCGCGGGCGAGGGCCCCCTGGAGGATCCCGACGCCCTCGGCGATCAGCCGGGTGTCCCAACGGCCGCGGTCCTGTTCGGCGAGGGGGACCAGGCTGCCGTCCGGCCCGGTGCGGGCGGCCCGCCGGGCGTGGTGGAGCAGCATCAGGGCGAGCAGCCCGGCGGCCTCGGGGTGGTCGATCCCGGCCACGAGCTGCCGGGTGAGCCGGACGGCCTCGGCGGCGAGGTCGACGTCACCGGAGTAGCCCTCGTTGAAGACCAGGTAGAGGACGCGCAGCACGGTGGCGACGTCGCCGGGCCGGTCGAGGCGGACGCCGGAGACCGTGCGCTTGGCGCGGCTGATGCGCTGGGCCATGGTCGCCTCGGGCACCAGGTAGGCGCGGGCGATCTGGCGGGTGGTGAGGCCGCCGACGGCGCGCAGGGTGAGCGCGACCGCGGCGGAGGGGGTGAGGGAGGGATGGGCGCACAGGAAGTACAGCTGGAGGGTGTCGTCGGCGGCGGGGACGGGTCCCGGCGGCGGCTCGTCGTCCACGCGGTCCTCGCGCCTGCGGCGGGCGGTGTCCGCGCGGGTCGCGTCGAGGAACCGCCGCCAGGCCACGGTGACCAGCCAGCCCTTCGGGTCCCGCGGCGGGTCGGCGGGCCAGACCCGGACCGCCTCGACCAGGGCCTCCTGCACGGCGTCCTCGGCCGCCGCGAAGTCGGCTCCGCGGCGGACGAGAACGGTGAGCACACCCGGGGTGAGGCTCCTGAGCAGGACCTCGTCCATCGTCACTCGCCCCTCGTCAGTCGTCCGGCATCAGGCGTCCGGCATCAGGCGTCCGGCGCCAGTTGTCCGGCATCAGTGGCAGGACTCCGTGACGGTGGGCGGCGCGGTCAGGAAGGGGCGCACCTCCAGCCACTCGTGGATGGGCCTGCCGCCCGCCCCGGGGGCGGCCGACAGCTCACCGGCCAGCTCGACGGCCCGCTCCTGGCTGTCGACGTCGATCACCATCCAGCCGGCGATGACGTCCTTGGTCTCGGCGAACGGGCCGTCGGTGACCGGCGGGCGCCCCTCGCCGTCGTAGCGGACCCACAGCCCGTCGGGGGCGAGGGCCTGGCCGTCGACGAACTCGCCGGTCTTCTCCAGCCGGGCCGCGAAGTCGTTCATGTACCGGATGTGGGCCGAGATCTCCTCGGGCGTCCACCGGTCCATGGGCACGTCGTTGACCGGGGCCGGGGCGCCGCGGTAGTGCTTCAGCAGCAGGTACTTGGCCATGGTGTTCTCCTCGGTGCTCGTGCGGCCCATTGTGGCCGCCTTCACCCCTGGGACGGAGCCGGCCACGGGTTCTCGACATCGCCGCCGAAGATTTTTCAGGCCTTCTTCAGGACCAGCTCCGTGTTCCGGTCCGTCGGGTTCCCCGCGAGGGCCTTGCTCGCGCCGGGAGCGTTGAAGGCCAGCTCGCGGTAGAGCGCGGCGAGGCCGGTCTGGGAGAGGTCGGAGAAGTCGGTGCGGTGCGGGGCGGCGGACTCGATCAGGGTGGTGAAGAGCGAGATCGTGCCGTCCTTGTTGTCCACCAGCTCGACGATCCGCGCGAGGTGCGGGTAGTCGACGTGCGAGGCGGTGGTGATCTCCCAGAAGGTGTTGCCGTTGGAGGCCTTGTGCGGGGTGACGAGGTTGCGGTGGATGTGGCCGTTCACCCAGGCCAGTACGTTGGCGTGGCGGTTGAGCAGGGTGACCACCTCGGCGCCGGTGTGACGGCGGTCGCTCGGGTGGGCCGGGTCGGGGCGGGTGTTGGTCATCGACTGGCTGGTGTGGTGGCTGAAGACGACCGCGTAGGAGTCCTTGTTCTCCTTCAGGGTCTTCTCCAGCCAGGCCAGCTGGACCGTGCCGATCGACCCGTCGTAGTGGCCGCCCGCGTCCGTCGTGTCCAGGCTGATGCCGATGACGTCGTCGGAGATGCGGAAGGCGTAGTACTGGGTGCCCGCGGCCACGTTGGCGCTGGAGTAGCCGTGGCCGACCGGGCCGAGGCCCTGGTAGGCCGGGTCCAGGTGGGCCTTGAGGTACTCCGCGGGGGTGTAGGGGGCGCGCTTCTCGTCGGCGGTGACCGAGCGCATCGACCGGGCGTGCGCCTTGAGGAAGTCGCGGTAGCCGCTGCCCTTGGGGTCCTGGGCGTTGTGGATGGCGTCCTGGAGCTTCTTGGCGTCGGCGTCGCCGACCGACATCAGCTTCTTGCCGGCGACCGCGGCCTGGACCAGGTAGGGGTCGGCGTGCGAGCCGTAGCAGCCGAGCGGCAGCGCGTCGTGGTTGCCGACGGTCGAGTACCAGGGGAGGTTGAGGCCGGGGCTCTTCACCTCGCGGATCGCGGCGGCCAGGTAGCCCGCGAGGTGCGGGAAGCCGAGCGCCTTGTCCTGGTCGCGGACGGTCGAGGAGGCCTGCCAGTACAGCTTCATCCCGCTGTTCTGGACGCCCTCGTAGTGCTTGGGGTCACCGGTGTTGGGGGTGATCCGGCCGCCGCTCATCACCTTCATGAACCACTCCAGTTCGGAGTGGGCGTTGTTGTCGGTGTTGTCGCCGGTCGTCATCACGAAGTGCAGCGGCGAGCCGGTGACCGGGGCGCCGCGCAGCGCGTTGACCCGCTCGACGAGCGAGACCGCGCCGGGCACGGTGAGCGCCTCGTGGGGACGCCAGGCGTGCCGGTCGTGGACGCGCACGTACTCCAGGCGCAGCGGGTGCTGGACGTCCATCAGGTGCAGGTCGGTGAACTGCACGAACGCGGCGAGGGCGGTACGGCGGCTCTCCCGCCCGGACTTGGCCGCGGCCAGGTCGGAGCGCAGCACGCGCGACCAGCCGGCGCCGTCGCCGAGCCGCTGGTAGCCGGAGCTGTTGCGGGGCGCGGCGACGGAGGCGAGGGTGGTGCCCTTGGTGTACGGGGCGAGGGCCGCCGCGGCGGCCCTGCGGCCCTCGGCGACCGGCTGCTCCTCGGCCGCGGCGGGCGCGGCCTCGCGGTCGGTGGGACGCAGTGCGTAGCCGACGCCCGCGGAGAGCGAGACGGCTCCGGCGGCGGCGAGCACGGTACGGCGGTTGATCTCCAGTGCCTCGCGGCCCTTGTGGGCCGCGGAGGTGGCGACAGAGCGTATGCGCGACATGGCGCGATCTCCCCGAGTACGAACGCGTCGGCAGTGGTCACGGGCGATCGCTTCCGCGAACTTCCCGCTCACTGTGGATCGTTGGCACCGGGGGTGACCTGCGCGTGAACGCGGCGGCAACGTGCAGCGCCGATCACCGTACGTGGATCAGGTGAGGTGGGGACCGGTCATGGACCGGATTGCGGGCGGCCCGGACCCGGCTACTCCGCGTTCATCTGCCGGGGTAGGGGAGGGTCTCCGGTGCTTACGACTGCTCTTGTGCAAACCGTCCCGCGGCCGGACGCTCCCGCCACAGCCGCAGGGCGACGTCGACCAGCCGGACGCGCCTCAGGTCCGGTACGGCGTCCAGGTCGTGCCAGGCGGCCATGTCGGTGGAGCCGTTCACCTCGTTCGTCAGCTCGCCGCCGACGATCTCGCCGGAGTAGACGATCCGCACGCCGTGGTGGTCGGTGGTGCGGGACAGCAGGGTGCCCCGGGTGAAGCGCTGGTGGAAGGAGTCGATGCCGAGCAGTCCGGTCACCTCGATGCGGTAGCCGGTCTCCTCCAGGAGTTCGCGGCGGACGGTGTCGTAGGGGTCCTCGCCGTGCTCCATGCCACCGCCGGGCAGGACCCATTCGGGTGTGCCGTCGTCGGCCGGTGACCGGGCGAGGAGGATCCGGTCGTCGCGGACACACACGGCGTAGGCCGCCACCCTGAGCTTCTCGCGCACGTCGGCACGGTAGGGGGTGCGGTGGCCCGCGGCCAACGGGATTTCCTCCCACAGCAAGGGCACAGATAGGGGGTTTTCCCCATACGTTCATATCGATTCGGTCAACGTTCCCAAAAGACCGTTCTGTTGGGTAAAGCTGTGCGACTACGCGCCGGTACTTGACCAAGTTCCGGCCGCCCCATGCTCGTTCCTTTACCTACAAGGGATGCAGATGACCCTCAGCCCCCAGCACGACCCGATACCGGGCCACAGACGCCTGGGCCGCATAGCCGTCGCCGTCGGTGTCGTGGCCGCGCTCTCCGCCGCCGGGCCGGTACCCCTGGCCGCCGCGGCCCCGGCCGCCACCGCGTCCGCCGCCACCGCCGACCCCGGCGTCAAGTCGGCCCACGACAAGCTCGGTTCGGACGACGCCGAACTGCTCGCCGAGGCCAAGTCCGCGGGCGCCAAGAACGTCACGATGATGATCGCGACCGCGCCGGGGCAGACCGAGCAGGTCGCCGAGGAGCTGGACGCGGTCAAGGGCGGCTCGGTGGGCCGTACGTACGACAAGCTCGGTTACGTCCGGGCGACCGTCCCCACCGGGCGGGCGGACTCGGCGATCGCCGCCGCCGCGAAGCTGTCCTCGGTGCACGCGATCGACCTGCGCCAGGAGATCCGGCTCGACGACCCGACGGCGAGCGGCTCCGACACCAAGAGCGCAGAGGCGGCCAGGGCGGCCAGGGCGGCCAAGGGCACCTACGCGGGGCCGGACAAGAACACCCCCGCCGTGAACCCCTACAACCCCTCCTTCGAGACGGGCGCCGTCGACTTCGTCAAGGAGCACCCGAAGGCGGACGGCCGGGGCATCACCATCGGCATCCTGGACTCCGGCGTGGACCTCGGCCACCCGGCGCTCCAGAAGACCACCACGGGCGAGCGGAAGATCGTCGACTGGGTGACGTCGACCGACCCGATCGTCGACAGCGACCAGACCTGGCGGCCGATGGTCACGGCCGTGTCCGGGCCGAGCTTCACCTACGGGGGCAGGAGCTGGACGGCACCCGCCGGGTCGTACGAGATCAGCACCTTCAAGGAGTCGTACACCACGGGCGGCGACGCGGCCGGTGACGCCAACCGCGACGGCGACACCACGGACAGCTGGGGCGTGCTCTACGACCCGGCGACCGGCACCGTCACCGTCGACCTGAACAACAACTACGACTTCTCCGACGACACGCCGATGAAGCCGTACAAGGACGGCTACCAGGTCGGTTACTTCGGCACCGACAACCCGGCGACCGACGTCGTCGAGCGGCAGCCGTTCGTCGTGCAGATCCGCAAGGACGTCCCGATGGACCCGTACGGCGGGGACTGGGTCGGCAAGACGGCCGACTTCGTCAACATCGGGGTCATCGAGTCCGAGCACGGCACGCACGTCGCCGGCATCACCGCCGCCAACGGCCTGTTCGGCGGGAAGATGAACGGCGCGGCCCCCGGCGCGAAGATCGTCTCGTCCCGGGCGTGCACCTGGACCGGCGGCTGCACCAACGTCGCCCTCACCGAGGGCATGATCGACCTGGTCGCCAACCGGGGCGTGGACATCGTGAACATGTCGATCGGCGGCCTCCCGGCGCTGAACGACGGCAACAACGCGCGCGCCGAGCTGTACACGCGGCTCATCGACACCTACGGCGTGCAGCTGGTGATCTCGGCCGGCAACTCCGGCCCGGGTGCGAACACCATCGGCGACCCGGGGCTGGCCGACAAGGTCATCTCGGTCGGCGCGGCCATCTCCAGGGAGACCTGGGCCGCCAACTACGGCTCCCAGGTGACCACCAAGTACCAGCTGCTGCCGTTCTCCTCGCGCGGCCCGCGCGAGGACGGCGGCTTCACGCCGACGCTGGTCGCGCCGGGCGCCGCGATCAACTCCACCCAGACCTGGCTGCCCGGCTCCCCGGTCGCCGAGGCGGGCTACTCGCTCCCGGCCGGCTACTCGATGCTCCAGGGCACCTCGATGGCGTCCCCGCAGGCGGCCGGAGCGAGCGCGCTGCTGCTGAGCGCCGCCAAGGAGAAGGGCATCGCCCTCTCCCCCGCCGACCTGCGCACGGCCCTCACCTCCACCGCCCACCACATCAAGGACGTGCAGGCGTACGAGGAGGGCGCGGGCCGGATCGACATCGTCGACGCCTGGGAGTCCATCCGCGACCACGCCACGGCGCACGACTACACGGTGAAGGCGCCCGTCGACACCGCGATCGACTACGCGCTGAAGACCCCGGGCTTCGGCACCGGCCTCTACGACCGTGAGGGCGGCCTGAAGGCCGGGCAGAAGAAGACGTACGACGTCACCATCGTCCGGACCTCCGGCGCGGACAAGGCGGTCCGGCACGAGCTGCACCTGGCGAACAACGCCGGGCACACCTTCAAGATCCTCGGCTCCGACGAGGTGAAGCTGCCGCTGAACCAGCCGGTCACGGTCAAGGTGCAGGCGAAGCCGAAGAGTTCGGGCATCAAGTCGGCGATCCTGGAGGTCGACGACCCGCGGACCGAGGGCGTCGACAAGCAGATCCTGACGACGGTCGTGGTGTCGGACCCGGTCCACTACACCTACGCGGCGTCGGGTTCGGTGCAGCGCAACAGCTCCACGTCGTACTTCGTGACCGTGCCCGAGGGCGCCACCTCCCTGGAGGTCGCGATGAGCGGGCTGGCCGACAAGAGCCAGACGCGGTTCATCGCCATCCACCCGTACGGCACTCCGGTCGACAACACCGGTACCCCGTACTGCTACAACAACTACCTGAACGGCAACGGCTGCACGCCCGACGTCCGTTCGTACGCCGACCCGCAGGCCGGGGTCTGGGAGATCGAGGTCGAGGCGCGCCGCACCTCGCCGCTGCTCGACAACCCGTACAAGCTGGGCGTCACCGTGCTCGGCGCGGACTTCGACCCGGAGACCGTGACCGTGCCCGAGGCGAAGGTCGGCACGCCGGTCACCGCCTCCTGGAAGGTGACCAACAGGTTCGCCGCCCTCGACGGCTCGCTGGTCGGCGGCCCGCTCGGCTCCTCCAAGACGGCCCGCCCGGCCATCAGGGAGGGCGAGACCCAGACGACGACGGTGACCGTCCCGGCGGGCGCGAACTCCCTGGACGTGGCGATCGGCAACGTGTCGGACACCTCCGCCGACCTGGACCTGACCGTGTACGACGCGTCCGGCAAGCAGGTCGCGCAGTCCGCCGACGGCGACTCGGAGGAAGCGGTCTCCATCGCCTCGCCGGCCGCCGGGACCTACACGATCGAGGTCGTGGGCTACTCGGTCCCGGCCGACTCCACCGACTACGACTACCGGGACGTGTTCTTCTCCGCCGCGCTCGGCTCCGTCACGGTCGACGGGTCGACGCCGGTCCCGCTGCCCACGGGTGCCTCGGCCACGGTGGCCGGCCAGGTCACGGCCGCCGCGGCGGCCCCCGAGGGACGTGAGTTCTTCGGCCGGGTGCAGCTGGTCAACGCGCGCGGCACGGTCGCGGGCGTCGCCAGCGTGCAGATCGAGAAGGTCACGCAGTAGGCGGATCCGGTGCTGAGGGGGGCGGGCGTCCTGCGGGGCGCCCGCCCTTTCAGCTGTCCGGGCACGTCAGGGTCCGCGACTCGGGCAGGTCGCGGACGATCCAGGACCGCTCCGCCGCGATCCGCGTCTCCCCGACCGCGTACCGGTCGGGCACCTGCTGCCCGCGCGCGATGCCGACCAGGAGGCGGGCGCCGGTGCGGATCCGGGCGTCGGCGCCGGAGTCGAGGAGGAACTCCACCTCCTCGGCGGTCTTCGCCGGTTTGTAGGCGCGGGTCACCCGCAGGGTGACGCGTTCCTGGCCGGAGTCCGCGAGCTGCCGCACGCCGGTCACCGTGCCCTCGACGACCAGCCGGGCACAGGCGAGGTAGCCGGGGCCGCCGGCCTGCTCGTTGCCGCCCACGCCCACCGAACTCGTCGCGCTGCCCGCGGCCTTGTCGGCACTGGCACCGCTCGACATGGCGGCCGAGCCGCCGTTCGCCGCGAGCCAGCCGATGCCGAACACGGCCCCGGCGAACGCGGCTGCGAGGCCACCGGCGAGACCGAGGGCGCGGACACCGGGGTACTGCCAGGGGCGACGGCGGCCGGCCGGGCGGGGCTCCGGGCGGGGCTCCGGCCGCGGGGGGGACGCGGCGAGGGTGTCGCCGATGATCCCGAGGTGCTCGCGCAGCAGCGCCACGTCGGCGACGGCCGCCCGGTGCTCGGCCAGGAAGGCGGGGTCGGCGCGCTGCTCGGCGGTGAGCGGCCCGTCGGCGAGGACCGCGGCCAGCGCCGCGTCCAGGGTCGTGGACAGGGGCGCGGACAGGGGCTCCGGCAGGGCCTCCGGCAGGGCGTCGGTGCCGTCCGGCTCGCCCGGGTCGCCGTCGTGTCCGGCGGGCTTGTGTTCGGCGGACATGGTCACACCACCTCGTCCTCGTGCAGGCGGGCGCGCAGGGCCCGTACCGCCGTGTGCAGCCGGCTCTTGACCGTGCCCTCGGGGATGCCGAGCTCCCCGGCTATGTCGCGTACCGGCAGGTCGGCGTAGAAGCGCAGGACGAGGATCTGGCGCTGGGCGTCCGGCAGCTCGTCCAGACCGCGGGCGACGGCGACGGAGAGCAGTTTGCTGTCCTCGCCGGAGGCGGGATCGGGCTGGCGGAGGGAGGCCAGCCGTTCGCCGAGGCGTTCCTGGCGGCGCTTGGCCCGGTGCCAGTCCATGGCGAGCCGGGAGGCGACGACCGCCGCCCACGCCGACACGTCCCGGGGCGCCTCCTGGCCGCTCGCGGCCCGCTCCAGCAACCGCAGGCGGACCTGCTGTACCCCGTCCAGCAGGTCCGCCTGCGGTACGCCGCCCAGCGCGAGCACCGCCCGCACCCGGCGCTCCTGGTCCGCGTCCAGAGGATCACCGTGCTGGTCCCCCTGGGCGCGGCGGGCCTTTCTGCGCAGCACAACCCACCCCCTCACCGCGTTTCTCCTACGACGCCGCAGCCCCCGGAAACGTTCGCCCCGGTTCCCGGAAATCTTCCGCACGGTGTCCCCGGGGGCCTCCGAGGCGTACGTCACACCGGCGCGCGGCGCAGCACAGCTTGCGGTACGACGGCCAAGCGGAGGTAATTTCTGCAGCTCAGCGGGGTTACGGACGGGAGTTCCGCGGGCCGGGTGGTCCGGTCGGTGGGCATGGCGTGCAAAGAATTGGACAGGTTGGCCCTGGTCGGCCGCATGATGGAAAGGCCGTAGACACACGTCAACGTATGCAGAGGGAGTCGCTGTGAGGGTCGGAATCGTCGGAGCCACCGGTCAGGTCGGCACGGTCATGCGCAGGATCCTCGCGGAGCGGAACTTCCCCACCACGGAGCTGCGCCTGTTCGCCTCGGCCCGTTCGGCCGGGACCGTGCTCGACGGTGTGACGGTGGAGGACGCGGCGACCGCCGACTACTCGGGCCTGGACATCGTGCTGTTCTCGGCGGGCGGGGCGACCTCGAAGGCGCTCGCGGAGAAGGTCGCCGCCCAGGGTGCCGTCGTGATCGACAACTCCTCCGCCTGGCGCAAGGACCCCGAGGTCCCGCTGGTCGTCTCCGAGGTGAACCCGCACGCGATCGCCGACCGCCCGAAGGGCATCGTCGCCAACCCGAACTGCACGACCATGGCCGCGATGCCGGTCCTGAAGGTGCTGGACGCGGAGGCGGGCCTCGAAGCGCTGGTCGCCACCACCTACCAGGCCGTGTCCGGCTCCGGGCTCGCGGGCGTCGCGGAGCTGCACGGGCAGGTGCAGAAGGTCGCCGCCGACGCGGAGAAGCTCACCCACGACGGCACGGCGGTCGACTTCCCCGAGCCGCAGGTCTACAAGCGGCCCATCGCCTTCAACGTGCTCCCCTTCGCCGGCAACCTCGTCGACGACGGTCTGAACGAGACCGACGAGGAGCAGAAGCTGCGCCACGAGTCCCGCAAGATCCTGGAGCTCCCCGGGCTGAAGGTCTCCGGCACCTGCGTGCGCGTCCCGGTGTTCTCCGGGCACTCCCTCCAGATCAACGCCCGGTTCGCCCGGCCGATCTCCCCGGAGCGGGCGACCGAGCTGCTGTCCGACGCGCCCGGCGTCGAGCTGTCCGACATCCCGACCCCGCTGCAGGCGGCCGGGCAGGACCCGTCGTACGTCGGCCGGATCCGGCGGGACGAGACGGTGGAGAACGGGCTCGCGCTGTTCGTCTCCAACGACAACCTCCGCAAGGGGGCTGCGCTGAACGCCGTGCAGATCGCGGAGCTGGTGGCAGAGGAGCTGTCGGGGAAGTAAGGCCGCCCAACGGGGTGCCACGGTCTGCCGTCGTGCGGCCGCGGCACCGTCGTGGCTGGTCGCGCCCCGCGGCGGAGCCGCTGATCGACACAGCCCCGCGCCCCTACGGGGCTCGGAAATCTCGCGGGTTTTCCCTCGTCGCCCTCCTCCCGTGTCCCGTGGAAGGATGGCGCAACCCACACATAACGAGGAGATGACCGCGTGCCTGGCACAAACCTGACTCGCGAAGAGGCGCAGCAGCGGGCGAAGCTGCTCACCGTTGACTCGTACGAGATCGATCTCGACCTCTCCGGCGCGCAGGAGGGCGGTACCTACCGGTCCGTGACCACGGTGCGCTTCGACGTCGCCGAATCCGGCGCCGGATCCTTCATCGACCTGGTGGCCCCCGCGGTCCACGAGGTCACCCTGAACGGTGATCCGCTGGACGCCGCGGAGGTCTTCGCGGACTCCCGGATCGCGCTGCCGGGCCTGCTGGCGGGGCGCAACGTCCTGCGGGTGGTCGCGGACTGCGCGTACACCAACACGGGCGAGGGTCTGCACCGGTTCGTCGACCCGGTCGACGAGCAGGCGTACCTGTACACCCAGTTCGAGGTGCCGGACGCCCGCCGGGTCTTCGCCTCCTTCGAGCAGCCGGACCTGAAGGCGACCTTCCAGTTCACGGTCAAGGCGCCCACCGGCTGGACGGTCATCTCGAACTCGCCGACGCCCGAGCCCAAGGACGACACCTGGGTCTTCGAGCCGACGCCGCGCATCTCGTCGTACATCACCGCCCTGATCGTGGGCCCGTACCACTCGGTGCACAGCGTGTACGAGAAGGACGGGCAGAGCGTGCCGCTCGGCATCTACTGCCGGCCGTCGCTGGCCGAGTTCCTCGACTCGGACGCGATCTTCGAGGTGACCCGGCAGGGCTTCGACTGGTTCCAGGAGAAGTTCGACTACGCGTACCCGTTCACCAAGTACGACCAGCTGTTCGTGCCGGAGTTCAACGCGGGCGCGATGGAGAACGCGGGCGCGGTGACCATCCGCGACCAGTACGTCTTCCGGTCCAAGGTGACCGACGCGGCGTACGAGACGCGCGCCGAGACCATCCTGCACGAGCTGGCCCACATGTGGTTCGGCGACCTGGTCACCATGGAGTGGTGGAACGACCTGTGGCTGAACGAGTCGTTCGCCACCTACACCTCCATCGCCTGCCAGGCGTACGCGCCCGGCTCGCGCTGGCCGCACTCGTGGACGACGTTCGCCAACTCCATGAAGACCTGGGCGTACCGGCAGGACCAGCTGCCCTCCACGCACCCGATCATGGCCGAGATCCGCGACCTCGACGACGTCCTCGTCAACTTCGACGGCATCACGTACGCCAAGGGCGCGAGTGTGCTGAAGCAGCTCGTCGCGTACGTCGGCACGGACGAGTTCTTCACGGGCGTGCAGGCGTACTTCAAGCGGCACGCGTTCGGCAACACGCGCCTGTCCGACCTGCTGGGCGCCTTGGAGGAGACCTCCGGGCGTGACCTGAGCACCTGGTCGCAGAAGTGGCTGCAGACCGCGGGCATCAACATCCTGCGTCCGGAGGTGGAGACGGACGCCGACGGTGTCGTCACCTCCTTCGCCATCCGCCAGGAGGCCCCGGCGCTTCCGGCCGGTGCCAAGGGCGAGCCGACGCTGCGTCCGCACCGGATCGCGATCGGCCTGTACGAGCTCTCCGCCCCGGAGACAGGCACCGCGACCGGCAAGCTGGTGCGCACCGACCGGATCGAGCTGGACGTGGACGGCGAGCTGACGGCCGTACCGCAGCTGACCGGCCGCGCCCGTCCCGCGGTGTTCCTGCTCAACGACGACGACCTGTCGTACGCCAAGGTCCGCCTCGACGAGGAGTCCCTGCACTTCGTCACCGAGCACCTCGGCGACTTCGAGTCCTCGCTGCCGCGCGCGCTGTGCTGGGCGTCGGCCTGGGACATGACCCGGGACGCGGAACTCCCCACCCGTGAGTACCTGTCGCTGGTGCTGTCCGGCATCGGCAAGGAGTCCGACATCGGTGTCGTGCAGTCCCTGCAGCGGCAGGTGAAGCTCGCCATCGAGCTGTACGCCGACCCGACCGCCCGCGAGGCGCTGCTCACCCGCTGGACCGACGCGACGCTCGCCCACCTGCGGGCCGCCGCTCCGGCGAGCGACCACCAGCTGGCCTGGGCCCGGGCCTTCGCGGCCACCGCCCGCACCCCGGAGCAGCTGGACCTCCTGGACGGCCTGCTGGAGGGCACCCACACCATCGAGGGTCTGGCCGTCGACACCGAGCTGCGCTGGGCGTTCGTGGAGCGGCTGGCGGCGGTCGGCCGCTTCGACGAGACGGAGATCGCGGGCGAGTACGAGCGGGACCGGACGGCCGCCGGTGAGCGGCACGCGGCCACCGCCCGCGCCGCCCGCCCGACCGAGGAGGCGAAGGCGGAGGCCTGGGCGTCGGTCATCGACTCCGACAAGCTGCCGAACGCCGTGCAGGAGGCGGTGATCGGCGGCTTCGTCCAGACCGACCAGCGTGAGCTGCTGGCGCCGTACACCGAGAAGTACTTCGAGATCCTGAAGTCGGTGTGGGACTCCCGCTCGCACGAGATCGCCCAGCAGATCGCGGTCGGCCTCTACCCGTCCCTCCAGGTCTCCCAGGAGACCCTCACCAGGACGGACACCTGGCTGGCCTCGGCCGGTCCGAACGCGGCCCTGGCCCGGCTCGTCTCGGAGTCCCGCGCGGGCGTCGAGCGCGCCCTGAAGGCCCAGGCGGCGGACGCGGCGGCCCAGTAGGCGGTACCTCCGGGTGCCTCCCGGTACCTCTCGTCGGGGCGTTCGGTGGGTCTCCACCGGGCGCCCCGCTCTATGCGCGAAGTACCCATCACCCAGGACGAGTTGAGTATCCGTGCTCACGCCCGGGGCGGTCGCGCGTTGCGAGGATCGACGCAACGGCGCGGCAGAGAGCGCCGGTACGTTCGGCCCGGACAGCCCGAGCCGGCCTGAGCCCGTTACGGAGAACTCGCCATGTCCCGTCGTATCGCCCTGTCCGTGGTCGCCGGCGTCGTCGTGCTCGGAGGTGCCGGGGCCTTCGCCCTCGCCTACGCCGGCGACCAGGACCCGGCGCCCGCGCTGGCGCACAGCACCGCCCGCTACACCGCCCCGGAGGCCGGCCGGGACGGCTCGTTCTCCTTCACCACCGAGGTCAGCGCCCCCTCCGGGGTCAAGAGCCTGAAGGTGCTGGCCTGGCCGGAGAAGTCCGAGTTCGCCAAGAAGCACCTGACCGCCAAGGAGATGACCGAGGTCGAGTCGGCGACCTGCACGCCGGCCGGCGGCAACACCGTCCGGTGCGTGTACAAGGACACGATGTCCGCCGCCGACGTCGCGTCGTCCGTGCACGGCACCTGGCACGTCGCCGTGCTCGCCACGGCGAAGGACGGGCACACCACCTTCGACACCCAGGCCGCGCACTTCACCGTCGGCTGAGCCGGTCACCCGACGTGGGTGGCCAGCGCCTTCTCGACGTCCGGCGCCTGGGCGTCCTCGCCCGCCCAGGCCACGTACCCGTCGGGGCGCACCAGGACGGTCGTACGACGGTCGCTCGCCCAGCGGGCCACGGTCAGGCGGTCCGCACGTTCCGTACCCGGGTCGTAGGGGCCCTGGGTGATCAGCACGAACCGGCCGCCGCGCAGGGCTTCGTAGAGCCGGCCGCCGCCTGCCGTCGCGAGGTCGGGGACGCGGGTGCCGGTGAGGCGGTGCGCGCCCCTGGGGGCGGGGTACCGGTAGCCGATGCCGGTGATCTGGCCGACCGCCTTGCGGCGGGCCGGGGCGAGGTGGTCGAGTGCGGTGGTGAGCGCGGCCCGCACGGGCAGCTGCCAGCCCTTGGCCATCGCGAGGCGGACGATCGCGCCGCTGCTGCGCAGGACCGTCCGGCCGACGGGGTGCCGTTCGCTCTGGTAGGTGTCGAGCAGCTCCGGGACGGCGTGGCCGTGCAGCACGGCGGCGAGCTTCCAGCTGAGGTTGGCCGCGTCCTGGAGACCGGTGTTCATGCCCTGTCCGCCGGCCGGGGTGTGCACGTGGGCCGCGTCGCCTGCCAGGAAGACCCGGCCGACCCGGTAGCTGGGCGCCTGGCGCTCGTCGCTGTGGAAGCGGGACATCCAGCGGGCGTCGTGCATCCCGTAGTCCCGGCCCAGGGCGAGGCGGGTGATCTCCTTGACCTCGTCGAGGTCCACCGGCTCGTGGTCGGGGACGTCCCGGCCGCGGTGCCAGCAGATGACCCGGTAGTAGCCGTCGTCGAACGGGGCCAGGAACGCGAACGCGTCGCCGACCGCGGCGGCCGTCAGCAGCGTCGCGGGCTTCTCGGCGAGCAGCACGTCGGCGAGGACCACGGACCGGATCGCCGACCTGCCCGGGAACGGCAGTCCGACCGCCTCCCGCACCACACTGCGCATGCCGTCGGTGCCGACGACGTACGCGGCGCGCAGGTCCTCCCCGCCCCTGACGTGGACCGTCACACCGTCCGCGTCCTGGGTCAGGCCGGTCACCTCGTGGTCGTGCCGGAAGTCGACGCCCGCCTCGACGGCGCGGCGCTCCAGCACCTTCTCCACCTCGTACTGCGGCAGGACGAGGACGTGGTTGAAGCGGGAGGGCAGGGCGCCGAGGTCCAGGGTGAGCCCGTCGAAGAGATTCAACCGGGTGATGGGCCGGCCGACGGCCTCCAGCTCGTCGGCGAGTCCCCGAGCGTCGAGCTGCTCCAGGGCACGGGCGTGCAGGACGAAGGCGCGGGAGAGGTTGCTGATCCGGTGGGGGCGCTTTTCGAGGACGGTGACCGGGATGCCCGCGGCGGCCAGGTCACCGGCGAGGAGCAGGCCGGTGGGGCCGGAGCCGACGACGATCACGCGGGCGGTCCCGCCGGTGGTCCCCGGGGCGGGGGTGCCGTTCATGCCGGTCGAGCCGGTCGTGCCGTTCATGGTGGCCTCCTGGATGCCTGCTCTCGTTTGCCAACACCTGATGACCAACACTTGTTGGCCAACGCTTGTTGACAAGCCTAGAGGCGCACCCATTTCGCAGTCAACACTTGTTGGCCTACAGATGTTGGCCTACGCTCGTTGGCATGACCGGCACTCCCAGTAGAAACACCGGCCCGGGGAACGGCCCGGCGGCGCGCCGCTCCGACGCCAGCCGCTCCGCCATCCTGGCCGCCGCCCGCGAACGCTTCGCCGCCGACGGCTACGAGCGCGCCACCATCCGCGCCATCGCCAAGGACGCCCGCATCGACCCCTCGATGGTGATGCGCTACTTCGGCAGCAAGGACGGCCTCTTCGCGGCGGCCGTCACGCTCGACCTGCGGATGGCCGACGTGTCCCAGGTGCCGCTTGCCGAGGTCGGCCGGGCGCTGGTGAGCCACTTCCTGGACATCTGGGAGGCGAACGAGGAACTGACCGCGGTACTGCGGGTCGCCGTCACCAACAGGGCGGGGACCGAACGCCTGCAGGACATCTTCCGGGAGCAGGTGGTGCCGGTGGCGGCGCGGGTGTGCCCGGACCCCGAGCAGGTGGTGACGCGGGCGGGGCTGTGCGCCGCGCAGCTGCTGGGGCTCGCGCTGACCCGTTACGTGCTGCGGCTGCCGCCGGTCGTGGCGCTGGCGCGCGAGGAGATCATGGCGTGGCTCGGGCCGACCGTGCAGCGGTACCTGACCGCGCCGAGCCCGTGAGAGACGCGCCGAGGGCGCCGGTCGGCTCCCGTACGTGCGGTACGTACGGAAGGCGACCGGCGCCCTCGGCGGAACAGGAGCAGGGGGCTCGGGGCCCTCGGGTCTACGCCTTGGCCTTCGGCTTGATGACCCGGACCTTGGACTTGTCCAGGACCATCACCAGGCCCGCGATGACCGCGAACAGCACGAGCGGGGCCAGGACGTAGAGACCCAGCGTCTGGACGACGCTCAGGCCCTTGCCGGGGTCGTCACCGTCGTCACGCGTGAGCGCGAGGGCGGGCGACGACATGAGCAGCATCATCAGCGTCGTACCGGCAGCCAGGGCGCCGGCGCGCAGGGCGTTCTTCTTGTCCACGAAGCCAAAGTTAGCTGGCCCATCCGGGTGGCGCGCGTCCGGGGTACCCGTAAGCCGTCCTTGCCCGGCGCACGGGAGGATCTCCGGAAAAAGGTGACGTGAACTGTCACCTTTGGCGGGCACCGTGGTGCCATGGACAAGAACATGGACAAGGGCAGGGACAGGGGCAGGGGCATCAGCACCCAGGAGACCGGCGGCCCGCTCGCCGGGCGGATCGCGCTCGTCGCCGGGGCGACCCGCGGGGCCGGACGCGCCCTCGCCGTCGAACTCGGCCGCGCCGGCGCCACCGTCTACGTCACCGGCCGCACCACCCGCGAGCGTGCCAGCGAGGTCGGCCGGACCACGGAGACCATCGAGGAGACCGGGGAACTGGTCACCGCGGCCGGGGGCACCGGCATCGCGGTCCCGACCGACCACCTGGAGCCCGACCGGGTCCGGGCACTCGTCGAGCGGATCGGCCGCGAACAGGGGCGGCTCGACATCCTCGTCAACGACCTCTGGGGCGGCGAGCACCTGCTCGTCGGCTCCGTCTTCGGCAAGAAGAGCTGGGAGACACCGCTCGCCGACGGACTGCGCATCCTGGACCTCGGCGTGCGCTCGCACCTGATCACCGCGGCACTCGTCCTCCCGCTCCTGGTCCGCTCGGACGCGCCGCTGCACGTGGAGGTCACCGACGGCACGGCGGTCACCAACCGCCGCTACCGCGAGAACCTCTACTACGACCTCGCCAAGAACGCCCCCATCCGCATCGCCTTCGGGCTGGGTCAGGAACTGGCGGAGTACGGCGGCACGGCGGTCGCCGTCACGCCGGGCTTCCTGCGCTCGGAGCAGATGCTCGCCCATTTCGGCGTGACCGAGGAGAACTGGCGCGACGCCGTCGCCCAGGACCCGCACTTCGCCGTCGCCGAGTCGCCGCACTACCTCGCCCGCGCGGTCGCCGCGCTCGCCGCCGACCCGGACCGGGCCGCCCGCTGGAACGGAAGGTCCACCTCCAGCGCGGAGCTCGCCAGGATCTACGGCGTACGGGACGTGGACGGCAGCAGGCCGGACGCCCTGGCGTACTTCGAGGACGTCCTGTACGGCGGGAAGGACGGCACGCCGGACGACTACCGCTGATCGCCGTACACGGCGGCGAGGGCCCGCGCGTGTTCGCGGAAGCGGGCCCGCAGGCCCGCCGGGGCCAGCACCTCCACGTCCGCGCCCAGCCCGGTCAGCTGGCCGAAGGCGACGTCCTCCGACTCCACCGGCAGGTCGAGCGTGACCCGCCCGGCGGCGTCCGGCGCGGTCGCGGACCCGGACGCCAGCGCGACGGCCACACCGGCCGGGTCCGCCACGGCGGGCAGCCGGCGCAGGCCGCGTCCGGTCAGCCGCACGGTGACGGTCGTGCGCAGCAGCGCCCGGGCGAACCCGGCGGCGTGCGCCTGCCAGTGCGCGGCCAGGTCGAAGGACGGGTCGCGGACGAAGGGTTCGCCGGCACCGGGAGCGGGGGCGAGCGCCGTGACGCGGTCGACGCGGTAGGTGCGCCAGGCGCCGTCCCCGGCGCTCCCGCCCTCCCCGGCGTTCCCGTCGTTCCCGCCGTCCCCGCCGGGCCGTTCGGCCGGGATCCGGCCCACGACGTACCAGACCCCCGCTTTCAGGACGAGCCCGTACGGCTCCAGCAGGCGGGTCACCGTGCGGGGCGGCGCGCCGTCCCGGCCCGGCCGCGCGTAGTCCAGTTCGACGGTGCGGTCGGCCCACACGGCGCGGGCCAGCTCCGGCAGCAGCTCCGGCGTGGTCGGCTCGCGGAACCAGGCCGGGGCGTCCAGGTGGAAGCGGCGCACCGAGGACTCGGCCGCCGCGCGCAGCGAGGGGAGCAAGGTGGCCGACAGCTTCAGCCGGGCGGTGTCCGCCGCGTCCGACAGGCCCAGATCGCGCAGGGCGGTGGGCAGACCGGAGAGGTAGAGCGTCTCCGCCTCGGTGGGATGCAGCGTGGTGAGCCGGGTCCGGTGCCCCGGTGCCAGGCGGTAGCCGCCCGCCCGGCCGCGCTCGGACCGGATGGGGACGCCCGCCTCCTGCAGCGCCTGGGCGTCACGGATCACCGTGCGCCGGGAGACGTCCAGCTCGCGGGCGAGGGCGTCGGCGGTCAGTCCGGGGCTCGACTGGACGAGGAGCGCCATACGGATCAGGCGGGCGGCACGCATGGTTCAAGGATCGTGGACCGGCGCCCCGAACGGACCACGCCCCGGCTCCCGGCTCCCGGTGCTCGGCCGCCTGACGCCAGGGGGCCGAGCGCCGGGAGGGAGCCGGCCCGTCGTCACCGTCACCCCGTGGACGGGCCGTCCGTGTGCAGGGTCCGGAACAGTGCCCGTACCCGTTCGGAGGCCGTCAGCTCCTCCAGGGTCACCGGGCGGCCCTTCGTGTCGGCGATCGGGAGGCGCCAGTTCGGGTACTGGTCCCAGGTGCCGGGGAGGTTCTGGGGGCGGCGGTCGCCGACGGTGTCCGGGAGCCAGACGCCGATCATGCGGGCCGGGGTGCGGAGCAGGAAGCGGTGGACGGCCCGGATCTCGGCCTCCTCGTCGCCGGACTCGGAGGCGGCGAGCAGGCCCAGGCGGGTGAGCAGGGCCAGCCACTCCGCGGTGTCGGCCGCCGCTTCGGCGCGTTCCTCGGCGAGCGGGCGGGTGAGCAGGCCGAGGCGGTCGCGGAGTTCGACGTGTTCGCCGGTGAGGCGGGCGGCGGTGGGCGGCAGGTCGTGGGTGGTGGCGGTGGCGAGGCAGTCGGCGCGCCAGCGTTCCGGGGGCAGCGGGCGGCTGTCGCCCTCCCAGTCCCGTTCGAACCAGAGCACGGACGTGCCGAGCACCCCGTGCCGCTGGAGCGTCTCGCGCACCCCCGGCTCCACCGTGCCGAGGTCCTCCCCGATCACCACCGCTCCGGCCCGGGTCGCCTCCAGGGCCAGCAGGGCGAGCATGGCCTCGGCGTCGTAGCGGACGTAGGTGCCCTCCGTCGGCGGCCGGCCCTCGGGCACCCACCAGAGCCGGAACAGGCCCATCACGTGGTCGATGCGCAGGGCGCCCGCGTACCGGAAGAGGGCGCGCAGGAGATCGCGGAAGGGGGCGTGGCCGGAGGCGGCCAGGCGGTCCGGGCGCCAGGGCGGCAGGCCCCAGTCCTGGCCGCGGGCGTTGAAGGCGTCGGGCGGGGCGCCGACGGACATCCCGGCGGCGAAGTGGTCCTGCTGGGCCCAGGCGTCGGCGCCCGCGGGGTGCACGCCGACGGCGAGGTCGTGCACGATCCCGATGGGCATCCCGGCCTCGCGGGCGGCGCGCTGGGCGGCGGTGAGCTGGGTGACGGTGAGCCAGGCGAGGCGGGAGTGGAAGCCGACGCGGTCGGCCAGCTCGGCGCGGGCGCGGGCGGTCTCCGGGGAGCGGGGGTCGCGCAGCGCCCCGGGCCACCGGTGCCAGTCGGAGCCGTGCCGCTCGGCGAGCGCGTACCAGGTGGCGTGGTCCTCCAGGGCCTGGCCCTCCGCGGCGCGGAAGGCGTCGTAGGCGGCCTGCCGGTCGGGGGCGAGCGGGGCGGCGGCGGCCGTCTCCAGTGCCTCCCGCTTCAGCTCCCACACGGCGTCCCGGTCGATGAGGGCGCCCTGGTCGAGGACGGCGGAGCGCAGGTGTCCGGCGCGGTCGGCGAGGGCGGGGATGGCGGTGTACTCGGGGACGGTCTCCGGTCGCAGGTGGACCGGGTCGGGGAAGCGGCGGGAGGAGGGCCGGTAGGGGGACGGGTCGGTCGGGGCGCCGGGTACGGCCGCGTGCAACGGGTTGACCTGCACGAATCCGGCGCCCGCGGTGCGTCCGGCCCAGTCGGCCAGCCCGGCGAGGTCGCCGAGGTCGCCCATGCCCCAGGAGCGGCGGGACAGCAGCGAGTAGAGCTGGACGAGGATGCCGTACGAGCGGCCGGCGGGGGCGGGCAGCCGTTCGGGGGCGACGACCAGGTGGGCGCGGGCGGTGCGGCCGTCGGGTGCGGAGGCGGTCAGCAGGTGGACCCCGAGCGGCAGACCCGCCACGCCGTCCCGGGTCTGCCCGTCCTCCGTCCGCACCTCCAGGCGGGTGCCGGCGGGCAGGCCGAGGGCGGGCTCGCCGGTGCCCGCCCAGTGGACGACGGTCGGCGGCAGCAGCCGTTCGGCGAGCTCCCGCTCGCGGTCGGCGAGGGCGTCGCGGACCGTCTCCGGGCTGCTCGCGTCGACGCCCAGGGCGCCCAGCGCGGCGGTCACGGCACCGGCGGAGGCGGTGACCGTACGGTCCGGGGCGGGGCGGTAGGAGGTGGCGACGCCGTGCAGCTCAGCGAGCCGGCGCAGCCATGGGTCCAGGGCTTCGTTCATCTACAACCCCGGCTCGCTGGTCAGCGGGACCACCTCGGCCAGCGGAGGTTCGCTGGTGAGGGGCTCGGCGTCGGGCAGCGGCGGCTCACTGGTCAGCGGGGCCTCGGCGCAGGCGCTCTCGGCGCTGAACACGCTCAGGTGGAACTCCTCCTCGGTCTCCACCGGGGGTTTGAACTGGGCCGGGATCGGATGATGAACCGTTGCGGCCACGGCGGCCTCCTCGTCTGTCGTCGGGTACGGCGGCGAATGCCGGGTCCTGGCAGGCCTACCCCGTGAACGGGTCGGCACTCGCGCCGGAAACCGAACCGACTATTCACTCAGTACATGTACTCGATGCATACTGATCTCCATGAGCACCCGGCACATCCTCCTGGGGCTGCTGGAGGCCGGCCCGAGTCACGGCTACGACCTCAAGCGACGCCACGACGAGCGCTTCCCGCAGGCCCGGCCGCTGGCCTACGGGCAGGTCTACACGACCCTGCAGCGTCTGGTCCGCGACGGCCTGGCGGAGGTCGACGGCACCGACGCCGACGGCGGCCCCGAGCGGACCCGCTACCGCTCGACAAAGGCGGGCGCGCGCGAACTGGCCCGGTGGGCGGGGGCGATCACCCCGCCGGCGCCGTTCGTGGCGAACGAGATCTTCGCGAAGGTCGTGGTGTCGATCCTGGCCGGCGGCGACCCGGCCGCCTACCTGCGCGAGCAGCGCGCGGCGCACATGGAGCGGATGCGGGAGCTCACCGCCGTCAAGACGGCTTCGAAGGCCGATCTGACGACCGTGCTCTCGGCGGACTTCGCCCTCACCCACCTCGACGCCGACCTCCGTTGGATGACCACGACGGCGGCCCGGCTCACCACTCTGACCGCGGAGGTCGACTCAGCATGAGCACCAAGGGGGGCACCCCGATACCGCTGCTGGCGGGCCGGGACCTGGCCAAGGCGCACGGCAGGACCGAGGCCCTGCGCGGCGCCTCGGTCGGGCTGCACGCGGGCGAGATCCTCGCCGTGACGGGCACCAGCGGCAGCGGGAAGTCCACGCTGCTGCACTGCCTCGCCGGGATCGTCCGCCCGGACGCGGGCTCGGTGACGTACGCCGGGGAGCGGCTGGACGGGCTGCTGGAGAAGCGGCTGAGCGAGCTGCGGCGGACCGACTTCGGGGTGGTCTTCCAGTTCGGTCAGCTGATCCCGGAGCTCACGGCGCTCGACAACGTGGCGCTGCCGCTGATGCTCGCGGGGGCGGCCCGTGCGGACGCCCGGGCGCGGGCCGGGGAGTGGCTGGAGCGGTTCGGGGTGCGCGGGCAGGAGGAGCTGCGGCCGGGCGCGATGAGCGGCGGGCAGGCCCAGCGGGCCGCGCTGGCCCGGGCGCTGGTGACCGGCCCGAAGGTGGTCTTCGCGGACGAGCCGACCGGGGCGCTGGACTCGCTGGCGAGCGAGCAGGTGATGACCGCCCTGGTGCACACGGTCCGGGAGACGGGCGCGGCCGTCCTGCTGATCACGCACGACGCCCAGGTGGCGGCGTACGCGGACCGCGAGGTGCGGCTGGGCGACGGGGCCGTGCTGCCGTCGGAGGTGGCCGCGTGAGGGCCGATCTGGCGCTCGCCTGGCTGCTGACCCGGGGGTCGGACCGGCGGGAGTGGTGGCGGGTGGGGCTGACGGCGGCCGGGGCCGCCCTCGCGACCGGGCTCGGGACGGTGGTCGCCGTGCTGGTGCCGATGGACGGGCACCATCACATCGGGGTCGGCGGCGGGCTGCTGGACGACGAGGGCACCCGGGGCGGTGTGGTCGTCGCGCTGACGATGCTGCTCCTCCCGGTGTACGGGTTCCTCGGGCAGAGCGCGCGGATCGGTGCCGTGCACCGCGACCGGCGGCTGGCCGCGCTGCGGCTGGCGGGGGCCGGGGCCGCGCAGGTGCGGCGGATCGCCGGGCTGGAGTCGGGGCTCGCCTGTCTGGCCGGCTCCGCCGCGGCCACGGCGGTCTCGGTGCCGGTCCTGCTCCGCCTGTGGTCCCACCCCGTCCCCCTGGCCTGGGCCGGACTCGCCGCGATGGTCCTGCTGGTGCCGGCGGCCGGCGCGGCGGTGGGCGTGCTGTCGCTGCGCCGCGTGGTGGCGTCGCCGCTGGGTGTCGTACGGCGGGTGCGGCCGACGGGCCCGGGGCGGCAGTTCCTGGTGGCGACCGTCCTGCTGGGCGTGTCCGCGCTGTTCGTGGTGGTGGCCGTGTTCGTGCACGACCCCTTCTCGCTCCCCCTGTTCGGGCTGGCCGTCGGCCCGCTCGTGGTCTTCGCCCTGTGCCTGCTGGTGGGCGCCGTGGCGGTGTGGCTGGCGGGCTGGTCGTCCCGGTGGCTGGGCTCGGCGCTCGCCGCCCGCACCGGGAGCCCCGCGGTGCTGATCGCCGCGGAACGGCTGCGCGACGACCCGTGGGCGGCGGCCCGGACGCACGCGGCCGTGCTGCTGGTGACGGTCGTCGGCACGGCCTTCGTGGGGGTCCGGCAGGTGCTGCTCGCCGATCTGCGCGCCGCCGAGCGCGAGGGCCACCTCGGGATGGGCCTGGCCTACTACACCGGCGGGCTCGATCTGACGGCCGCCGCGATCCTCCTCGCCCTGGCGATCGTGCTGTCCGCGCTCGCCGTGGGCACCGCGGAGTCCCTGGCCACCCGGCGCCGGGGCCTGGCGGTCCAGAACGCCGCCGGGGTGCCGCGCGGGGTGCTGGCCCGGGCGCTGCTGCTGGAGACCGCGCTGCCGCTGCTCCCCGCGGTCGCGGTGGCGGGCGCGGGCGGCATGGGGATCGGGGCCCGGTACGCCGCGCTGGTCACGGAGCACGCCGCCGCGGGGGCGCCGTACGCCGCGCTGCTGGTCCCGGTGGGCGTGTACGCGTGCTGCCTGCTCGCCGCGGCCACCTCGCTGCCCCTGCTGCGCCGCTCGGTGCGCCCGGCGGAACTGCGCTACGCGTGACCGCCGCCTGATGTCAGGACGGGCGCCCGGTCCCGGGGGCGCGGGGGAGCCCCGGGGCCGGAGCGTGCGCGGAGGGACCGGCGGCGTCCCGAAGGACCCCGTGGCCGAGCCTGCGGCCACGGGGTATGCGAAGGCCCGGATCGTCAGGCGGAGATGCCGTCGATCCGGGCCAGGGCGTCGTCCGCGCCGTACGGCTGCAAGTACGGCAGCCAGCGCGGGTCCCTATGGCCGGTGCCGATGATGCGCCAGGCCAGGCCGGTGGGTGGGGCTGGTTTGTGCCGCAGCCGCCAGCCGATCTCGAAGAGATGGCGGTCGGCCTTGACGTGGTTGCAGCGGCGGCAGGACGCCACCACGTTGTCCCAGACGTGCTGACCCCCGCGACTGCGCGGGATGACGTGGTCGACGCTGGTTGCGACGCCACCGCAGTACATGCACCGGCCCCCGTCGCGGGCGAAGAGCGCCCTGCGGGTGAGAGGAACGGGCCCCCGGTAGGGAACCCGTACGAATCGCTTGAGCCGGACCACGCTGGGTGCGGGGACTGTGACGGTTGCGCTGTGCATATAGGCGCCGGATTCCTCCAAGGCGACTGCCTTGTTCTCCAGGACGAGGATGAGCGCGCGGCGGAGCGGTACGACGCCGAGCGGCTCGTACGACGCGTTGAGGACCAGGACATGCGGCACGGGTGCCTCCTTGGGCGTCGGCGGCGCGTGGCTCGCGCCGGGACGATCTGTGGCCAGTCTCCCCTCATGCCTGGTGGACGCGCCACCATCTCCCGGTAACGGGCTGGGAGTGTTTTCGACCACACCGCATTCATCCCCCGGTTGCCCCCCTCTTCAAGCGGGCCTGTTCCGGCGGGCCGGCCGCGGCGGGCCTGTCCCGGCGGGAGGGGGAGCCGCGCGTGAGCACGGTCTCTCCTTCACGTATCGGTGGGGCGCACACACAATGCCCCGTTAGTGTGGTGATCCTGCCCGTCCGGTGACCTTTTCGTGACCTTGAACGAGCCGTACGACCATGACCGCCGTACCGGAGGGCAGTACCGCACCGCCTGGAGGTACCCGCCGTGTCCTTGCCCGCCGTCCTACTGGCCGCCGGTTCGTCGCCGTCGCCGAGCCCCTCGGGTTCGTCGACCCCGACGGTGCCCACGCTCCAGGACGCCCAGGAGAGCGCCACCAACGCCGCGAGCTGGGTCGAGCAGAACTGGTCGACCTGGCTGGCGATAGGCCTGAAGGTGCTGCTGATCCTGGTGATAGCGGTGCTGCTCAGAAGGGTCGTGCTGCGGTCGATAACCAAGCTCATCGACCGGATGAACCGCACGGCCGAGTCGGCCGAGGGCACCACCCTCGGGGGGCTGCTGGTCAACGCCGAGCGGCGGCGGCAGCGGTCGCAGGCGATCGGGTCCGTGCTGCGGTCGGTGGCGAGCTTCGTGATCCTGGGCACGGCCGCGCTGACGGTGCTGTCCGCCTTCCAGATCAACCTCGCGCCGCTTCTTGCCTCCGCCGGTGTGGCCGGTGTGGCGATCGGTTTCGGCGCCCGGAACCTGGTCACGGACTTCCTGTCCGGCGTGTTCATGATCCTGGAGGACCAGTACGGCGTCGGCGACTCGATCGACTCGGGCGTCGCCTCCGGCGAGGTGGTCGAGGTCGGCCTGCGCGTGACCAAGCTGCGCGGGGCCAACGGCGAGATCTGGTACGTCCGCAACGGCGAGATCAAGCGGATCGGGAACCTCTCGCAGGGCTGGGCCACCGCGGGCGTCGACGTCACCGTGCGGGCCAACGAGGACCTGGACCGGGTCCGCGCCACCCTCGACGAGGTCGCCGAGAAGATGGCCAAGGAAGAGCCCTGGAACGAGGTCCTGTGGGGCCCGATCGAGGTGCTCGGCCTGGACTCCGTGCTCATCGACTCGATGGTGGTCCGCGTCTCCGCGAAGACCATGCCGGGCAAGGCACTGACCGTCGAGCGCGAGCTGCGCTGGCGGATCAAGCGGGCGTTCGACGCGGCCCACATCCGCATCGTGGGCGGCGAGACGGCCGTACTCCTGGACGAGGAGATCCCGGACCGCGCGGCCGGGGTGGCGGCGCCGTCGGCGTTCTCCGACTCGGACTCGCCGCAGGTGGCGGCCACGACGCCGATCGCTCCACCCCGGTCGGCGACCGGCGGACGGTAGCGGAACGGTTCAGCACGCCCGTTCGAGTGAACAGGTGGGGCATCCCGGCACAGGGGGCGCGGGGTGCCCCCATTGAGCGGGCCTCGGGTCAGCGGTGTTCGAGGGTGCGCACTATCTGGCAGAGTGCGAGGAACACGGCGCCGTGGTTGAGGGGGGCGTCCGTCGTGAGGCCTTTGCCCGCCCGGACCTCGATGCGGGCCTCGCCCGAGGACTCGTCGAAGGCGACCGTGCCGTCCGCCGTCGCCCTGCCCCGGAACGGGCGCCAGTGGAAGCCGAGCGGGTTGCCGTCGCCGACCTCGGACGCCCGCGGGGCCGCACCCAGTTCGGCGCGGACGAAGGAGAGCGGAACGCCGGTGAGGGTGTACGTCTGGGTGCGGTCGAGGACACTCTCGGAGACCGGGATACCCAGCCCGCGCGCCGCGCGTACCAGCGAGCGGACCCGCCAGGCAGCTCTCAGCGCCGAGAGCAGGAAGCAGACCAGCAAGAACACGGCCACCTCGTTCAGCGTCGACCAGGCGAAGCCGTTGCTGAGGACGGCGACGACGCACACCAGCAGCGCCAGCCACGCGCTGTCGGCGAAAGCGTGCCGCAGCATCCGTGCGAGCAGCCGTCTCCGGTGCACCATCCCGGTCCCCGCCCTCCTGGTCGACGTCGGGGTCAAAGAGCAGAGAACGCCGAGAAGAACCTCGTTGACCAGCACGGACGGGGATCGTGACGCAGCCGTGATCACAAACCGGCCGGTGGCCTGATTCAGACGGTCTTCACAGGTCCCCCGCGTTCTCCCCGCAATCGCGATGATCTATGGTCAGCCCATTACGGGCCCTTGTTCTGGAGCGCGACGTCGCCCGGGGGCCCGTCTCGAATGTGGGGAAACATGAGAAAGCTCGCCATAGGCACCGTCCTGACCGGTGCCCTGGCCCTGGCCGGCATCGCGGCGCCCGCCGCCTCCGCGGCCACTCCGAACCTGGTCTTCTCCGACGTGACCGTGAACAAGGGCAAGGCGATCGCCGTCGGCACCACCAAGACGGTGAACGTGCCCGTGACGTACACCCTGACCCGGCCGGCCGACCTGGTCATCGACAACAAGAAGACGTTCGCCGCGGTGATGCTCTACCGCGGCACGCTGAAGTCGCTCGGCAACGAGCTGGACCCGATGGTCATGCCCACCTGCACGACGACCGCCACCACGGACACCACGGTCACCGAGAGCTGCACCGAGACCCTCCCGGTCGACCCGTCCATCGACCTGTACGAGGCCGCGGACGCCACCACGTGGAAGGCCGGCGGCCTGTACGCCCACCTCGACTCCACCGTCTCGGACGACTTCCTCAGCACCGAGTCCAACGTGGCCATCTGGGGCAACCTGACCACGGCCAAGGTGCAGCGCGCCGCCAAGCTGACCGCCGACGCCTCGCCGGAGCCGGTTGCCAAGGGCAAGACGATCACCGTCAAGGGCAAGCTGACCCGCGCCGACTGGGACTCCCAGTCGTACAAGGGCTACTCGGGGCAGAAGGCCGTCCTGCAGTTCCGCGCCGCGGACAGCAAGACCTACACGAACGTCAAGGGCATCACCTCCGGCACCGGCGGCGCCCTGTCCACCACGGTGAAGGCGTCGAAGAGCGGCTACTACCGGTACGTCTTCGCGGGTACGACGACCACCGCGGCGGCGACGGCCACCGGTGACTACATCAAGGTGAAGTGACGGCCCACCGCCGCTGCGACACCCTGCAGGGCCCGTCCGGATCTCCCGGGCGGGCCCTTCGCATTCCCCTTCGCATTCCCCTTCGCATTCCCCTCCGCGTACCCCTTCGCATGCCCAAGCCCAGGTAACGACTGGGTTGCCGCCCCGGCGGACTATTGACGCTCTCCTTCCGGCGGCCTACGTTTTCCAGCCAACAGGAAACTTTCCTAACAGTGATCAACGGATGGACGGTCCGGGTCGGACACCCGGGTGGACCGGACGTCCGGATCACTGGGAAACTGAGCGGCTGGAAAGGCAGGTGTCGAACCCCATGGCAGGAACCGCCGGTACGCCGGGCACCCCGCGCGTTCTGCGCGCCATGAACGACCGCGCCGCACTGGACCTGCTGCTGGAGCACGGCCCGCTCTCGCGCACCCGGATCGGCAAGCTCACCGGCCTCTCCAAGCCGACCGCCTCCCAGCTGCTGGCCCGCCTGGAGGCGGCCGGGCTGGTGCTGGCGACCGGCACCAGCGAGGGCCGGCCGGGCCCCAACGCCCAGCTGTACTCGGTGAACCCGCGTGCGGCCCACGCCGCCGGCCTCGACGTCAACCCGGGCCGGATCCGGGCCGCCGTCGCCGACGTCACCGGCCGCACGGTCGGCGAGTACGAGCTGCCGACCCCCGGCCGCCGGTCCGCGCAGTCCGTCGTACGGCAGGTCACCGACGCCCTCGACGGCGCCGTGAAGGCGGCCGGGCTGGCCCGGGACGACGTGCACCGGGTCGTCGTGGGCACGCCGGGCGCCTTCGACCCGAACACCGGCCGGCTGCGGTACGCCTCGCACCTGCCCGGCTGGCACTCCCCCGCACTGCTCGACGAGCTCGCCGCCGCCCTGCCGATGCCGGTCGAGTACGAGAACGACGTCAACCTCGCCGCCATCGCCGAACAGCGGCTCGGCGCGGCCCGCGGCCACGGCGACTTCGTGCTGCTGTGGAGCCAGGAGGGCCTCGGTGCCGCCCTGGTCCTCGGCGGCCGGCTGCACCGCGGCTGGACCGGCGGCGCCGGCGAGGTCGGCTTCCTGCCGGTGCCGGGCACCCCGCTGGTCCGCCAGGTCACCAAGGCCAACAGCGGTGGTTACCAGGAACTCGCCGGTTCGCAGTCCGTGCCCCGGCTGGCGCGCGAACTGGGCATCGAGGACCTGCCGGCCGGGCCGTACGACGAGGTGGCCGCCGAACTCGTCGCGCGCGCCGCCGACCACGCCACCGGCCCCTACCACCAGCTGCTGCGCACCTACGCGACCCGGCTCGCCACCGGTCTCGCCTCCCTCGTCTCCGTCCTCGACCCCGAACTCGTCGTCCTCAGCGGCACCGCCCTGACCGCCGGCGGCGAGGTGCTGCGCGCCCTCGTCCAGGCCGAACTGGAGGAGCTGGCCGCCGCCCGGCCGCATCTCGTCGTCGGCGACGTCCGTCAACACCCCGTGCTGCGCGGCGCGCTGGAGAGCGCGCTCGCGACCACCCGCGACGAGGTCTTCGACACCTCGCGCTGAACCCCTCAGACCCCCGCACAGCCAGTCCTTCCCTCGCACACCGCCCGCCCCGGGAGATCTCGCCATGCCCATACCCTCCGCTGCCCGAAAGACGGCTTTTGCCCTGACCGCGGCGGCCAGTTCGCTGGCCCTGCTCACCGCCTGTACCGGCCAGTCGTCCTCCGGCGCCTCCGACGACGCCTCCGCGAACACCACCATCAACTTCTGGCACGCCTGGAGCGCCCCGAACGAGGTGAAGGCGGTCAACGCGCTGATCGCCGGCTTCGAGAAGGCGCACCCCAACATCCACGTCAACGTCGTCAGCAACATGACCGACGACAAGATCAACCAGGCACTGCGCAGCGGCGGCGACAAGGCCCCCGACGTCATCTCGTCGTTCACCACCAACAACGTGGGCAAGTTCTGCTCCTCGGGCGCGCTGGTCGACCTCAACCCGTTCTTCAAGAAGGCCGGCATCGACCCGGAGACGACGTTCCCGAAGGCGATGAACGAGTACACCCAGTACGACGGCAACCGCTGCACGGCGCCGCTGCTCGGGGACGCGTACGGCCTCTACTACAACAAGACGGCGTTCAAGGCGGCCGGCATCACCAGCCCGCCGAAGACGTGGACCGAATTCACGGCGGACGCCAAGAAGCTGACGATCGCCCAGGGCGACAGCTACAAGCAGCTCGGTTTCATGCCGGACTACCACGGCTGGGAGACCACGACCGAGCACTACGCGGCGCAGTTCTCGCCGACGTACTTCACCTCCGACGGCAAGTCGAACATCGCCAAGGACCCGGCTTTCACCGAGGCGTTCACGCTGCAGAAGAACCTGGTCGACGAACTCGGCGGATTCCAGAAGCTGGAGAAGTACCGGGCGACGCTGGGCGACGAGTGGGGCGACAAGCACCCCTTCCAGACCGGTCAGGTCGCCATGCAGCTCGACGGCGAGTGGCGGCTCGGCATGGCCGTGGACGCCAAGACGAAGTTCGACATCGGCGTCGCGCCGCTGCCCGTGCCCGACGACCAGGTCGCGCAGTACGGCAAGGGCTACATCACCGGCACCATCGCCGGCATCGCCGCCACCAGCAAGAAGCAGAACGCGGCCTGGGAATTCGTCAAGTACATCACCACGGACACCGACGCGGTGGTGAACTTCTCCAACGCCATCCACAACGTGCCGTCCACGCTGGCCGCCCTGAAGTCGCCGAAGCTGAAGTACGACCCGCGCTTCAAGACCTTCCTGGACATCGCCGCGAACCCGAACTCCACGACGTCGCCCGCCTCCATCAACGGCGGTGTGTACCTGACGACGATCCAGAACTTCGGATACGACTACGAGAGCGGCAAGGCCAAGGACCTCAAGTCCGGTCTGGAGGCCACGGCCAAGCAGATCGACACGGACATCGCGCAGGCCAAGTAGCGATGAGCACCATCACGTTGGCGTCGAAGCGCCGCCGGTCGGCGCTTCGGACGATCGCTTTCATGTCGCCCTGGCTGATCGGGTTCGCGGTCTTCTTCGCGTACCCGCTGCTCTCCACGGTCTATTTCTCCTTCATGCACTACGACGGCTTCAAACCGCCGACGTGGACCGGCACGAAGAACTGGACGTACGTCTTCGAGCACTACCCCTACTTCTGGCCCGCGCTGCGCAACACCCTGTGGCTGGTCGTCGTGATGGTGTCGCTGCGGGTCGTCTTCGGCCTCGGCGTCGGCATGCTGATCACGAAGATCAAGACGGGTACGGGCGTCTTCCGGACCCTCTTCTACCTGCCCTACCTGGCCCCGCCGGTCGCGGCGACCATGGCGTTCGCGTTCCTGCTCAACCCCGGTACCGGGCCGGTCAACTCGATCCTGGAGAAGGTCGGCATCCCGGCGCCCGGCTGGTTCAACGACCCGACCTGGTCCAAGCCGGCCCTGACCCTGCTCGCGTTGTGGGGCGTCGGCGACCTGATGGTCATCTTCATGGCCGCGCTGCTCGACGTGCCGAAGGAGCAGTACGAGGCGGCGGAACTGGACGGCGCGTCGGCCTGGCAACGGTTCCGGTTCGTCACGCTGCCCAACATCTCGCCGATCGTGATGTTCGCGGTGGTGACCGGTGTCATCCAGACGATGCAGTACTACACACAGCCGCTCATCGCCGGAAAGGTCGCCTCGGGTGTCATCCAGGGCGCGGGCACCCAGTTCGAGCCCGGCTATCCCGAGAAGTCGACGCTCACCCTCCCCCAGCTGGTCTACAACCTCGGCTTCCAGCGCTTCGACTACGGCTCCGCTTGTGTCGTCGCCCTCGTGCTCTTCGCCCTGTCCATGGTGTTCACCGCGTTCCTGATGCGGCGCCGGGGCGGTCTCATCCAGGCAGGTGACTGACGATGACCCAGGTACTGGACCGGCCGACGGAGCTGAAGGCCCCGGTGTCGGAGGCCGAACGCACCGCCCGCCGAAAGGCGTTGCTGAACTGGGTGGCGGTGCACTCCCTCGGCGTCGCCGCCGCCCTGTTCTTCACCCTCCCCTTCGTGTTCGTGTTCCTGACCTCGCTGATGAGCGACAGCCAGGCGCTCAGCCGGGACCTGATCCCGCACACCTGGGAGTGGGGCAACTACAGGAAGGTGTTCGACACCCCGGGCTTTCTGACCTGGTGGAAGAACACCCTGATCTACGCCGGCCTGGGCACCGTCCTGACCGTCGTCTCCTCGCTCCCGGTGGCGTACGCGCTCGCGAAGTTCCGCTTCCGGGGCCGCAACCTGTCGCTCATGCTGGTGATCTCGATGATGATGCTGCCGCCGCAGGTGGTCATCATCCCGATGTACCTGTTCTGGGCGAAGCAGCTGGACCTGTCCGGCACGCTGTGGCCGCTGATCGTGCCGATGGCGTTCGGCGACGCGTTCTCCATCTTCCTGCTGCGCCAGTTCCTGATGACGATCCCGAACGAGTACCTGGACGCGGCGAAGGTGGACGGCTGCGGCGACCTCAGGACCCTGCTCAGGGTGGTGATCCCGATGGCCAAGCCGGGCATCGCCGCCGTCGCCCTCTTCCAGTTCTTCTACGCCTGGAACGACTACTTCGGCCCCCAGATCTACGCCTCGGAGAACCCGGGCGCCTGGACCCTCTCCTACGGCCTGGAGTCGTTCAAGGGCATGCACCACACCGACTGGAACCTGACCATGGCCGCGACCGTGCTGGTCATGGCCCCCGTGATCCTCGTCTTCTTCTTCGCCCAGAAGGCGTTCGTCGAGGGCGTCACGCTCACCGGAGTGAAGGGTTAACCACGTATGAAACTCACTGTGGTCGGCGGAGGCTCGACCTACACCCCCGAACTCATCGACGGCTTCGCGCGGTTGCGGGACACCCTGCCCGTCGAGGAACTGGTCCTGGTCGACCCGGCCGCCGACCGCCTGGAACTGGTGGGCGGACTGGCCCGCCGGATCTTCGCGAAGCAGGGCCACGGCGGCCGGATCGTCACCACCTCGGACCTGGACGCGGGCGTGGAGGGCGCCGACGCGGTGCTGCTCCAGCTGCGCGTCGGCGGCCAGGCGGCCAGGCAGCAGGACGAGACCTGGCCGCTGGAGTGCGGCTGCATCGGCCAGGAGACCACCGGCGCCGGCGGCCTCGCCAAGGCCCTGCGCACGGTCCCCGTCGTCCTGGACATCGCCGAACGCGTCCGCCGCACCAACCCGAACGCCTGGATCGTCGACTTCACCAACCCGGTGGGGATCGTGACCCGTGCCCTGCTCCAGGCCGGCCACAAGGCGGTCGGGCTGTGCAACGTGGCGATCGGCTTCCAGCGGAAGTTCGCGAACCTGCTCGGTGTCACGCCGTCCGAGATCCACCTGGACCACCTCGGCCTCAACCACCTCACCTGGGAGACCGCGGTCCGCCTCGGCGGCCCCGAGGGCGAGAACGTCCTGCCCAAGCTGCTCGCGGAGCACGGCGAGACGATCGCCGCCGACCTGAAGCTGCCCCCGGCGCTCCTCGACCGCCTCGGCGGCGTGATCCCCTCCTACTACCTGCGCTACTACTACGCGCACGACGAGGTGGTGCGGGAGCTGCGCACCAAGCCGTCCCGGGCGGCGGAAGTCGCCGCGATGGAGAAGCAGTTGCTGGAGATGTACGGCGACCCGGCCCTGGACGAGAAGCCGGAGCTGCTCGCGAAGCGGGGCGGCGCCTACTACTCGGAGGCGGCCGTCGACCTGGCCGCGGCCCTGCTCGGCAGCGCCGGCAACCCCTACCAGGTCGTCAACACGTACAACGGCGGCACACTGCCCTTCCTCCCCGACGACGCGGTGATCGAGGTGCAGGCGGCGGTGGGCCAGGCCGGCCCGAGGCCGCTGCCCGTCCCGGACGTCGACCCGCTGTTCGCGGGCCTGGTGGCGAACGTGACGGCCTACGAGGAACTGGCCCTGGAGGCCGCCCTGCGCGGCGGCCGGGACCGCGTCTTCCGGGCCCTCCTGTCCCACCCCCTGGTCGGCCAGTACGAGTACGCCGACGCCCTGACCGACCGACTGATCGCGCACAACCGGGAGCACCTCGCGTGGGCCTGACCGCAAGTGTCCTCGCCATCGACGCGGGCAACAGCAAGACCGACGTCGCGGTGGTGGCGGCGGACGGCGAGATCCTCGCCACGGCCCGGGCGGGCGGCTTCCGGCCGCCGGTGGTGGGCGTGGAGCAGGCCGTGGACGAGGTGGCCACGGCGGTCGCCGAGGCGTACGGCGCCGCCGGGGTCACCTCCGCCGCCCACGTCTCGGCGTGCCTGGCCAACGCCGACTTCCCCTTCGAGGAGGAGCAGTTGGCCGCCGCGCTGGCCACGCGCGCGTGGGGGACGACGGTGGAGGTCCGCAACGACACCTTCGCGATCCTCCGGGCCGGTGTCACCGAGCCGCGCGGGGTCGCCGTCGTCTGCGGCGCCGGCATCAACTGCGTCGGCATGCGCCCCGACGGCCGCACCGCCCGCTTCCCCGCCCTCGGCCGCATCTCCGGCGACTGGGGCGGCGGCTGGGGGCTGGCGGAGGAGGCCCTGTGGCACGCGGCACGCGCGGAGGACGGCCGCGGGGAGCGTACGGCGCTGGCCCGCGCGCTCCCGGCGTACTTCGGGTACGACAGCATGCTCGCGCTGATCGAGGCGCTGCACCGGGAGGACGTCGAGCCCGCCCGGCGGCACGAGCTGACGCCGGTGCTGTTCGCGACGGCGGCCGACGGCGACCCGGTGGCCCGGGCGGTGGTGGACCGGCTGGCGCAGGAGGTGGTGGCGATGGCGGTGGTCGCGCTGACCCGCCTCGACCTGCTGGACGAGGAGACGCCGGTGCTGCTGGGGGGTGGCGTGCTGGCCGGCGGGCATCCGCAACTCGACGACGGGGTGCGCGAGTTGCTGGCGGCGCGGGCGCCGAAGGCGGTGCCGCGGGTGGTGGCGGCCCGGCCGGTACTGGGCGCCGCGCTGCTGGGGCTGGACATGGTGGGGGCGGGGGTGGCCGTGCAGGAGAGGGTGCGGCGGTACTTCGAAGGGTGACGGGGGGTGGAGAGGCGGGGGGGGACGCTCACCGGCGCTGGCCGGGTGCCTCCCCCAGCCTTCGGCCGGGGGGACCCCCAGCGCCCACCCGTGCCGCCCCAAGCGGCACGACTGCCCGCAGGCTGGGTCGGCTGACAAGGCGCCCGCGGCCGAAGCGCCCCTTTAGGGGCGCGGGGAACTGCGCGGGCAACCCCCACCGGCCCGCGCCCCGCGACGATGCAACACCACCCCCCAGGAACCGAACCGATCCCCCCGGCGTATTCATGGGCAGGGGTTCCGCTGCGATCCGATCAAGATCCAGTGAAGGCCGGTGCCGAATGTCAGTCCGGGCGGCGATACTGGGCGGCGACCGGATGACCATGGGGGAGGTCAAGTGACACACCCGCCGACGAAGAGCGCGGCACCGCCGGGCGCGGGCACCGCGCTGCCCGCGCAGCGGACCGGCTCCTCCCCCGCGCCCGACCCGGCGCCCCCGCGCCGCTCCGCGTTCGCGGAAGGCGCCGACCGGCTCCGCGCCGCCGCCACCACCGAACCCGGCCGGCTCCGCGTCATCGGTGCCGTCCTCGCCGCGCTGATCGTCGCCTTCGGCGCCGTCACCGCCTGGCAGATGACCGACCGCGCCGCCGCCGCCGACGACGTGCTGCACCGCAGCCAGCCGCTGAGTTCGGGCGCGGCCGACATCTACCGTTCGCTGGCGGACGCCAACACCGCCGCCTCCAGCGGCTTCCTGGCGGGCGGTCAGGAGACCCCCGCCTCCCGCGCCCGGTACGAGAACGACATCTCGACCGCCGCCGCCAAGCTCGTCACCGCCGCCGCCAACTCCGAGCCCGGCTCGCCCTCCGAGGCGGCCATCGCGAAGCTGAACACGCTGCTGCCGGAGTACAAGGGGCTGGTCGAGCGGGCCAGGGTGTACAACCGGCAGGGCTACCCGGTCGGCGGCGCCTACCTGCGGTACGCGAACGAGAAGATGCAGCAGGAGATGCTCCCGGCGGCGCAGGACCTCTACACGAAGGAGAACGCGCGCCTCGCCTCCGACTACTCGGACGCGACGCCGTACCCCTGGGCGGCGATCGTCCTCGGCCTCCTCGCGCTCGCCGCGCTCGCCTGGGCCCAGTTGCGCCACTACCGCCGCACCAACCGGCTGCTGAACCACGGCCTGGTCGCGGCCTCCGCCGCCACGGTGGTCACGCTGCTGTGGCTGGTCGTCGGCCACACCCTGGCCCGGGCCGGTCTGGACGGCTCCTACGACCACGGCGTCCGCTCGCTGAACGTGCTGCACGACGCCCGGATCGCCTCCCTGAAGGCGCGCGGGAACGAGAACCTGAGCCTGGTGGCGCGCGGCGCCGAGACGGTCACGGTCGGCGGGCAGACGTACGACGCGTACTACTACGACTTCGACAAGGACATGACGGCGCTCGGCAAGGGCCTCACCGAGGCCGCGGCGCTCGCGGACGACTCGGCCGGCAGCAAGCCCGTCGTGGCGGCCCAGGGGAACATGAAGGTGTGGAAGGAGCGGCACGCCGACGCCCGCACCGAGGACGAGAACGGCGACTACCAGGCGGCGCTGGACAAGGTGATAGGCACGAAGGACGCGACCGCCGAGTGCTTCGACAGCGTCGACACGAACCTGAAGAACGCGCTGGCGTACGAGGAGACCCGGTTCAAGGAGCAGGCCACCGACGGGCGGGACGCGATGTCCGGACTGCCCATCGGAGCCGCCATGCTGGGGGTCGCGGCGGCGGCCGGCGCGCTGTTCGGCATCGGGCGCAGGCTTTCGGAGTACCGGTGAGAGGGGGCGTGACGATGTTCGTGCGGCGGATGAGGGCCTCCCTGCGCGGCTGGGGCGGCGTCGGCGCGATGGCGGTCGGCTGCGCCCTGGCGCTGGCGTTCGTCCTGCTGCTGCCGCTCACCCAGTCCCGCGGTGCGGGCGGCCAGGGCGAGGGGCTGGGCGGTCCGGGGCTGGCGACCGGCAGCCCGGCGAAGGCCGACGACTGCGTCGACTCCGACGCGCAGAACGAGACCTGGTCGCCGTCGGGCGCGGACGGGTCCACCATCGACGCCATCAAGGCCCGTACCGGCGCCAAGCGGAAGCTGATCGTCGGTGTCGACCAGAACAGCTACCGCTGGGGCTACCGCAACCCGAACAACTCGGATGCGGAGCTGGAGGGTTTCGACATCGACCTGGTGCACCGGATCGCCCAGGACATCCTCGGCGACCCGGACGCGGTGCAGTTCAAGGCGATTCCGACGAGCCAGCGGATACCGGCGATCCAGGACGGCCGCGTCGACATGGTGGTGCGCACGATGACCATCAACTGCGACCGGCTGAACGACGTCGCGTTCTCCGCGCCGTACTTCAAGACCGGGCAGCAGGTCCTCGCCCCCAAGTCGTCGTCGATCACCGGGTACAACGGCACGCTGGCGCACAAGAAGATCTGCACGGCGGCCGGTTCGACCGCGTACGCCAAGCTGGACGCCGACAGGAAGTCCGGGAAGCTCGCCGCCTCGGCGGACATCTCCACCACCGTCCCCAACCAGCTCGACTGCCTGGTGCGGTTGCAGCTCGGCGAGGTCGACGCGGTGGTCACCGACGGTGCGCTGGCCGCCAGCCAGGCCGCCCAGGACCCGACGGTCGAGCTCAAGGGCGCCCCGTTCACGACCGAGTACTACGGGGTGGCGATGAAGAAGGACGCGACCGATCTGGTCCGCCGGGTCAACCAGATCCTGGTGGAGTACCGGTCGGACGGCTGGCAGGCGTCGTACGACAAGTGGTTGTCGGCGACACTGGGAGCGGACTCGACGGCGTCGAAACCACCCGCGCCGCAGTACCTGCGCACCAGCTGACCCGCATCCGCGAGGCCCAGCCCCGACGAGCAAGCGAGAGGTGATCGATGGGCGTCACGGACCCCGCCGGGCCGGTGATGGACCGGGACGAGGTGGACCGTGCGCTGGCGCGGCTCGGCGCGGAGCACGAGGCGATCGAGACCTCGCTGCTCGCCCTCCAGGACCACGCGGGCCGCAGGCTCCTCGAAGGGGCCGAGCTGACCGGGACGACCCGGGAGCGGTGGACGTCCGCCGATGCCTCGATCACCCTGCTGTGGGCGTATTTCGACGCCTACACGGACGCGTTGCGCTCCGCCCGGGAGATCAGGGCGAGACGCCGCTGGTCCAGCCGTGAGGACCTGGTGGAGCTGACCGAGCTGCTGCGCGGCGAGTCCGTGACGGTGGCGGGCAGCGCGACCGCGACGGCGAACGCGCCGACCCTGCTGTCCGCGCCCGGCCGGCTCAGCGAGCGTTTCTCGCTGATCACCCTGGTCGACCGGATGAACGAGCTGTACGCGACCTCGCTGAACATGGTCGTCACCGCCGACGCGGTGTGGTCGGCGCTGCCCGCGCGGATCGATTTACTCGCCGCCGAGCTGCAGCGCACCCGCACACTGGCGCACTCCGTCGGGGTGCGCCCCGGCGAGCACCCGGCCGGCGACGACCTGGAGCGGATCACCCGCATACTGACGAAGCTCCGCGAGGACGTGGTCTCCGACCCGCTCGCGTTCTGGGTTCCGGCGCCGGGGAGTTCGGCGCCCGGCGGCGGCCGTCCCGACACCACGGTGTACGACCGGGAGGCGCGGGCGCTGGAGGAGGTGCGGCGGGAGATCGACGCCGTGCTGACGGTACGGCAGGACGCCGAGGCCCGGCTGATCAAGCTGCGGGACGTGCTGTCCCGCGCGGACCGCACCCTCGCCGAGGCGCGCACGGCACGCGGTGAGGTGCTGGCGAAGATCGCGGCGACCGAGGTGCCGGTGGTCAGCGGCCCGCCGACCGTGCTGCAGGAGCAGCTGGCGACGGCCGCCGAGTACCGCAGAGGCGCCCAGTGGCACCGCCTGTCGCCGCTCCTGGAGTCCCTGGAGCAGAAGGCGGAGGACGAACTGCTGCGCGCCCGTGAGTCGTTGACGGCGGTCACCGCGCCGCTCGCGGTCCGCGCGGAGCTGCGCGGCCGGCTGGACGCGTACAAGGCGAAGGTGGCCCGGCACGGGCTGGCGGAGGACCCGTTCCTGATCGAGCGGTACGACGCGGCCCGGCGGATGCTGTGGAGCGCGCCCTGCGATCTCAGGGTCGCGGAGCAGGCGGTGCTGCGCTACCAGCGGT
Organism: Streptomyces sp. NPDC048278; assembly: GCF_040652195.1. NCBI lineage: Bacteria > Bacillati > Actinomycetota > Actinomycetes > Kitasatosporales > Streptomycetaceae > Streptomyces > Streptomyces sp. NPDC048278. The sequence continues at coordinate 278,969 of NZ_JBEZLP010000004.1, forward strand.
CGGTGGCCGAGGCGCTGGGGGCGCCGCGGGTGCCGCAGCAGAGCGGGCCCGAGGACCGGAGGGGGGAGTAGTCGTGAGTCAGGCGGGAGAGAGCTGCCAGCGGCCGGGCTGCGAGGGGTCGTACGAGGACGTCGGCGGCGGTGAGCTGTACTGCGACACCTGCGGTCTGGCCCCGGTCGTCTCGGCGAGCGGCATGGTCGGCTCGCCGCCCACCGGGATCACGGCGGGCGGCAAGGGCTCGGCGGGCAGCGGGAGTTCGGGGTCGAGCAGCCGCAGCAGCAGCCGCAGTTCGCGTACGTCGTCGCAGTCGTCGAAGTCGCGGCGCTCGGTCTCCGGGCGGCTGTCGCGGTCCCTGTCGGGGAAGTCGACGGGCCGCTCGGTGTCGGTGCGCAGCTCCGGTTCCTCGGCGAGCACGTCCGGGCGCAGCCGGCTGGGCGCCGGTCTGGTCACGGTGCCGCAGGTGCCGAAGCCGGACCCGCGCGAGATGGTCCAGGAGAACCCGGAGGTGCCGGAGCGCAAGCGGTTCTGCTCGCGCGCGGACTGCGGGGCGCCGGTCGGGCGGGGCCGCGGGGAGCTGCCGGGCCGGACCGAGGGGTTCTGCACCAAGTGCGGCAACCCGTATTCGTTCGTGCCCAAGCTCAAGGGCGGGGACGTGGTGCACGGCCAGTACGAGGTCGTGGGCTGTCTCGCGCACGGCGGTCTGGGCTGGATCTACCTCGCGGTGGACCGGGCCGTCTCCGACCGCTGGGTGGTCCTCAAGGGCCTGCTGGACACCGGCGACCAGGACGCGATGGCCGCGGCGATCTCCGAGCGGCGGTTCCTCGCGGAGATCGAGCACGCCAACATCGTGCGGATCTACAACTTCGTCGAGCACCTCGACCAGCGCACCGGCTCCCTCGACGGCTACATCGTCATGGAGTACGTCGGCGGCAAGTCCCTCAAGGAGATCGCCAACGACCGCCGTACCCCGGAGGGCCGCCGCGACCCGCTGCCGGTGGAGCAGGCGTGCGCGTACGGCATCGAGGCTCTCGAAGCCCTCGGCCACCTGCACAGCCGCAACCTCCTGTACTGCGACTTCAAGGTCGACAACGCCATCCAGACCGAGGACCAGCTCAAGCTGATCGACATGGGCGCGGTGCGCCGGATGGACGACGAGGAGTCGGCCATCTACGGCACGGTCGGCTACCAGGCGCCCGAGGTCGCCGAGGTCGGCCCGTCCGTCGCCTCCGACCTGTACACGGTCGGCCGGACCCTCGCGGTCCTGACCTTCGACTTCCAGGGCTACACGACCGTCTTCGTGGACTCGCTGCCCGACCCGGACAACATCGAGGTGTTCCGGCAGTACGAGTCGTTCTACCGGCTGCTGGTCCGCGCCACCGACCCCGACCCGGCCCGCCGGTTCGCCTCCGCACAGGAGATGGCGGAGCAGCTGACCGGTGTGCTGCGCGAGGTCGTCTCGGTGCAGTCCGGCACCGCCCGGCCCGCGCTGTCCACACTGTTCGGGCCCGAGGTGAAGGTCACCGACACCGAGCTGTTCCCGAAGCTGGACGGGGACGTGTCCCGCCTGGGCGCACGGGCGGTGGCCTCCCGCACCCTCGCGCTGGAGGCGCCGGGAGGGGCCGCGGCCCCCGCCGACCCCGCCCTGGTGAGACCCGTCGCCACGCCGGCCGCCGCGCTGGCCCTGCCGGTCCCGCTGGTCGACCAGAGCGACCCGAACGCCGGTTTCCTGGCGGGTCTGTCGACCTCGCTGGTGGGCGAGGTCAGCCTGCTCACCGCGCTGGCCGCGGCGCCGGCGCAGACCGTCGAGACCGAGCTGCGGCAGGTCCGCGCCCGGCTGGAGAACGGCGACTTCGAGGCCGCGCTGGTGAGCCTCGGCCGGCTGGAGGACGAGCGGCCCGACGACTGGCGGGTGGTCTGGTGCCGGGGCCTGGCGGGCCTGGTCACCGGCGACTTCGAGGGCGCGGCGCTCGCCTTCGACGCGATCTACGACGCCTTCCCCGGCGAGACCGCGCCGAAGCTGGCGCTCGGCCTGTGCGCGGAGGTGCTCGGCCAGCTGGACAACGCGGCCGAGTACTACCGGCTGGTCTGGGCGACCGACCCGGGCTTCGTCAGCTCCGCGTTCGGCCTGGGCCGGGTACAGATGGCGGCCGGGGACCGGCGGGGCGCCGTACGGACGCTGGAGTCGGTGCCGGAGGCCTCGATCCACTACACGGCGGCCCGGGTGGCGGCCGTACGGGCGCGGCTGCGGCACCGGACCGCGGCGGCCGACGACACGCCGTTCCTGGACGACCTGACGGCCGCCGCCGGGCAGATCGAGGCGCTGGACGCGTACGGTCTGGATCCGGCCCGGCGCGAGCAGTTGTCGGCGGAAGTCCTCGGCTGCGCGCTGGACTGGATACTCTCCGGGGGCCAGGACACCCGGCCGACCGTCGGCCGGGTGCTGCTCGGCAGCGGTCTGGACGAGCGGGGCCTCCGCTTCGGCCTGGAACGCTCGTACCGCACGCTGGCCAGACTGGCGACCGGCGGTGAGGAGAGGATCGACCTGGTGGAACGGGCCAACCGTTACCGCCCCCGGACGTGGGTGTAGTTGATGTCGCAGATGCCCCAGCAGGCCGCACCGGCGAAGTGCCCGAGCTGCGCGGAGCCGCTCGAATCGGGTGACCTGTTCTGCGGTGCGTGCGGGTACGACCTGTCGGCCGTGCCCGCCGCCCCGCCGGACCACCCGACCCTCACCATGGGCGCCGCCGGTGTGGGATCCTCGGGCGTGGACTGGCCCCCGCCCGAGCCGGAGAGCTCCGGTACGCCCGCGGCACCGCATCTGCCGACCGACCTGCCCGGCACCGACTCGGGCGGCAAGCAGCTGCCCGCGTCGCCGCCGCCCCCGCACGGCACGCCGGCCGCCCCGGCGCCGCACGGCTCACCCCCGGCCCCGGCGCCGCACGGCTCGCCGGTGTCGCCGGCCTCCGGGGTGCGGTTCGACCGGCCGCCGGAGCCGGACGAGTACCCGCTGCAGGCGCCGGACCCCCGGGTGGCCGCCTCCGCCGCCGAGACGGCCGGGAGCACGGGGAGCGCCGAGACCACCGAGCTGCCGAAGGTCTGCGTGGCCTGCCGCGCGGGCCGGGTCGACGACGACGGGTACTGCGAGAACTGCGGGCACGCCCAGCCGCGCGAGCGCGACCACATGGAGCAGGAGGCCGGCCCGGTGGCCGCCGTCAGCGACCGCGGGCTGCGCCACCACCGCAACGAGGACGCGTTCGCCGTCGGCCACACCACGCTGCCCGACGGCACCCCGGCCACGCTCGCGGTCGTCTGCGACGGCGTCTCCTCGGCGACCCGTCCCGACGAGGCCTCCATGGCCGCCTCCCGGGCCGCCGTCGAGGCGCTGCTGGCCGCGCTGGAGCAGGGCACCCATCCGCAGCAGGCGCTGCACGACGCGATCGTCACCGCCTCCCAGGCCGTCGACGCCCTCGCGGAGGAGCCCTCCTCGGCCCGTGAGCACGCCCCGCACCAGAACGCCCCGGCGTGCACGATCGTCGCCTCGATCGTCGCCTCGGGCCTGCTGGTGGTCGGCTGGGTCGGCGACAGCCGCGTCTACTGGGTGCCGGTGGACCGGACCGCACCGCCCGCCCGGCTCACCGAGGACGACTCCTGGGCCGCGCAGATGGTCGCCGCGGGCCTGATGAGCGAGGCGGAGGCGTACGCCGACGAGCGCGCCCACGCGATCACCGGCTGGCTCGGCGCGGACGCCTACGAGCTGGAGCCGCACACCGCGTCCTTCAAGCCGGACCGGTCCGGCGTGGTGGTGGTGTGCACCGACGGCCTGTGGAACTACGCGGAGGCGGCCGAGGAGATGGCCGAGATCGTCCCCGCCGACGCGGACGTACGGCCGCTGCACGCGGCCCGGGTGCTGGTCGGCCACGCCCTGGACGGCGGGGGCCACGACAACGTAACAGTGGCGCTGCTCCCGTTCCCGGAACCGCCGCAGGGGGCAGGATCCGCCTGAGGCCGCCGCAAAACGGCCGCAAACGGGAGAGACGCGCGGGGAAACACCGGCGGACCGGAGGGGACCGGTCCGCACACCGTCAGCACCCACCACGCGTGGGGTGGAGGGGGACCAGAGCAGTCATGGCCAATTTCTCGAAATCGAGCGTGCCGCAGTTCTCGGTGGACGTGTACCAGAACGAGTACCTGCCGGAGAACGGCCGCGAGGTCAACGCGATCGTCACGGTGACGGCGACCGGCGGCGGCACCGTCGGGACCGCGGTCGGCGCGTCGTACGCCCCCGGGCAGGGGCCCGCCGCCGGGGTCGCGATCATGGTCGACTGCTCGGGCTCGATGGACTACCCGCCGACCAAGATGCGCAACGCCCGGGACGCCACCGCGGCGGCGATCGACACCCTGCGCGACGGCACCCACTTCGCGGTGATCGGCGGCACGCACGTGGCCAAGGAGGTCTACCCGGGCGGCGGGCGGCTCGCGGTGGCCGACCGCACCTCGCGCGAGCAGGCCAAGCAGGCGCTGCGCAGGCTGAGCGCGGGCGGCGGCACGGCGATCGGCACCTGGCTGCGGCTCGCCGACCGGCTCCTGTCCTCCGCCGACGTCGCCATCCGGCACGGCATCCTGCTCACCGACGGCCGCAACGAGCACGAGTCGCCGGAGGACCTCAAGGCCGCCCTGGACTCCAGTGCCGGGCGGTTCACCTGTGACGCGCGCGGTGTCGGCACCGACTGGGAAGTGAAAGAAGTCACAGGGATCGCCTCCGCGCTCCTCGGTACCGCCGACATCGTCGCCGATCCCACGGGCCTGGCCGCCGACTTCACGCAGATGATGGAGACGGCGATGGGCAAGGAGGTCGCGGACGTCGCGCTGCGGCTGTGGACCCCGGTCGGCACGACCATCAAGTTCGTCAAGCAAGTGGCGCCCACGGTCGAGCAGTTGACCGACCGCCGCACCGAGGCCGGGCCGCGGGCCGGGGACTACCCGACCGGCTCCTGGGGCGACGAGTCCCGTGACTACCACGTCTGCGTGGAGGTCCCCACGGCCGGCCTCGGCCGGGAAATGCTCGCCGCGCGCGTGTCGTTGGTCGTCCCGCAGCCCGACGGCAGCGTCCAGAACCTCGGCGCACAGGGCCTGATCAGGGCGGTGTGGACGGACGACATGGTCGCCTCGACCTCCATCAACCCCCAGGTCGCGCACTACACGGGTCAGGCCGAACTGGCACAAGCCATCCAACAGGGCCTGGATCTCCGCAAAGCGGGTGATATGGACGGCGCAACGGCCAAACTGGGCCGGGCCGTTCAGTTGGCAAGCGCTTCCGGGAACGCGGATACTGCGAAACTGCTTGCGAAGGTGGTGGACGTGGTCGATGCCACGACGGGTACTGTGCGACTGAAGGCGAAGGTCGAGGAGGCCGACGAGATGACTCTCGAGACACGGTCCACAAAGACTGTTCGTGTAAAGAAGTGACCTGACAGTCCACCCGCAGGACCACACCACCCAGACAGGCTCAGGACGATCCTGACAGAGAGGGAAGCCCGCCATGCCGACCTGCCCGAACGGACACCAGTCGGGTTCCGACGACTGGTGCGAGGTGTGCGGTCACCGCATGGCCGGTGCCGTACCTCCGCCGCCCCCGCCGACCGCCGGCGGCTACGGCTTCCCGCCGCCCGCGCCCGGTGCCCAGGCCGGTGGCCCGATGGGCGGCGGCCGGCATCTGTCCGCCGTGCCGAACTCGGCCGAGCCGGAGCTGTGCCCGCAGTGCCGTACGCCCCGTGAGGGCGGTGCTCCGTTCTGCGAGGAGTGCCGCTGGAACTTCCTGACCAACACGGCCACCTCGTACACCCCGGCCGCCCCGCGCCCGCCCGCGGGCGGCGGCCCGGGCGGCCCGGGCGCGCCGACCTTCCGGCCGCCGGCCCCGCCGTCGTTCGGCGGCGGCGACTCGTACGAGTACCAGGGCTCGCGCCCCTCCCAGGTGAACCGTCCGGCCGAGCCGATCCCCTCCTTCGGCAGCGAGCCCTCGGGCCCGACGCCGTTCGCGGGCGAGCGCGGCGGCCAGTCCCCCTTCGGCGCCGACCGCGGCCCCTCGGGTCCGCCGCCCGGCCCGTCGGGACCCTCGGGCCCGTCCGGCTTCGGCGGCGACCGCGGCCAGTCGGGTCCGCCCGCGTTCGGCGGCGGTGACCGGGGCCAGTCCGGCCCCTCGGGCTTCGGCGGCGGCGATCGCGGCCAGTCCGGCCCGCCGGCTTTCGGCGGCGGTGACCGCGGTCCGTCCGGCCCCTCCGGCTTCGGTGGCGGCGACCGCGGCCAGTCCGGTCCGCCCGCGTTCGGCGGTGCCCCCGGCCAGTCCGCTCCCCCGCCCTACGGCGGCGAGCGCGGCCCCGCTGCTCCGCCCCCGCAGTTCGGTGGTGCCCCGGGTCAGAACCCCGGCGGCGCGTCCGCGTTCGGCGGTCCTCCCGGCGCCGGCCAGGCCGCCGGCCCCTACACCCGTGAACCCGTCGGCGGCCCCGCCGCCGGGCCCTTCGGCGGCTCGGACCCGTCCCGCCCGCCGGGCGGCCCCGGTGCGACCACCGGCGGCGCTCCCGGCGCCTTCCAGCAGTCGGCCCCGCCCGCGCCGCCCGGCTTCCCGCAGGAGACCAGGCCGCCGGCCGGCGGCCCGCCCTTCGGCGGCGGTGACGACGACTGGGTGATCTCCCCGCCCGGACAGGCCGGCGGTCCGGCGGGCCCCAGCGCACCCGGCCGCCCCGGCGGCTACGGCTACCCGCAGCCCGGCGCCACCCAGGCCCCGCCCGGCCCCGCCTTCCCGCAGGCCCCGCAGTCCCCGGCGACCTGGATGGCGACGATCGGCCCCGACCGCGAGTACTTCATGGCGATGATGCAGCGCTCGGGCCCGGAGGCGGCAGGCCTCAACCTGCCCGCCTACTCCCCGGAGCAGCAGCGCGCGCTCACCGGCAACCAGGTCACCATCGGCCGCCGCCGGCACTCCACCGGCGACACCCCCGACATCGACCTGTCGGTGCCGCCGGAGGACCCGGGCGTCTCGCACCAGCACGCGGTCCTGGTCCAGCAGCCGGACGGCAGCTGGGCGGTCGTCGACCAGAACTCGACGAACGGCACCACGGTGAACGGTGGCGAGGAGCCGATCCAGCCCTTCGTCCCGGTACCGCTGCAGGACGGGGACCGGGTGCACGTGGGCGCGTGGACGACGATCACCGTCCGGCGGGGCTGAGCGTCGGCGCCCCTCCGGGGGCGCGCCCCGTCCCGTCACGTCTCCGTATCCTCTCCGGGTCCTAAGCCTGGAGTCCTCGGTCACCCCGTCTGAGACCATGGAGGGGTGACAGAGATTCGGCGCGGCACGCTTCAGGAGAAGACCTTCTACGAGCTGGTCGGCGGGGAGGAGACCTTCCGTCGGCTGGTCCACCGTTTCTACGAGGGTGTCGCCGAGGACCCGCTCCTGCGGCCGATGTATCCGGAGGAGGACCTGGGGCCGGCCGAGGAGCGGCTCACCCTGTTCCTCATCCAGTACTGGGGCGGCCCCACGACCTACAGCGACAACCGCGGCCACCCCCGGCTGCGGATGCGGCACGCGCCGTTCACCGTGGACCGGGCGGCGCACGACGCCTGGCTGCGGCACATGCGGGTGGCCGTGGACGAGCTCGGCCTCTCCGCCGAGCACCGCGAACAGCTCTGGAACTACCTGACCTACGCGGCCCAGTCGATGGTCAACACCCCCGACTGACCGGCGTCGTGCCGCCGGCGGTCAGCGGACGCTGACGCCCAGCGCCCCGAGTCCCGCCCGCCGTACGGCGATCGACCCGAACGGGGTCCGCAGCCGCAGCCAGGCCCCCGAGGACAGCAGCACGACCTCGTCGCTCGAGTCGGCGGCGTCGGCCGCACCGGACGTCCGCAGGAAGCCGAGGGACTGGGCGGCATGCACGGCCCGTACCGGGAGCGGGGTGCCGCCCACGGTCCGGGACCAGATGTCCCGCCCGATCCGGTCGAGTTCGGCGCGGGTACGGCCGTCCGGGGCCAACTCCTCGGTACGGGACCGGAATTCACCGACCGCGGCGGTGACGGTGGCGCGCAGCGCCTGCGGCGCGGGCAGCCCCGGCTCGGGCCGCCAGCCGCCCCGCGGCGGCAGCACCCCGGCCCACGGTGGCCCGGTGACCGCCTTCGGCACGGCGGCCGTCGCGGCCCGTTCGTCCAGCGACTCCAGCAGTTCGCCCGCCGACACGGTCACGTCGAGGGTGACGTCCAGGCCGTCCTCGTAGGGCTTGGCGAGCCGCACCGCGCGGATCGCCAGCACCTCGAAGGAGGGGGGCCGTCCGAAGACGGCGAGCGCGGTGCCGACCGCCTGCAGCCGTACCGCGGCCGAGCGGTCGTAGCGGAGCAGCCGGGAGAGGAAGGCGGCGAGGTCCGCCGCCTCCCCGTCGTCGGCGAGGTGGAGCACCGTCATGCGGCGACGGCCTCCTCCTTGTCCTCGTCGCGGTACTCCGCGAGGAAGTCCCGCTCCTCGGCGGTGATCCGGCGCGGCCGTCCGGCGTCGAAGTCGAACGGCACGATCACCGTCGAGGCCCGTACGTAGACCAGGTCGTCGTCCTTCACCTCGTAGGTGACGGTGAAGGACGCGGCCCTGATCTCGGTGACCCACAGCTCGATGTCGACCGGGTGGTGCCGGTGGACGAGCTGCCGTTTGTAGTCGATCTCGTGGCGCGCCACCACCGACCCCTGCTTGAAGTCCTTGTCCGGGCGGAACAGGAAGTCGATACGGGCCTCCTCCAGGTACCGGAGGAAGACCACGTTGTTGACGTGGCCGTACGCGTCCATGTCCGCCCAGCGCAGGGGGCAGCGGTAGATGTGGCGCAAGATCGATCAGCCCCGGGTCAGCTTCTTGTAGGTGGCACGGTGCGGACGGGCGGCGTCCGGGCCGAGCCGCTCGATCTTGTTCTTCTCGTAGGACTCGAAGTTGCCCTCGAACCAGAACCACTTGGACTCGCCCTCGTAGGCGAGGATGTGGGTGGCGACCCGGTCCAGGAACCAGCGGTCGTGGGAGACGACGACGGCGCAGCCGGGGAACTCCAGGAGCGCGTTCTCCAGGCTGGAGAGGGTCTCCACGTCCAGGTCGTTGGTCGGCTCGTCGAGGAGCAGCAGGTTGCCGCCCTGCTTGAGGGTGAGCGCGAGGTTGAGGCGGTTGCGCTCACCGCCGGAGAGCACACCGGTCGGCTTCTGCTGGTCCGGGCCCTTGAAGCCGAAGGCCGACACGTAGGCGCGGCTCGGCATCTCGACCTGGCCGACGTTGATGTAGTCGAGCCCGTCGGACACGACCTCCCACAGCGTCTTCTTCGGGTCGAGGTTGGAGCGGCCCTGGTCGACGTAGGAGATCTTGACGGTCTCGCCGACCTTGATGTCGCCGGAGTCCGGCGTCTCCAGGCCCTGGATCATCTTGAAGAGGGTGGTCTTGCCGGCGCCGTTCGGGCCGATGACGCCGACGATGCCGTTGCGCGGCAGCGTGAAGCTGAGGCCGTCGACGAGGACCTTCTCACCGAAGGCCTTGTTCAGCTTGTCGACCTCGACGACGATGCTGCCGAGCCGCGGGCCCGGCGGGATCTGGATCTCCTCGAAGTCCAGCTTCCGCATCTTGTCGGCCTCGGCGGCCATCTCCTCGTACCGCGCGAGACGGGCCTTGGACTTGGCCTGGCGTCCCTTGGCGTTGGAGCGGACCCACTCCAGCTCCTCCTTGAGGCGCTTCTGCCGCTTGGCGTCCTTCTGGCCCTCGACCTTGAGACGGCTCGCCTTGCTCTCCAGGTAGGTGGAGTAGTTGCCCTCGTAGGGGTAGGCGCGGCCTCGGTCGAGTTCGAGGATCCACTCGGCGACGTTGTCCAGGAAGTACCGGTCGTGGGTGATGGCCACGACGGTGCCGGCGTACTTGGCGAGGTGCTGCTCCAGCCAGTTCACCGACTCGGCGTCGAGGTGGTTGGTGGGCTCGTCGAGGAGCAGCAGGTCGGGGGCCTCCAGCAGCAGCTTGCACAGCGCCACACGCCGCTTCTCACCACCGGAGAGCGTGGTGACGGGCCAGTCGCCGGGCGGGCAGCCGAGGGCGTCCATCGCCTGCTCCAGCTGGGCGTCGAGGTCCCAGGCGTTGGCGTGGTCCAGGTCCTCCTGGAGCTTGCCCATCTCGTCGAGCAGCGCGTCGGAGTAGTCGGTCGCCATCAGCTCGGCGATCTCGTTGAACCGGTCGAGCTTGCCCTTGACCTCGGCGACACCCTCCTGGACGTTCTCCAGGACGGTCTTGTCCTCGGTGAGCGTGGGCTCCTGCATGAGGATGCCGACGCTGTACCCCGGCGAGATGTAGGCGTCGCCGTTGGACGGCTGCTCCAGCCCCGCCATGATCTTCAGCACGGTCGACTTACCGGCACCGTTCGGACCGACGACGCCGATCTTCGCCCCCGGCAGGAAGTTCAGGGTGACGTCATCGAGAATCACCTTGTCGCCGTGCGCCTTGCGCGTCTTGCGCATGGTGTAAATGAACTCAGCCAAGAGAAACCGTCCGGCAGCTTGAAATCTGGCAGTGGGCAGATACACCCCATCTTGCCTGACGTCCAGCCTCGGGTGTTAACCCGTTCGGTCCGGGGGCTGTGACCTGGGGGTTCGTCGGGCGGCGCGGTAGTGCGTTCGTCACTGTGGGGCACGGCGGGGCGCTGCGGGGTGCTGTGGGGCGGCGTCACGGCCGTGGCCGTGGCCGGAGAGGCGGCGGGCGGGCGGGGGCGGAACGCTTCGGTGGTGGTGTGCGTCGTGCTTCTTCGGGGCGCGGGGGTCGTGCCCCGGAGAGGGGAGACCGGGTGGGTACGGGCGGCTTCGCCGAGTGGACAAGGCGGTTCGAGGACGAGCGTGAGCGCAGACGCGTACAGGGTGATCCGGACTGGGGGCGGGGCGCGACGCTGCATCCGGCGGTGTGGGCCGGCGTCCAGCGTTTCCAGGTCGGGGAGGACGGTGACGGCGGCAACCTGATCGGCAAGGCGGACCAGGCAGGTGACGCCGACTACGGGGCGGCGGTGCGGCTCTTCGTCGCGGAGGAGCAGAACCACGCCCGGCTGCTGGCCCGGCTGCTGGCAGCGGGGGGCGTGCCGACGCTGGCCGGGCACTGGAGCGACGCGGTCTTCGTACGGCTGCGGCGCCTCATGGGCCTGCGCCTGGAGCTGCTGGTGCTGATGATCGCGGAGGTCGTGGCGCTGCGTTACTACCGGGCCCTGCGCGACGGCACCGACGACGCGCTCACCACGGAGGTGGCGGGGCGGATCCTGTCCGACGAGGAGCGCCACGTGCCGTTCCACTGCGACCGGCTGCACGCCTCCCTGGCGGAGCTGCCCCGCGCCGTGCGCCGCCCGGTGATGGGCCTGTGGCGGCTTCTTCTGCTCGCCGTCTGCGCGGTCGTCGCCACGGACCACGGACCGGCGCTGCGGCGCCTCGGCACCGGGCGCCTGCGGTTCGTACGGGATGTCATGGCCTCGTCCCACGCGGTGGTCTCCGCGGTGCTGACGGCCGCCCCGGGCGTACGGCGGCAGGCGGTCCGGGACCGGTCCGGGGTCTGACGGTTCGGCACCGGGGAGTTCCCGGCTCTCTTCGACAGGACAGCGCTCGGGGAGGGGCGCACGCTGGGAGAGGCGAAAGGTCTCTCATGCCACGGTCGATGCGTGCGCTGGTAGCGGGTCGGGTCGGTGAACCGGGCGATGTGCTGCGGCTGGAGTCCCGGCCGGTTCCCATGGCGGAGGCCGGCCAGGCGCTGATCCGGGTGACGGCGACTCCGGTGCACGCCAGCGATCTGCATGTGCTGCGCGGCCGTTACGGCTTCTCCCCCGGGTTTCCCGCGGTCGGGGGGTACATGGAGTGCGTGGGCCGCGTCGAGGCCCTCGGTCCGGGCACCGAGGGGCTGCGCATCGGCGAGCGCGTGGTGGACGTCGCGATCCCGGCGGTACCCGGGCCGCGGGTCGACGGCACCTGGCAGGAGTACCTCGTCGCCGACGCGTCCAGGCTGCTGCCGGTCCCGGACCGGCTGAGCGACTCCGACGCCTGCCAGCTCGCCGTCAACCCGTTGACCGCGCTGCTCCTGGTGACCCGCGAGCTCGACGTGCAGCCGGGTGAATGGCTGTTGCAGACGGCCGCGGGCTCCACCGTCGGCCGGCTCGTCGTCCAGCTGGCCGGGCATCTGGGGATTCGGACGATCAACGTGGTGCGGCGGCGTGACGCCGTCGAGGAGATCAAGGCGCTCGGTGGCGACGAGGTCGTCTGCACCGAGGACGAGGACCTGGTGCAGCGGGTGGCCGAGATCGCCGGACCGGCCGGCGTGCGCAAGGCCACCGACTGCGTCGCCGGGGAGCTGGGTGCCCAGGTGTCCCGGGCACTGGCTCCGGGCGGAGAGGTCGTGGTCTACGGCGCGCTCTCCACCCATCGGCAGACCGACCCGGCGGCGTTGACGATCCCGGTGTCGGCGCGCTCGCTCATCTACGAGACCAAGGTGGTCCGCGGGTTCTGGCTGAACCGCTGGTTCGGTACCGCCTCCCCCGCGGATGTCGTGGACGCACTGTGCGAGGTGCGCAGCCTCGTCGTCCGTGGCGTGCTGGCCATCCCCGGGGGCCGGCCGTTCCCGCTCGAACGCTTCGCCGAGGCCGTCTCGTTCGCCGAGGCGCCCGCGCACGGCGCCAAACCGCTTCTCGTTTTCGAGGACGTCTTCGAGAACGTCTTCGGGGACGGCCGCTAGCGGGATCGCAGCGCCTTGTGCAGGAGGAGGGCGGTCACGGCGACCGCTCCCGCGGCCCCGGCCGAGCGGTACGCCCGGGAGGAGCGCCAGGACAGCGCGGACCAGCGGGAGTTGGCCGAGAGGACGGACCCCGTGCTCAGCCAGGAGGCTGCCGAGGCGAAGGACAGGGCCGAACCGATCGAGCCTGCCGAGAGGGCGCTGCCGATCGAGCCGACGGAGAGGGCCGAGCCCACCGACCCGATGGAGAGCACGGAGCCCACCGAGCCGATCGACAGCACCGAGTCGTGGGACCACAGGGACAGGATGGAGTCCGGGGACGACGGCCTGCCGGGTGCGGGTGAGTTGGTCATGACGTCATGGTGCCCGCCCGGGAGTCAGTCGGTCTGCTGATTCTCCCGCTGACGGAGAATCACCAGGACCGCGCCGCCGATCACCACCAGGCCGATGGCCACGCCCGTGATCACGCCGGTCGCCGAGTCGCCGCCGGTCGCGGCCAGGTTGACGTCGGAGGCGGTGCCGCCGACCGACGCCGGGCTGGGCTCGCTGAGGGTCTGAGTGGCGAGGCCCGCGTCGCTGCCCTGGGTCTTGCAGTCGAGGACACCGGTGAAGCGGCGTTCGAGGCCGTTCGGGCCGGTGATCGTGAAGTCGTAGGCCTGGTCCTCCTGGAGCGGTACGGTCACCGTCCGCGAGGTGTCGGCGGGGATGCTGTACTCGGTGCTCACCAGCTCGAAGGTGAACGGCTTGTCCCCGGTGTTGGCCGCGGTGATGTCCACGCCGCTGCGGGCGCAGTTCTTCTCGGCCGACAGTGCCGGTATCGCGCCCTGGGCCGCCCAGGTCGCGTTCGCGGTCGCGGCGACCGTGGACTCGCTGGAGCCGGCCAGGATCTGCGTCTGGCTGCGGCTCCCGGAGGTGAAGGCCCGGCCGACGGGGACCGTCGTCGACGCCTGGACGGTCAGTTCGGCGGAGCTGTCCGCCGCGTCGTCGGGGACCTTGAAGTACAGCTCGGTGCCGTCCTGCGCGGTGGTGACCGGCTTGCCGGCCTTGTCGGTGATCCGGACGCCGCTGAGGGCCGCGTCGGACGGCGGGACCACGGTGACCGTACGCGCGTTGGTGTGCACCGTCACCGGGCCGAGCAGGCCGCCGGGGCGGCCGGAGACGGCCGGCGGGGAGAGGGCCAGCGAGGCCTGCGGCTCGTTCTGGCCGCGGGCGTTCTTCTCCAGGTAGTCGGCGAGCTTCTCGGCCTGCGGGTCGACGGCGTCGACGTCCGCGCCGTCCGAGAAACGCCAGATCGCCACCTGGGTGCCGGCCGCCGCGTCCTGCTCGGTGAGGCCGGCGGCACCGGCCTTGCGGGCCAGCGCGGCGAGGTCGTTGACCTGCGGGTAGGAGTTCTGCAGGATCCAGCGGATGTCGCCGGCGTTCTTGTTGGCGCCGAGCGAGGTGCCGCTCCAGGCCGTCTCCTGGTACTTGGCGTCCCGCTGGGCGGGGTTGTGGAGGTCGACGCAGTACGTCTGGAGCGTGCCGCCGCCGTCCACGGACATCTCGAACAGGCCCGCGGCCACCTGCTCGTCGCCGCTGTCGCCGTGGACCACGGCCTCGCCGTAGGTCTTCAGGCCGTTCATGGTCGCCGTGGCCCCGCTCTGGTTCTGGGCGGTCCCGTCGTCGGCCGCGGCCCGGCCGGCGCCGGTCAGCGCGACGGCGGCCACCAGTCCGGACACCAGGGTCGCGGCGCCGAGGCGGGCCATGCCTCTGACGGCCACGGCGGTGCCGTAGTGCCTGGTGGACGCGCGAGGCGCCGAGGAACCAGAGAACGCAGCGAGCACAGAATTCCCCTTCGAGCAGGACCCGTTGGACGCGGGGGGTGGTCCCACCAGCAGAATCAGCGGCCCCAGGGGCCATGCCCGGCATCCTATGGATCAGCCGGACCGGCCTTTCCCGGTGAGATGGTCCGATGAGCGATCCGATCCGTAATCGTTATCGCGGAGACGCGAGCGAGCCGGGCACAGGCAGGGCTTGTCGACAAATCCACCCGTCGTGAGGGCGGGTGTCGCGGAGCGCATGCGCCGGCAAGCCGTCAACAGGCCGCGAACGGAACCGGCTTCACGGTGCGTCACGGCGTGTCACGGCGTCGCCGCCACCGCCATCGTCATCGCCACCGGCTCCGGCTCCGGCTGTTGCTGGGCGGGCGGGTCGGGGGACTCCACCGGTGCCTCCCAGTCGGGTTCCGGGCGCGGTGGTGCCGGAGCCGTCGTGTCCGGCCTGCCGGTTCGCCGGAAGGCCGCCGTGCCGCGGGCGAGGTCGTGGCCGATCGCCACCGCGTCGATGTCGGCGGAGGTCCGCTGCTGGCCCTCCCGGGTCTCGGTGCGCACCTTCAGCCGTCCCTGTACGACGACCGGGTCGCCGACCGCCAGCGAGGTCGCCGCGTTGGTGGCGAGCTGCCGGTTGGCCCACACCGTGAAGAAGTTGGTGTGGCCGTCCGTCCAGGCGTTCTTCTCGCGGTCCCAGTAGCGCGCGGTCACCGCCAGCCGGAACCGGGCCGACGGACCCGCCGCCAGCTCCCGGAACACCGGCTGCGTCGCCACGTTGCCCACCGCGCAGACCATCGTCTCGTTCATCACGAACCCCTCCCTCGCCCGGCCGCCGCGGCCGGGCGGATCCGCGTACGGGTCCGTCCCGTACGGCGGTGTCCACCACGGCGACCGCGTGCGGGGGATGCGTCCGCGGACATCCGCTTGCGTCTGCGTGCATCCGCGTGCGTCCACGTACATCCGGGTGCGCCCCTGCAGGTCGCGATCGCCGTGGGACCAGACTGCCGCCGCCGGACCGGGCCCGCCGAGCGCTGTGGACCACCGCCGGCCTGTGGAAAACTCCACCACCCGGACGAGTGACCCCCGTCCCCCCGGACGGAGCCTCACCCCGGCTCGGGCCTCACCCCACTCCGGCGCCCGTCCGCGTCACCCTCGCGTACTGCTCCCGCACCTCCTGGTACCGCAGCAGCTCCGCCGCCACGGGGTCCAGCACCCGGGCCCGGCCGCAGCCGGCCGCAGCCTCGCGGAGCCGGCGTTCCGCCTCCGTGCCGTACCGGCGGGCCGGACCGCGGGCCGCCATCCGGCAGCCCCACTCGACCAGCGGGCCGCCGATGATCCCGGAGACCATCAGCAGCACCGGAACGCCCAGGTTGGGCGCCGTCACCCCGGTGATCTGGCCCATCAGCCACAGCCCGCCGACCACCTGAAGGAGCGTCATCGCGGCCTGGGCCAGCACCGCCACCGGCCACCAGCCCGGCCGCGGTGGCCGCCCCGGCGGCAGCCCGGCCCGCGCCGCCAGGTCGTCGAGCGCCTCCGGAAGGCCCTGCGAGCCGCGTACGGCCGCCTCGCGCACCGCCTGCGCCCAGGGCGTGGGCAGCCCGGCCGAGGCCCGCTCGGAGACCGTGCGCACCGCCTGCTCGACGCGCTGCCGCGCGGTGGCCTCCACCTCCGGCTGGGCCTTCTGCAAGCGTCCGGTCTGCGGCTCGCCGCGCTTCTGGTACCAGCGCCACAGCCGCAGCCAGGGCGTGCCGCAGGCCCGGTTGGCGTTGCGCCGCCAGGCCCGCTCGGCGGCCTCGCCCGCGGCGGTGGCGCCGACCGCGTCCGCGAGCCGCCCGGCGAACTCGTCGCGCGCCTCCTCGGTGAGCCCGGCGCGCCTGCCGGTGGCGTAGACGGGCCGCAGCCGGGTCGCGGCGGCGTCCACGTCGGCCGCGACCCGGCGGGCCGCCGCACCCCGCTCGGAGACGAACTGGCCGAGCACCTCGCGCAGTTCGCCGACGCCGTCGCCGGTGAGCGCGGACAGCGCGAGCACGGTCGCGCCCGGGTCGCCGTACTCGCCGAGGGCGATGCCGTCGTCGTCGAGCAGCCGGCGCAGATCGTCCAGGACCTGGTCGGTGGCCTCGCCGGGCAGCCGGTCGGTCTGGTTGAGGACGATGAACATGACCTCGGCGTGGCCGGCCATGGGCCGCAGATAGCGCTCGTGGAGCACGGCGTCGGCGTACTTCTCGGGGTCGACGACCCAGATCACCGCGTCGACGAGTTTCAGGATCCGGTCGACCTGCGCGCGGTGCTGGACGGCGGCCGAGTCGTGGTCGGGCAGGTCGATCAGGACCAGCCCGCGCAACTGGGCGTCCGCCTCCGGGTTGTGCACGGGACGGCGGCGCAGCCGGCCCGGGATGCCGAGCCGGTCGATGAGGGCGGCGCTGCCGTCGCTCCAGCTGCACGCGATGGGCGCCGCGGTGGTGGGCCGGCGTACCCCGGTCTCCGAGATGGCGACTCCGGCGAGCGCGTTGAACAGCTGGGACTTGCCGCTGCCGGTGGCGCCGGCGAGGGCGACCACGGTGTGCTGGCCGGAGAGCCGGCGCCGGGTGGCCGCCTCGTCCAGGACCCGGCCGGCCTCGGCGAGGGTGTTGCTGTCGAGACGGGTGCGGGAGAGGCCGACGAGTTCGCGCAGGGCGTCGAGGCGGGAGCGCAGCGGGCCGTCGTACGCGAGCGGGGCGGGGGCCGGGGCGCCCGGACCGCGGGTCTCCACGACGGGGACGGCGGCCTTGGCGGTCTCGGTGACCCGGCGCGCGATGAGGCCGTCGTCCCACACGTCGTCGTCGGCGGCCGGATCGTCGGCGCCGGGCGGGCGGTCGTCGGTGGTCGCGGGAGGCGCGGTGGTCGCGGGGGCGGGCGGACGGTCGTCGGCCGGCTCCCGTTGCTCCCGCACGCGTGCGTGCGGGACGTTCTCGGTGTCGGCGGCCGACCCGGCGGTGTCGGCCGCCGCGGCGGCCTGCCTGGCTCCGGAGGCGGCTCCGCGGGCTCCGGCGGTATCCGCGTACGCCTCGGCCGCCTCCGCCGACTCCGCCGCCTCGGACGGCTTGGACGACTTGGACGGCTTGGATTCCTGGGGGTCCTGGTGGCCCTTGGGATTCCTGGGGTCCGTTCGGGTCTCGTCCCGGTGCTGGGTGCCGTCCGGGGCCCGGTCTCGTGCGGGCTCCCGTACGGCGTCGGGCGCGCTGTCCGCCGCGGTCGCTCGCGCGGCCGGTGCGGCGGTCTCGAAGTCGCTGGAGTAGTCACCGGTGAAGTCACTGGTGTGATCCATGTGTTCCATGTGATCCGTGTGGTCGTGGTCAGTGACGGCGGTCACCGGTCACCTCTCCTTCTGCAGGACGGACAGGGCGGCGATGAGTTCGGCCTGGGGTTCGGGATGCACGTCGAGGGCGTCGAGCGGCGCGAGGCGGCGCTCACGCTCGGCGTGCAGGACGCGGTCGACGTGCTCGGTGAGCAGCCGTCCGGCCCGGTCGCGCAGCCGCAGCGCGCCGTGGGCGCCGATGCGCTCGGCGAGCCGCTCCCCCGCGGCCTTGGTGCGCCGGCCGCCGAGCAGCGCGGTGGCGACCAGGGCGGCGACGGCCTCGGAGTCCGGGGCGACGCTGCGGTCGAGCTCGCGCACCTCGTCCTCGGCGTACTCCTCCAGCTCGCGCCGCCAGCGCCGGACGGCGAGGCCGATGCGGTGCTCGGCGCTCTCCAGGGACGGGTCGCGGTCGGTGAGTCCGGGGGCGGAGGAGGCCGGCTCGCGGCGCCAGGTGTCGTCGACGCGTTCGTCGGCGGCGGTGACGGAGCAGAGCAGCAAGGCGGCGAGGCTCTCCACCAGGGCGTCCAGGAGTTCGTCGGCGGAACAGTCGAGGGGGTAGGCGCGCCAGCGCTTGAGGGCGTCGCCGGCCAGGACGGCCCCGCTCTGCAGGCGTCCTCGCACGCGCGCGTGCTCGCTGTCGTACGCCGTCTCGACGGCGGAGGTCAGGCGCAGGGCGGCGGCGTACTGGGCGGCGGCGGCGCCGGCCAGTTCGGGCATGCGGGCCTTGAGGGAGTCGAGGAGGCCGTGGGCGGTCCTGGCCAGGGTGTGGCTGCGGGCGCCGGGGTCCTGGGCCTGGTGGAGGAGCCAGGCGCGCAGCGGGGCGACCGCGGTGGCCGGGAGCAGACCGCCGCCCCAGGCCGACTCCGGCAGCTCGGGCACGGTGAACCGGGGTACGTCACCGAGTCCGGCCTTGGTGAGGAGGGCGCCGTACTGCCGGGAGACCTCGGAGACGACCGTGTGCGGGACCCGGTCGAGGACGGTCACCAGGGTGGCGTCGTACTCCTTGGCGGTGCGCAGCAGGTGCCAGGGGACGGCGTCGGCGTAGCGGGCGGCCGTGGTCACCATCACCCAGACGTCGGCGGCACAGATGAGTTCTGCGGCGAGGACGCGGTTGTCGACGACCAGGGAGTCGATGTCGGGGGCGTCCAGCAGGGCGAGGCCGCGCGGGATGCTGTCGGCGGTCTCGACGCGCAGCACGCGTGCGGAGTTGTCGCCGGGGAGGAAGGGGTCGTCGCTGGGCTCCTGGTGCGGTACCCACTCTCGGGTGAGGTCGGGCAGCACGCGCATGCCGCTGAACCAGTGATGGTCCTCCGGATGACAGACCAGGACCGGTGTGCGGGTGGTCGGCCGCAGCACGCCCGCCTCGCTGACCCGGCGGCCCACCAGTGAGTTGACGAGGGTCGACTTGCCGGCGCCCGTGGATCCGCCCACCACGGCCAGAAGCGGCGCTTCGGGCTCTTTGAGGCGGGGCACCAGATAGTCGTCGAGCTGTGCGAGCAGTTCGTCGCGGTTGGCACGCGCGCGTGGAGCCCCCGCCAGGGGCAGCGGGAAGCGTGCGGCAGCGACACGGTCGCGCAGGGCGGAGAGTGTGTCGAGCAGCTGAGGCCGTACGTCCAAGGTCACCACATGCGAAGAATGCCCAATTTTAGGGGAATTCTGAAGCATATAGACATGTCTGCGTGCCGACAGGACACAACGGGCGGAAGGGGCGACTGGGACGGAGGCACAGTCCAGGCATAACGAGTGCACAACACCCGGTGCGTCGGGCGCCAAAAGCGATGCACGATTCGTACCTGCCTGCGATTATCAGGACCGCTTCACCGAACCTCCACATTGAGCCACGGAGGCGAAGCAACAGGGACACGGATCGGGGAGTTCTATCCTTGTCCCCGGCAACGTCACGGACCCGCCCCACCAGGGCAGTGCGTACGAGGCCAGCACAGCCGGCCCCCGTAGCTCAGTGGATAGAGCAGGCGCCTTCTAAGCGCTTGGCCGCAGGTTCGAGTCCTGCCGGGGGCGCCCTGAGCCACCTGGCCCGCCTGCCGGGCAGCCCCCCGTTCCGAAGTTGGCCAGGAAAAGCCCCTTCGGAGCGGACGGATCGGCCGCCGGCACGGCTCAGGCCCCGGTGGAATCCTCCGGTACGGCCTCGGCGGCGACCTCGTCGACCACGGTACGGGCCTGCCGCTCCGGGACGCCGGCCGCGATGAGCGAGGCGACGGCCGTGCGGGTGCCGTCGTCCTCGAAGACTCCGCCGTTGACCTGTTCCAGCAGGGCGATCGTCATGCCCTCCAGGGCGGCGCCGAGCACCGCGGGCGGGAGGTGGGGGTGGAAGACGCCGTCCCGCTGGCCGCGCTCCACGATCGCCGTGGCCCGGACCCGGGCGGGCGCAAGGACCTCGGCGACGCGTTCCGCGCCCAGGTCCCGGTGGGCGAGGGCCAGCAGCATCCGGTAGCGGTCGCCCACCGGCCACATCGACAGGGAGAAGCGCGCGAGGGCCCGGTCGGCCGGCTCCGCGGACTCCGCTCCCCGTGCCACGGCGGCCTGGAGCGCCTCGGCGGCCTCCTCGGCCAGCGCCTCCAGGAGCGCGGCCCGCCCCGGGAAGTGCCCGAAGAGCGTGCGCCGTACGACACCGGAGGCGCGGGCCAGCTCCTCCAGGGTGATGTCGGGGTTCCGGCCGAGTTCCTGGCGGGCGGTGGCGAGGATCCGCGCCCGGTTGGACCGTGCGTTGCGACGCTGCGGCACGCGGCCGACGGGCTGGGACACGGACAACCTCGATGAAGACCGGACGGACGACGGGCGCCCTCATTCTGGCACGCACGGCCCGAGACGGTGGACAACGTTGTCAGATAGAGCGGGTACGTGGGAGCGGGTACGCGTACCCGATGCCACCGGTGGCCGTGCCGTCGTCCCACCGGTGGCGTCTGCACGGGGCTCAGGTGCGGTCGACCAGTTCGCTCAGGGTCGCGGCCAGTTCGCCCACCGACTGTTCGCGCAGCAGGTGGTGAGCCGGTACCGGGATGTTCAGGGCCGACTCCAGGGTGCGCTGGAGGGTCAGCGCGGTGAGGGAGTCGATGCCCTGGGTGTAGAGGGGGCGGTTGCGGGCGATGCGGTGGGCCGGGGGGATGTCCAGGTGCTGGGCGAGGTTGCGGCAGAGGAACGTCTCGAACACCTGCCTGCGGTCGTCGCCGGAGGTGTCGCGCAAGGCGCCCAGGTCGAGCTCGGTCGTCGGTATGCCTGACACGGTGTCATCGTCCTTTCGGGTGGCGTGGTCGTGGCTGGGAACTGCGCAGTTCGCCGGGGGCGGGGCCGGGACGCGGGCCTGCGCCGTCGGACCACACCAGCCGGAACCGCCAGCGGTGCAGCCGCCAGCCGTCCGGGGTGCGGACCGCCTCGCCCTCGCTGTAGCCGCCGATGTCGAAGCGGCCGTCCGGGTCCGGGCCGTCCTCGTGGTGCACGTGGGACGCGACGAGGTGGACGCGGATCCGGGCGGTGTCCCCCGACAACCGGATGCCGTAGTTGGCGGCCAGGTGGTGGGTGCGGGCGAAGCGGGACTTGCGGTCGTGGTGGAAGGCGGCGGCCCGGTCGCGGCCCTCGACGGTGCCGACCGGGAACTCCAGACGGCAGTCCGGGGTGAAGACCGTGGCCGGCCAGGTGGGGTCGAAGCCGTGGTCGTCCTGGGTGTCGAGCAGGGTGATGTAGCGGTCGACCAGTTCGGCGACCGCGGCACGGTCGGCGAGGGCCCCGAACTCGGCGCGCAGGGCGTCGAGTTCGGAGCGGAGTTCGGTGACCGTGGCGGCGCGGTCGAGGGGCGGGGAGGTCATGGGTCCGGGACTCCGATTCTGTCGGGTATGCGGGGCGCCGGTCGGCTGGAAGCGCCGCGACGGGCCGTCGGTCGACTGCGGCACCGTCGTGGCCGGTCGCGCAGTTCCTCCCCCGGCCCTCGGCCGGGGGCACCCCCAGTGCCCCTTCCGGGGCGCTGCCAGGCCGCAAGAGGGCCGACCGGCCGCGGTGCCGTCCTGGCTCCGCCGGCCTTCGGCCGGGGGTGCCTCCGTCACGCCGCCCGGCCGCCGGTGAGGCGCCAGCCGCGGGGGTCGCGGTGCGCCGCGAGGCGTTCCGGGCGGCGCCAGGCGGCCACCGGGCGGGGTTCCAGGGGGCAGGGGTCCGCCGCGGCCAGGGCGGCGGCGCGGGCGAGCAGGACGGTGGTGAGGGCGGCGAGCTCGGCGGGGCTCGCCTGCCCCTTCACGACCCTGATGACCAGGGCACCGTCCGCACCGTCCGCACCCGCCGGACGCTCCGCGCCCCCGCCGCCGTCCGCTCCCCGCGGGCTCTCCGGCGTGCTCACTGCGGCGGGTTGCCGTGCTTGCGGCACGGTAGGTCGGCCTGCTTGCTGCGGAGCATCGCGAGGGCGCGGATGAGGGTGGAGCGGGTCTCGCGCGGGTCGATGACGTCGTCGATGAGACCGCGCTCGGCCGCGTAGTAGGGGTGCATCAGCTCCGCCTGGTACTCCTTGATCTTCTGCGCGCGGGTGGACTCGGGGTCGTCCGCCGCCGCGATCTCCCGGCGGAAGATGACGTTCGCCGCGCCCTCCGCGCCCATCACGGCGATCTCGTTGGACGGCCAGGCCAGGGCGAGGTCGGTGCCGATGGACCGGGAGTCCATGACGATGTACGCGCCGCCGTAGGCCTTGCGCAGCACCAGGGAGATCCGCGGCACGGTGGCGTTGCAGTAGGCGTAGAGCAGCTTGGCGCCGCGCCGGATGATGCCGTTGTGCTCCTGGTCCACGCCCGGCAGGAAGCCCGGTACGTCGATCAGGGTGACCAGCGGGATGTTGAAGGCGTCGCAGAACTGCACGAACCGCGCCGCCTTTTCGCTGGCGTCGATGTCCAGGACCCCGGCGAACGAGGCCGGCTGGCTGGCGACGAGGCCGACGACCTCGCCGTCCAGCCGGGACAGCGCGCACACCACGTTGGTGGCCCAGCCGGGCTGGATCTCGAAGTAGTCGCCGTCGTCGACGATCTCCTCGATGACGGTCCGGATGTCGTAGACCCGTCCGGGGTCGTCCGGGACCAGCTCCACCACCCGGTCGGTACGGCGGCCGGCCGGGTCCGTGGTCGCCGAACGGGGCGGCAGGTCACGGTTGTTGGACGGCAGCAGCGACAGCAGGTGCCGTACGTCCTCCATGCAGCCGCGCACGTCGTCGTAGGCGAAGTGGGCCACGCCGGAGGCGCCTGCGTGGACGTCGGCGCCGCCGAGGTCGTTCTGGGTGATCTCCTCGCCGGTCACCGCCTTCACCACGTCGGGTCCTGTGATGAACATCTGGGAGATGTCCCGGACCATGAAGACGAAGTCGGTCAGGGCCGGCGAGTACGCGGCGCCGCCCGCGCACGGGCCGAGCATCACGCTGATCTGCGGGATCACCCCGGAGGCGCGGGTGTTGCGCTGGAAGATGCCGCCGTAGCCGGCGAGGGCGGAGACGCCCTCCTGGATCCGGGCGCCGGCTCCGTCGTTCAGCGACACCAGCGGGGCCCCGGCCGCCATGGCCATGTCCATGATCTTGTGGATCTTCTGGGCGTGGGCCTCGCCGAGGGCGCCGCCGAAGATGCGGAAGTCGTGCGCGTAGACGAAGACGGTACGGCCGTGGACCGTGCCCCAGCCGGTGATCACCCCGTCGGTGTACGGCCGCTTCTTCTCCAGGCCGAAGCCGGTGGCGCGGTGCCTGCGGAGCATCTCGACCTCGTTGAACGACCCCTCGTCGAGCAGGAGTTCGATGCGTTCGTACGCGGTGAGCTTGCCCTTGGCGTGCTGGCGCTCGGTGGCGAGGGGGTCGCCGTGGCGGGCGGCCTCCTTCATCAGCCCGAGCTCCTCGATGCGCTCGGCGGCGGTCCACTGGCCGCGGTGCTCACGGTCGTGCAGGCTCTGGCGGCCGGCTCCAGGACCGGCTTTCTGTTCGAGTGACATTGGCGGGTCACGCTCCCCAGTCGGATACTCGGGCGGTCACGCCCACGGACACGGCCACAGGCACAGGCACGGGCACGGGCACAGGCGCGGGCACAGGCACAGGCACGGGCACAGGCACGGGCACAGGCGCGGGCACGGGTACGGGCACGCCCACCGTCCCGTCGGCGTCCAGGTCGACGGTCGCGCCCGCGTACAGCGCGACCGGCGGCACCCAGCGCACGGTGACCTGCTCGGGCGCACCGCCGCGCACCGCGACGGCCGCGTTGTGCCGGGGCCCGGACGGCAGGTCGAGGAGCGTCCAGCCGGCCGGCCTGCGGTGCGGGTCGGCGCCCAGGTAGTCGTGGCCGGGGTCCCGGGAGAGCCCGGTGCCGAGCGCCTTGAGGTAGGCCTCCTTGCGGGTCCACAGCCGCCCGAAGGCCGCGCGCCGTTCGGTGGCGTCGCCGTACCCGGCCAGCTCCGCCTGCTCCCCCGGATGCAGCGCGGGGGTGCAGACCTCGACGGTCTCGGTCCGCGGCAGCCGCTCCACGTCGGCGCCGACGACCGTACGGGAGACGGCGACCACGGCCATGCCGTGGCTGTGCGCGAGGGAGAAGTGCAGCGGCGGCTCGGGGTGGGCGACCGCCGGCCGGCCGTGCGGCTCGGCGCAGCCCGGGCAGGGCTCCCGCACGAACGGCACGGCCTGCGGGGGCAGCCCCAGGTAGCCACCGAGCAGCCGGCGCAGGGCGACGTGCGCGGAGGCGTACGTCACCCCGTCCGCGGGCCGGACGAAGGACGCGGTCCGCCGCCGCTCGGCCTCGCTCAGCTCGGACAGGTCGAGCAGCTCGGCCGCGGTCTCCAGGGCGGCCCGGCGGACCAGCCAGACGTCCAGCTGTCCGGCGGCGGGCAGTCTCGGCGCGACGGCGGGGCCGGCGGGGCCGGCCGTGCCGAACTCCAGGACGGGCATCCGGCCGATCACCTCGGGCTCGGCACGTCGTGCGCGACCAGGTGGTGCTCGTGCCGGCCGGCGTGCTTGTGCGGGCTGTCCTCGGGGCCGAGCTGTCCGGCGAGGCAGTCGACCAGTTCGGCGGCGCTGTTGGCGCGCAGCAGCCGGTTGAGGTTGACGTCGACGCACAGCGCGGCCTCCATCCGGCGCTGGAGTTCCAGGCCGTTGATGGAGCCGATGCCGAGGCTGTTCATCGGGCGGCCCACGGTGTCGATGCTGTCCGGCGCCACCCGCAGCACCCGGGCGAGTTCGCCGCGGACGTACGCGTCGATGAGCCGGGTGCGTTCGGCGAGGCCGACGGTGGCGAGCTGCGCGAGGCTGGGCGGCACCACCTCGACGATCTGGTCGCGCTCGAACTCGTAGTCCAGGTCGTCGAGATCGTCGTCCAGGTCGTCGAAGACCCAGGTCTGCGTTGTCTGGTCCATGGTCATTCCCCGTGGTGGAGTGAGGAGGGTGGGGTGCGGATCAGGCCGGTGAGGCCGACGAGCAGGCCCAGGAAGCCGAGGGCGGCGACCAGGGTCAGCGCCGGCCGGCAGGCCGCCGCCGCGGCGGCCGGTCCCGCGCCGGGCGCCGGCGCGTGGGCGGCGAGCAGGGCGGCGACGAGGGCGACCGCGAGAACCGCGGCGAGCTGTACGGCCGTCTGGTACAGGCCGCTGCCGGTGAGCCGGTCGGCGGGGGTGAGGCGCGACATCGCCTGCATGTTGAGTGCGGCGAAGGAGAGGACGAAGGCGGCGCCGACGAGAAGGAGCGTCGGGAGCATCCGGCCGGGGTAGTCCAACGGCCATGCGTGCGGCCGGAGTTGGAGCAGAGCGCCGGCGAACGCGCAGGCGGCGCCGGCCACGATGAGGCGCGGGGCGCCGAACGTGGCGACCAGGCGGCCGGAGGCCAGCGCGGTGAGCGCCGGGGGCGCGGCGGCCGGGAGCAGGGCGAGCGCGGTGTGGAGGGGGGACCAGCCGGCGAGGGTCTGGGTCTGGTACGTCAGGACGAACAGGAGGCCCAGGTAGGAGCCGTTGAGGCAGGCGGCGCCGAGGGCGGAGCGGAGGAGGGCGGGGTTGCTTCGCAGGGGGGCGAGGTTCAGGAGGGGAGCCGGTGCGTGCCGCTCTACTCGCCAGAGCAGCAGCAGGAGCAGTCCGGCCGCGGTGAGCGGTCCGACGGCTCTCGGGTCGGTCCAGCCGTAGGTGGGGAGTTGGGTGATGCCCTGGACCAGGGCCAGGAGGGCTGCCAACAAGGTGAGGGCACCGGGGATGTCGTAGCGCTGTGCCGTCGTGGCCACGGTGCGGCGCCGTGGGGGCTGGTCGCGCCCACGCGGCGGTAGCCGCACATCCAATACAGCCCCGCGCCCCTTTGGGGCGCGGTCCATCTCTGTCGGGATCAAGTACAGCCCTGCGGCGAAAAGCAGCAGGACCACCGGGGCCGGGAAGGCGAAGGACCAGCGCCAGGAGGTTTCGGTGAGGCAGCCGGAGAGGAGGAGGCCTGTGGTGAAGCCGCCTGCGCCGAAGAGGGTGTAGACGGAGACCGCTCGGGAGCGGGGGCGGCCCTCCGGGAAGTGGCTGGTGATGATGGCCAGACCGGTGGGGGCGGTGAGGGCCGCGCAGAAGCCCTTGGTGAGGCGGGTGGCCAGGAGCAGCCAGGGGTCGTGGGCGAGGGCGCTGAGGACGGAGGCGGCGGCGAAGGCGAGGAGGGCCGCGAGGTAGACGGGGCGGCGGCCGAGGAGGGTGACCACGCGGGCGCCGAAGAGGAGGAGGCCGCCGAAGCCGGCGGCGAAGCCGGTCATCGCCCACTGGGTGACGGTCGGCGGCTGCCCCAGGTCCGTGCCGATGGCGGGCAGCGCCACCACCGCCACGGACACTTCGAGCGCGTCGATGAGCATGTTGCCGGCGAGGACGAGCAGCAGGCCCCACAGGCGGGGGCCGAACCGCTCGTCCGGGCCGCCGGCCACGGGTGACGGAAGGGTCCTGGTCACCGCGTCACCCGAGGAGCGTGCCGCCGCTCGCGTCGACGAAGGAGCCGGTGACCCAGCGGGCGTCGTCGGAGACGAGGAAGGCGATGACGTCGGCGACGTCCTGCGGCTCGCCGACGCGGTTGAAGGCGGACAGCGCGGACATGGCCTGGACGGCCTCGGGGATGTCGAAGAGCGGGTTGCCGTTGCGGGTGATGCCCGGCGCGACGCTGTTCACGGTGATCCCGCGCGGGCCCAGCAACTTGGCGTAATGAAGGGCGAGTTGTTCCACGGCGCCCTTGCTCATGGCGTACGCGATCTCGTCCGGGTTGGCGAACCGGGTCAGCCCGGAGGAGATGTTCACGATCCGGCCGCCGTCGGGCATGTTCACCAGAGCCCGCTGGATGACGAAGAACGGCGCCTTCGCGTTGACGGCGAAGATCCGGTCGAACTCCTCCGGGGTGGTGTCCTCGGCCTTGACCCCGCCCATCACACCGGCGTTGTTGACGAGGATGTTCAGCTCGGTCTCGCCGGTGCGCTCCTTGAGTCCCGCCTCCAGGGCGAGGAACAGCTCGTGGACGTCGCCGGGCGTGCCCAGCTCGGCCTTGACCGCGAACGCCCGGCCGCCGTCCTTCTCGATCCCGGCGACCACCTCGGCGGCGGCCTCCGCGCTGCTGCCGTAGTGCACGGCGACCAGCGCGCCGTCGGCGGCGAGCCGTTCGGCGGTGGCCCGGCCCATGCCCCGGCTGGCGCCGGTGACGAGGGCGGTCTTTCCGGTCAGGTTGCCCATCTTCCTTCTCCTGACGGTCGGTTG
Source organism: Streptomyces sp. NPDC048278 (assembly GCF_040652195.1). Taxonomy (NCBI): domain Bacteria; kingdom Bacillati; phylum Actinomycetota; class Actinomycetes; order Kitasatosporales; family Streptomycetaceae; genus Streptomyces; species Streptomyces sp. NPDC048278. The sequence goes on from NZ_JBEZLP010000004.1 coordinate 306,549, forward strand.
TGGTGTGTGAGGGGCGCGTGGATCGGGTGCGAACCAGCGGCCGAGCGCCTCGTGCAGGCCGTCCGCCGTGTCGCCGGCCCAGGCGACGTAGCCGTCCGGCCGGACGAGCACGGCGGCGGCGAGGCCGTCGAGGGGTGCTGCGGGCCGGGCGACGACCGTGTCCACCGACGCCGACCGGTCCGCCGCCGCCCCGGCGAGCGCCGGGTCGGCCACGAGCAGCAACCCGCGGGCCGGGCGGAGCAGTTCGGCCGTGGTGGCCCCGGAGTCGAGCCGCAGCTCCGGCAGCCGCGAGCCGACGAGCACGTCCTCGTCGGCCCTGTCGGCTCCCTCGGCTCCCTCGGCTCCCTCGGCTCTGTCGGCTCTGTCGGCTCCGTGGTCCCCGTACCGCACGTCGAGGCCGCTGATCGTCCCGGCGAGGTGCGCCCGGACCCGCTCGTAGGAGGTGAGTTCGCCGACGACCGAGCGCAGCGACTCCACCTCGGGGCCGCCGAGCAGCAGCCGGGCCTGGGCGCGGATGGCGGACAGGACGCGGCGCCCGACGGCGTGCCGTTCGTCGTGGTAGCTGTCGAGGAGCCCCGCCGGGGCCCGGCCGAGGACGGTGGCCGCGAGTTTCCAGCCGAGGTTCACGGCGTCCTGGAGGCCGAGGTTGAGGGCCTGGCCGCCGATCGGCATCTGCTGGTGGGCCGCGTCGCCGGCGAGCAGCACCCGGCCGGTGCGGTAGTGCTCGGCCTGCCGGGAGGCGTCGCCGAAGGAGTTCACCCACAGCGGGGTGCCGTGGGCGATGTCCTCGCCGGTGACGTCCCGCCAGGCGGCGACGATGTCGGCGAAGCCGGTCTGCGCGGTGCGCGGCGGGGTGCCGAACCGGTGGACCATCACCCGGGTGACGCCGTCGCCGCGCCGGGCGGCGATGGCGAGCCCGTTCGGCAGCCGCTGGAACCGCCGGTTCGGGATGTCGATGCCGTCGACGTCGGCGCGGATCAGCTCGCGTCCGGCGGCGTCGCCGGGGAAGGCGATGCCCGCGAGGCGCCGTACGGCCGACTGCTCGCCGTCGCAGCCGACGACGTAGCGGGCGGTGAACTCCCGCCGGTGGCCGTGCTGTTCGGCCACCACCGTCACGCGGTCCGGGTGCTGCGCGAGGGAGAGGACCTCGTGCCCGCGCAGCACCCGCGCCCCGAGCCGCTCGGCCCAGGCGCCGAGGAGTTCCTCGGTGCGGGTCTGCGGGACCTTCCACTGCCCGGGGTGGGTGCTGGGCAGGGTGAGGTCGAGGGGTAGGCCGCCGAAGTGGCCGCGGGGCTCGTTCGGCGGCGGCTCGGGGTCGGTGAAGCCGCCGGGGCCGTCCAGCAGCCCGCGCTGCCCGAGCAGTTCCATCGTCCTGGCGTGCAGGGTGGAGGCCCGGGACTCCGTCGTCGGGGCGTCCAGCCGTTCCAGGACGGTCACGTCGGCGCCGCCCAGGCGCAGTTCCCCGGCGAGCATCAGCCCGACGGGTCCGGCGCCGACCACCAGGACGTGCGTGTCGACCGCGTCGGCACCGGCCACGGGTCAGCGCCTCGCTTCGGCGTACGCCTTGGCGTGGTCCAGGGTGGCGCGGCTGTTGGTGCTGAGCGCACCCCGGACGTATTCGCGGGCCTCGGCGACGCCCGCCTCGGGACCGAGGATCTTCGCGATGTTCTCCGGGCGCAGCACGACGGTGTGCTGCGAGGAGGCGAAGGTGCCCTCGTCGGTCTCGCGGAAGGTCCAGTAGCCGGTGTGCAGGTTCATCAGGGCCGGCAGGGTGGTCTGCTTGTAGGCGATCTTCCGGCCGTCCAGGCAGACCCGGTACGACTTGGTGGTGTGCGTCGAGCCGTCCTTGGCGCGGGTGTCCATCTCCAGGGTCTGCAGGCCCGGGGTGTCCTCGGTGAGCCGGACGGTCGCCACGTGCGGCAGCCGCTCGGACCAGCGGTCGGCCTCGTTGACGAAGTCGTAGAGGTCCTTGGCGGCACCGTCCACCTGGACGGTGTCCTCGAAGGAGAACGTCAACTCCTCTGAGGCGGTGGCGAGTTCCACGTTGGTCTTCAGCGCGGCCAGCTCGGAGCGGGAGTTGCGGTCGACGGCCTCGTCGATCCAGGCCAGCCCCGCCGGGTCGTCGTCGACGGCGGTGTAGTCGTGCAGCAGCCGCACGCGCGAAGCTCCCTCGCCGGCGGGCTCGATGATCCAGGTGCCGCCCATGCTCGCGACGGGCGGGGTGGAGACGGTCTGCCGGAAGGTGATCCGCAGGCGCTCGGGGTCCAGGACGCGGTGCGAGGTCCAGTTCTTGGCCTCGCCGTTGGCGGTGGCCCAGATCCCGATCAGCTCCTCGTTCCCGGAGCGCTCCAGGTGGTCGACGTAGATGGTCGGCGGGAAGATCCGCGGCCAGTTGGCCACGTCGGCGATCAGCCGGTAGACCTCGGCGGCCGGCGCCGAGACCGTGATCTCGTGCTCGACTTCCTTCGGCTCGGACATGCGTGAACTCCTAGAGGGTGCCGGGGTTTTCAGAAGTTGCCGAGGCCGCCGCAGACGTTGAGGGCCTGCGCGGTGATGGAGGCGGCGGTGTCGGAGGCGAGGTAGCCGACGAGTCCGGCGACCTCTTCGGGGGTGGAGTAGCGCCCGAGCGGGATCTTCGCCTGGAACTTGTCGAGGATGGCGTCCTCGCTGGTGTCGTAGGCGGCGGCGTAACCGGCGCGCACGCGCTGCGCCATGGGCGTCTCGACGTACCCCGGGCAGACGGCGTTGACGGTGATGCCGGTGGGGGCCAGCTCGTTGCCGAGGGCCTTGGTGAACCCGACGACGCCGTGCTTGGAGGCGGAGTACGGCGCCCCGAGCACGACGCCCTGCTTGCCCGCCGTGGAGGCGATGTTGATGATCCGGCCCCGGCTCTTCTCCCGCATGCCGCCGGTGGTGAGGGCGGCTCGGGTGAGGCGGAAGACGCTGTTGAGGTTGGTCTCGACGACGTCGTACCAGAGCTCGTCGTCGATGTCGGCGGTCACCCCGCCGCCGGACCGGCCGGCGTTGTTCACCAGCACGTCGACGGTGCCGTACCGCTCGACGGCGGCCCGTACGAAGTTCTCGATGGACAGCGCGGACCGCACGTCGAGGGTGGTCCCGTCGACGTCGAGGTCCTCGGCGCGCAGTTCCTTGACGGTCCGCTCGACGTTCCCGGCGTCGCGGGAGCCGATGAAGACGCGGTGGCCCTGCCGGGCCAGCAGCCGCGCCGAGGCGAGACCGATTCCGCTGGTGGCCCCGGAGACCAGGGCGACCCTCTGCTGCTGTTCGGACATGTCTGCAGCTCCCTTTCAGGGCATGGGGGAGCCGCCGGCGCCCGGTCAGGACGGGCGCCGGCGGCCGGAGGGGGTGGGGGAAGGTCAGGCAGCGGCGGCGACGTCACCGAGCTGCGTGTTGACGACGGCGAGCAGCTCGCGGGGCGTCTTGGCCTCGGTCACCACGGTGTCGTCCAGCGTGATGTCGTACTCCCGCTCGATGCGCCCGCAGGTCTCCAGGATGGCGAGCGACTCGTAGCTGAGCTCCTCGAAGTCGGTGTCGAGGATGTCCCCGTCGAGATCGACGCTCTCGTCGGCGCCGGCGGCCTCCAGCAGGATCCGCTTGAGGTCGTCGAGGGTGAAGGACTGGGTGGCCACGGTGATCTTCCTTTCACGGCGGAAAATGGAAACGCCCGCCGTGCCCTCCCCGGGGGGCCGGGACGGCGGGCGGGTCTTTTGAGGGGCTGGGGTCGGCGGGGCTGGGGGTGGGGACGCTTACCGGCGCTTGCAGGGTGCCGCCGCGCCCACCCGTGCCACCCCAGCGGCACGACTGCCCGCAGTTACGCTTTCAGGGGCGCGGGGAACTGCGCGAGCACCCCCCACCGGCCTGCGGCGTAGCGCCTGCCAGCAGCCAAGTTTTTGTCTTTCAGGGGCGCGGGGAACTGCGCGGTCAGCCCCCACCGGCCCGCAGCCGCGCCGCCGGGCGTAGCCCCACGGCGGGGGCGTTACGCGCGTACGACCATCGCGGAGTTGAAGCCGGCGTAGCCGCGGGCCAGCACCAGTGCTGTGCGTACCTCGGTCAGCCGGGGCTCCCCGACCACCAGGTCGAGGTCGTAGCCCGCCTCGGGCGAGACGTTCACCGTCGCCGGTACCACGCCGTCCCGGACGGCGAGCAGCGCCGTCGCGACGTCCAGCGGCGCCGCCCCCGAGTACAGCCGCCCGGTCATCGTCTTCGGCGCCGTCACCGGCACCCCGTGCGGCCCGAACACGTCACCGATCGCATCCGCCTCCACCCGGTCCAGCTCCGGCACGGCCGCCGCGTCGGCGAACACCACGTCCACGTCGGCCGCGTCGGCCCCCGCGTCGGCGAGGGCCAGCTCGATCGCCTTGCGCAGCCCCGGCGGCCGTTCGCTCCCCGGCGCCGGGTCGAACGTCGCGCCGTACCCCGCGATCTCCCCGTACACCCGGGCACCGCGCCGTACGGCCGTCTCCTCGGCCTCCAGGATCAGGATCGCCCCGCCCTCGCCGGCCACGTGCCCGGCCGCGGCGGGGTCGAACGGCAGGTAGGAGCGGTCCGGCTCCTCCGACGTGGAGAGCCGGTCGCTGGCGAGCTGGGCCACCCACCCCCACGGGCAGATGGACGCGTCGATCGCCCCGGAGACGATGAGCTGCGTCCCCTTGCGGATCTGCCGGCGCGCGTGGGCCAGCGCCTCAAGGCCGCCCGCCTGGTCGGAGACGACGACCCCGCTCGGACCCTTCATGCCGTTGCGGATGGAGATCTGGCCGCTGTTGACGGCGTAGAACCAGGCGAACGACTGGTATGCCGAGACGAACTGGCTGCCCTGGCTCCACAGCTTCTGCAGCTCGCCCTGGCCGAACTCGAAGCCGCCGGAGGAGCTGGCGGTGACCACGCCCATGTCGTAGGCGGGCAGGTCGGCGGGCGTGACCTCGGCGTCGGCCAGCGCCCAGTCGGTCGCGACGAGCGCGAGGCGGGTCATGTGATCGGTCTGGGCGAGCAGCCGGCTCGGCAGGTGCTCCCCGGCGCTGAACCCGGGCACCTCGCCGGCCAGTTTCGCCGGGTACCCGGACGGGTCGAACCGCGTGATGCGGCCGATCCCGCTCTTCCCGGCGCGGGCGGCGGCCCAGTAGTCGTTCGTGCCAAGGCCGTTGGGCGCGGCGATGCCGAGCCCGGTCACCACGGTCCGTGCGCTCATGCGGCGGCGCTCCTGTCCGGTCGGGCGAGCACCATCGCGCTCTGGAAGCCGCCGAACCCGCTGCCCACGGTGAGCACCGCGTCGGTGCGGTGCTCGCGGGCGGTGAGCGGGACGTAGTCCAGGTCGCACTCGGGGTCGGGGGTGTGCAGGTTGGCCGTCGGGGGCACGACGTTGTGCTCCATGGCGAGGACGGACGCGGCGATCTCGATGGAGCCGATCGCGCCGAGCGAGTGCCCGACCATCGACTTGATCGAGGAGACCGGGGTCCGGTAGGCGTGGTCCCCGAGGCTCTTCTTGAACGCGGCGGTCTCGTGCCGGTCGTTCTGCTTGGTGCCGGAGCCGTGCGCGTTGATGTAGTCGATCGCGTCGGGGTTGAGGCGCGCCTCGTCGAGGGCGACCGTGATGGCCTCGGCCATCTCCGCGCCGTCGGGCCGCAGTCCGGTCATGTGGAAGGCGTTGCAGCGGGAGGCGTACCCGGCGATCTCGGCGTAGATGTGCGCGCCCCGCCGCTTCGCGGCCTCCAGCTCCTCCAGGACGAACACGGCGGAACCCTCCCCCAGCACGAACCCGTTGCGGGTGCCGTCGAAGGGGCGGGAGGCGTGCTCGGGGTCGTCGTTGCGCGGGGTGGTGGCCTTGATGGCGTCGAAGCAGGCCAGGGTGATCGGGGAGATCGGGGCGTCGGTGGCGCCGGCGATCATCGCGCAGGCGGAACCCTCGCGGATCAGCTCGACGGCGTGGCCCACGGAGTCGAGCCCCGACGTGCACCCGGTGGACACGACCGTGGCCGCGCCCTCCGCCCCCACCGACCAGGCGACCTCGGCCGCGAACGAGCTGGGCACCAGGTAGTTGTAGAGATGCGGGACCGCGTAGGTGTGGTCGACGAGGTCGAGCCGGCCGCCGTCGCTGACCACGCGGTACTCCTGGTCGAGCCCCATGGTCGCCCCGACGGCGCTGCCGATGGTGACCCCGATCCGGTGGGGGTCGGCGCCGGACAGGTCGAGCCCGCTGTCGGCGAGGGCCTCGCGGGCGCTGACGACGGCCAGTTGCGCCGCCCGGTCCATCCGCCGTATCTCCTGCGGGCCCAGTCCGTGCTCCTCCGGGTCGAAGTCGACCTCGGCGGCGACCCGGGAGCGGAAGGAGGCCGGGTCGAAGAAGGTGATGCCGCGGGTCGCGGTGCGGCCCTCGCTGAGCAGGTTCCAGAAGTTCTTGGTGCCGACACCGCCGGGGGCGATGACGCCGACCCCGGTGATGACCACTCGCCTGGCGTTCACGCCCGGCCCTCCCAGTCGTAGAAGCGCGTGGCGACCGCGTCGGCGGGAGACCGCCAGGTGGCGGGGTCGTACGCCTCGATGAACGGCTTCAGGTCCTCGCTGATCCGCACGAACCGCGGGTCGCTCTTCGCCTCCTCGATCAGCTCACCGCCGTTGTCGGTGTCGAAGTGCTGGAGGTGGAAGTACAGCCCGCGGTACGCGAACAGCTCCCGCCGCCGCGTACCCATCAGATGCGGCATCTCGGTCCGGTCGAACTCCCCGAACAACCGCGCCACTTCGCCACTGCTACCCGGTTCCATCCGGGCCACGATCAGAGTGCTGTGCATGGGGTTCTCCTCAAAAGAAGGCCAGCAAAAAGCGCCCCTTCAGGGCGCGCGAACGTATCGATGGGCGCCAGCGACAGCGCCCCATAGGGGCGCTGGGGGTGCCCCCGGCCGAAGGCTGGGGGAGGAACTGCGCGACAAGCCACGACGGCGGGGCAGCCGCACGACGACGGACCGCGGCGCTGCCTCAGCGCGCAGACCCGAACCACCGCTCCAGCGCCATCGGCAGATCCGCATGACTACCCGGCGCCACCCAGGCCACGTATCCGTCCGGCCGCACCAGCACCGCGGACGTGCCCTCCAGCTCCCCGTCGGCCGGCACCGCCGTGATGACGTCCACCCGGTCCCGCCACGCCCAGGCCCGCTCCCGCAGCCGCTCGTTGTCGACGAAGTCGAACAGCACGCCCCGCCCGCCGCGCAGCGCCTCCGTGCTGGAGGAAACCCTCCGGTGCCCGGTGAGCGGCACGTTCGGCAACCGCCGCCCGAGCAGCGCGCCCGCGCCCCCGTCGAGGTCGTAGCGGATCTCCAGGCCGGAGACCATCGCCGCCAGGTGCCTGCTGACCTCGGGGTAGCGGATCAGCTCGTTGAGCACGTCGCGCAGCGGCTGCACCTCGGGCCCGGACAGGAACAGCAGCCCCTGTGCCCGGGTGTTCATCATCAGCCGCTCGCCGACCGGGTGCCGTTCGTCGTGGTAGGTGTCGAGCAGCGTCTCCGGCGCCCTCCCCCGCACCACCGCGCCCAGCTTCCAGCCGAGGTTCACGGCGTCCTGGATGCTGGTGTTCATGCCCTGACCGCCGGCCGGCAGGTGGATGTGCGCGGAGTCGCCGGCGAGCAGGATCCGGCCGCGCCGGTACTCGGTGACGAGCCGCGTGCCGTCGCCGAAGGACGACACCCACACCGCCTCGGCGTGCGAGATGTCGTCGCCGGTCAGCCGCTGCCAGGCCGCCGCGGCCTCCGCCCAGGTCGGCGGCTTGTCGCGACGCTGCGGCGGGGTGCCGCGCTCGCAGATGATCAGCCGGGTGATGCCGCCGGGCAGCGGTCCGACCATCACCATGCCGCCGGGCAGGGTCTCCCCGATCATCCGGGGCTCCAGCTCGATGCCCCGCACGTCGGCGAGGTACATCTCCAGCGTCGACGGGGTGCCAGGGAAGTCGAACCCGGCGGCCTTGCGGATGGTGGACCGGCCGCCGTCGCAGCCGACCAGGTACTCGGCCCGCAGCCGGTGCACGCCCTCGGGGCCGCGCACCTCGACCTCGACGCTGTCCTCCTTCTCCTTGACGGAGAGCACGTCGTGCCGGCGCCTGATGTCCGCGCCGAGCCGGCCGGCCCACTCCTCCAGGACGGTCTCGGTGACCGACTGCGGGATCGTTTTGGCAGCCTGGTGGGCGCCGTCCAGGACACCGAAGTCGACCGGCAGGCCGCCGAAGTGGCCCACGTTGCTGACCTCGATGTCGCCGAAGCGGGGCAGCAGGCCGCGCTGGTCGAAGACCTCCATGGTGCGGGCGGTGAAGCCGAGTCCGCGCGACTCTCCGGTGCGCGCGGGCAGCTTCTCCAGGACGATGACGTCGGCGCCCGCGAGCCGTAGCTCGCCCGCGAGCATCATGCCGGCCGGACCGGCGCCCACGACGATGACTTGTGCGTCCATGACACTCCTCGGGAACGGTTCCGTACGGCCCCGTCGGGGAGACCGTCGGCGAAGGCGAACTGTCAGCGGTACAGGCGGCCGATCGCCCGGTTGGCCACGTGCGAGGCCGCCGCGTGCCGCGGGTCGGGCGCCAGCGCCTCGTGCCGCACGGCGACCTCGGCGAGCTTGATGGCGTGCTCGTCGCCGATCTGGACCGCCTCGGCGAACAGGGCGGCCGGGTCGGGGACCTCGGGCAGCGGGGCCGCGGGCCGGGGCACGGCGTGGAACCAGTCGAGCATCGTGCGGCTGACGGCCCGCGCCACCCGGTACGACGGCCACCGCTGCTCCGCCGGCAGGTGCTCCACGACCAGCCGTACGGCGGCGGGCCCGGTGACCGAGTGGATCAGCGGGACCGGGTGCGGGAGGGAGAGCGTGGCGTAGATCCCGGAGAACTCGGCGACGAGCTCGTCCAGCGCCCGTACGACGTCACCGCCGTCGCCCCCGGCCTCCTCGACGACGACCCCGCCCTCCGCGTACCGGGCCGCCCAGTACCCCAGCCCCTGGGCCAGTTCGGCCCGTTGGAGGCGGTTGTCGGGGCCGGCGGTGACCACCGCGCGGACCGCGTGCGCGGTGCGGATCACCCCGTGCGTGAGCACCCCGGACATGCCGGGCAGCAGCCGGGGCCACCAGCGGGCCAGGACGTCGGTCCACTCCCCCTCGGCCAGTTCGCGTTCGAACAGGGCGGTCCAGTCGGCGACCCGGCCGAACGCGCCGAGCGCCTGCCGCCAGTCGGCCTCGTCGGCCGGGTCGAGGGCGAACCGCCGTTCGGGCACGTCGTGGAAGGTGTGGCTGCGCAGATGGCCCTCCACCCAGCCGGGCACCTCGTCGGCGTAGCCCATGTGGGCCAGGGCCTCGGCGGCCATCGGCGCGTGGTTGACGAAGCTGCGCCCGTGCTCGTATCCCACGGAACGCAGCCGTTCCAGGGCACCGTTCATGGCGTCGGAATAGGTGAGTGCTGCCAAAGCGATCAGTCCTCGATCGGTCCTGGATCAGTCCTTGATGTCGCAGATCGCGACGCCCGCGGCGAGGGCCTGCCCCACCTCGGCGGCGATCCCGGTCACGGTGCCGGACCGGTGCGCGGCGAGCGGCTGTTCCATCTTCATGGCCTCGAGTACGACGACCAGGTCGCCCTTCTCGACGGTCTGCCCCTCGGTGACGGCGACCTTGACGACGGTGCCCTGCATGGGAGAGGCGAGGGTGTCCCCGGAGGCGGCGGGCGCCGGGCCGCCGCTGGTGCGGCGGCGGGACCGGGGCGCGGCGGCGGCCCCCACGGGCGTCCGGTCGGGGACCCTGCCGAGCACCGCGGGCAGCGAGACCTCCAGCCGGTGTCCGCCGACCTCGACGACCAGGGTCTCGCGGCCGGCGTCCTCGGTCTCGGCACCGGCGGCCGGAGCCGCCGCGTAGGCCTCGATCTCGTTGACGAACTCGGTCTCGATCCACCGGGTGTGGATCCGGAACGGGTCGCCGGTGAAGGCCGGGTCCCTGACGACCGCCCGGTGGAACGGGATCGCCGTGGCCATCCCCTCCACCCGGAACTCGTCGAGCGCGCGGGCGGCCCGTTGCAGGGCCTCCGCGCGGGTGCGGCCGGTGACGACCAGCTTGGCCAGCAGCGAGTCCCAGGCGGGGCCGATCACGCTGCCCGACTCCACGCCCGCGTCCAGCCGCACCCCCGGACCCGACGGCGGTTCGAAGACCGTCACCGTGCCCGGAGCGGGCAGGAAGCCCCGGCCCGGGTCCTCGCCGTTGATGCGGAACTCGAAGGAATGGCCGCGCAGTTCGGGGTCGTCGTAGCCGAGTTCCTCGCCGTCGGCGATGCGGAACATCTCGCGGACCAGGTCGATGCCGGCGACCTCCTCGGTCACCGGATGTTCCACCTGGAGGCGGGTGTTGACCTCCAGGAAGGAGATCGTGCCGTCCTGGCCGACGAGGAACTCGCAGGTGCCCGCACCGACATAGCCGGCCTCGCGCAGGATGGCCTTGGACGCGCGGTACAGCCCGGCGGTCTGCTCCGGCGTCAGGAACGGTGCCGGAGCCTCCTCCACCAGCTTCTGGTGGCGGCGCTGCAGCGAGCAGTCACGGGTCGATACGACCACGACGTTGCCGTGCCGGTCGGCGAGGCACTGCGTCTCGACGTGCCGCGGCCGGTCCAGGTACCGCTCCACGAAGCACTCGCCGCGTCCGAAGGCGGCCACCGCCTCCCGCACCGCCGACTCATAGAGCTCCGGCACCTCCTCCAGGGTCCGGGCGACCTTCAGCCCGCGCCCGCCGCCGCCGAAGGCCGCCTTGATGGCGATCGGCAGACCGTGCTCCTCGGCGAAGGCCACGACCTCGTCGGCGCCGTTCACCGGGTCCGGGGTGCCCGCCACGAGGGGCGCGCCGGCCCGCTGGGCGATGTGCCGGGCGGCCACCTTGTCGCCGAGGTCGCGGATGGCCTGCGGGGGCGGACCGATCCAGGTCAGGCCCGCGTCCAGGACCGCCTGCGCGAACTCCGCGTTCTCGGAGAGGAACCCGTAGCCGGGGTGGACAGCGTCCGCGCCGGTCTCCCGGGCGGCCCGCAGCACCTTGCCGATGTCCAGGTAGCTGGTGGCCGGGGTGTCACCGCCCAGCGCGAAGGCCGCGTCGGCGACCCGGACGTGCAGGGCGTCGCGGTCCGGGTCCGCGTAGACGGCGACGCTGGCGATCCCGGCGTCCCGGCAGGCTCTGGCGACGCGGACGGCTATCTCGCCACGGTTGGCGATGAGCACCCTGCGCATGTCAGGACGCCTGCCGGGCGTGCTGGAAGCGGTCCGCGCCGGTCTCCAGCGGGCCCAGGGAGCCGTCGAAGAAGATCAGCGGCTCCAGGCCGTGCTCGGGGACGCCCAGCTCCACCACCTCGCCGATGACGATGTCGTGGTCGCCTGCGGTGTGCACGTCGACCGTGGTGCAGGTCAGGTGGGCGAGGGCCTCGCTGAGCACGGGCAGCCCGTCCTCGGTGAAGTGGTGCGGGACACCCTCGAAGGCGCCCGCACCCGCGCCGGCCCGGCGTCCGGCGAAGTGCCGGGCCAGCGGCTGCTGCCGTCCGGACAGGAAGTTCACGGTGAAGCCGCCGCTCCGCTCCAGGAGCGTGTGCAGCCGGGACTGGTGGTGCAGACAGAACAGCACCAGCGGGGGTTCCAGCGAGACCGAGGTGAACGAGTTGACGGTGGTGCCGTCCGCGTCCCCGTCGGGGCCGGTGGTGATGACCGTGACGCCGGTCGTGAACAGGCCGCACACGCGGCGCAGATCCAGCGGTTCGACGGGCCGGGTCTCTTCGGCGCGGGTCAGCGACCGCGCTGCTGCGGACATGCGCATCCCTTTCTGGCTTGGCTGGCAGTGGTCAGAGGAGCTTGCGGACCTTGGCGCCGGCCTTGAGGATGCCGAGCAGGAACTCGCGGCCGACGCTGTTCATCTCGGCGGGGGCCTCGACGGAGGCCCAGTACAGGAAGCGGGCCATGGTCAGCGTGGACGGGTAGATGAACCGCTGTTCCTCGTCCTTCCAGCCGAAGACCGGGTTGACGACCGGGGAGTCCTTGAGCAGCCCGAAGACGATGTCGGCGGCCTCGTCGCCGGAGAGCGCGCCGGCCTCGTACTTCTCGCAGGTCTCGGCGGTGGACTCCAGGATCCGCTTGAAGGAGTCGCTCTGCGGCCACCACAGGCCCGGGTGGGCCACCTTCTCCAGCTCGTCGAAGTGGCGTGTGTCGTGGTCCTTGAAGTGCTTGAGGCGGGCCCGGGTCAGCCGCATGGTGCCGGGGGTGATGAAGGAGCCCCAGACCCGGAAGACCGCGTTCCAGAGGCGGAAGTGGGAGAACGCGATGAAGGAGCTGTTGACCAGGTCGTCGTTGTACTGGAGCAGTCCCTGCTCGACGCGCTCGACGTACTCGAAGCGCTCCGCGGAGAAGTCGCCGTCCTTGAGGGCGGGGATCAGCCGGGAGGTGAGCGCGTCGACGACCTCCATGGTGTTGGACAGGCCGCGGGAGAAGAGCGGGTCGAGGAAGCCGGCCGCGTGCGACATCAGGCACCAGCGGTCGCCGATGGTCTGCTTCGAGGAGTACTGCAGCCGGTCGGTGGAGATCCACTCGCGGACCCGGGTGGCGCCGTCGAACTGGCGCTTCACCGCCGGGTACTTGTCGAGGAAGGACTGGAACTCCTGTTCCGGTGTGAGGTCCTTCGGCTTGGGGTAGGTGCGCTCGTCCATGGTCAGGCCGACGCTGCACAGCGGGTTGCGGGACTTGGGGTGGTTGTCGAACGGGATGATCCAGAACCAGCCGCGCTCGATGAGGTGGTGCATGGTGCCGGTGTGCCAGTCGGCCGGCGGGCGCAGCTCCTGGGGGTGGCCGCTGACGTCGTCGAACCGCTTGATGCCGACGTAGTGCGTGAACATCGAGCGGGAGTGGTGCTTGAAGCGGGCGGTGGGCTTGTCGCGCAGGTCGAACTTGTCGGCCAGCGGCGAGCGGAAGCCGGAGGCGTCCACCAGGTACTTGGCCCGGTACAGCTCGGGTTCGGCGCCGGGGGCGGCGCTGCGGCCGAGGACGGTGACGCCGTCGTCGTCGAACTCGACCTCGTTGGCCCGCCAGTTCTGCCGGGGGGTGCAGCCGTACTTGACGGCGACGTGGAACATGAAGGCGTCGCTGTCCTGCCGGAACATGTGGCTGTTCTGGTGGAATATCTTCGGCAGGGCGAGCTGGGTGGCCTCGCGCGGGTTCGGCTCTTTTCCGACCTCGTGCTTCATGAAACCGAAGTGGGCCTTCGTGCCGAAGGTGGGGCCGATGTCACGGGTGGAGGCCTCGACGCTCGCCAGGCTTTTCAGCTCGGGAATGTCGTGGCGTTCGGCGAGGATGTGGATCCATTCCACGAGCTGCGGGGTCATGGACTCGCCGATGGCGAAGCGCGGGTGCGCGGCGGCGTCGACCAGCAGCACCTTGGCGCCGTGCCTGGCCAGGACGGCACCGGTGACGGAGCCGGCGAGGCCCGAGCCGAGGATGATGACGTCGAAGGTCATGTCCTCGGGTATGCGCGCCGGTTCCGGCGCGCCGTCGGTCTTCTGGGCGACCATGACTGTCTCCTTCGTCGAGGGGCGGTGCGCAACGGGAAATCAGCATGAAAAAAGGCCCCTCGCGGCCCTTGCGGAAAGAATCCGGAAGGGCGGTGCGAAGAGCCTGGAAAAGGGCGCGGGAAATCCGCTGAATTAAGCGTGACATCCTTTGGCCAGAGGGTCAACCCCTGACGGAAACGGATGACTTGGGATTCTCGCTGAATGCCGGACCGGAATGTGTCGGGGCCAGGAGTTTCAGCAGCAGTCCGCGCAGTTCGTCCGCGCCGCCCGGGCCGAGCATGGCGGAGACGTCCGCGGCGAGCCCGGCGACGGCGCGGGCCACGACACCGAGCTGCTCGCGGCCGAGGTCGGTGACTTCGAGGGCGTAGCGGCGCCGGTCGTGCGGGTCCCGGCCGCGGCGCACCAGGCCCAGCCTGACCAGTTCGTCGACGAGCTGGGAGGCGGCGGGTCCGGTGATGGCGAGCAGTTCGGCGAGCCGCTGCTGGGCGATGGGCCCGAGCACGTCGAGGGCGGAGAGCGGGCCGTAGTGCCGCACCCTGAGGCCGGTGCCGGCCAGCTTGTCGTCGCCGTGCTTGCGCAGCCGGTGGTGGGCCTGCCCGACCAGGTACTCGGTGCCCTGCACGAGGGGCTGCGCGGACTCGGGCAGCAGCCGGGCCAGCAGCTCGTCGAGCCGGGCGGTCTCCTCGTCCGTCAGTACGGCGGTGAGCCGGGCGTCCCGCTCGGCGACCGCCCGCCGGCTGGCCTCGACGGCCTCGCGCCCCCGGTCGGTCAGGGAGAGCACGTACTGGCGCCGGTTGTCGGGGTTGCGGGTGCGCCGGACCTCGTCGCGGGCCTCCAGCCGGTCGATGACGCCGACCATGATGGTGCGGTTGATGCCGAGCCGTTCGGCGAGGTCGAGCTGGGACTCCCAGTCGCGGCCGGTGAGCGCGTCGAGGACCAGGAAGTCGCGGGGGTCGCTGTCGCCGCCGTCGTCGGTGGCGGCGAACTGCGCGTAGACGCGGCGCAGGAGGTAGCCGATGAAGTCGGTGAGCGCGTCCGGGAGGACGCCGGGGACCTCCGCGGTCTGCTCGGTCCGGGTCACCGGGCCGCGCTCGTCGTCGCTCTCGTACCGCAAGACAGCACCTCCTGCCCGAGTATATCGACGGCTTGCCGACCGGCGCCGACACCGACACCGGCTGCGGCACCGGCACCGGCACCGGCTGGGGGGAACCGGGAACCGGCGACCCCGCCCGGAAGTGGTCAGGGCGGGGCCGCCGGGGTCGGTCACAGGGCGACGGGCGGGTGCTCGGCGTCCTGCTGCTGGGGGCGGGTGCCCGGGAGGGTGGCCAGGGCCACGACCAGGGCCAGCAGGTAGAAGGCGCCGCCGAGCAGGAACCCGTACGAGTAGCCGGTGGTGAGGGCGTGCGGGACGCTGCCCGGCAGCTCGTGGTCGGTGATCGCGGTGGCCGCCGCGGCGAGGGCGGCGAGGCCGATGGCGCCGCCGATCTGCTGGGCGGTGTTGACCAGGCCGGAGGCCGCGCCGGTGGCCTGCGGGGCGACCCCGCGGACGCTGACGATGGTGACGGCCACGAAGACCATGCCGAGGCCGAGGCCGGCGACCAGCTGGGCCGGCAGCAGCGCGGCCCACGGGGTCTGGCCGGGCTCGATGAGGCTGAACCAGACCATGCCTGCGGTGCCGATCAGCAGACCGAGGGCGATCACGTTGCGCTCGGGCAGCTTGGCGAGCAGCTGCGGGCCGACGCCGCCGGCCGCGATGCCCATGCCGAGGGCGAAGGGCAGGTAGGCGACGCCGGTGACCATCGGGGCGTAGCCCTTGACCAGCTGCATGTAGAGGGTCAGGAAGTAGAAGGTGGCGAGCATGCCCGCGCCGACCAGGAACATGATCAGGTTGGCGCCGACGCGGCTCTTGTCGGCGAGCACCCCGCTCGGGATCATCGGCGCCCTGCTGGAGCGCTGGATGAGGACGAAGGCGAGGATCAGGACGAGCGCGGCGCCCAGGCCGATCAGGGTGACGCTGTCGCCGAAGCCCTTGTCGCCGGCGCGGTTGATGGCGTAGACGAGCGAGCCGAAGCCCAGGGTGGCGGTGAGCGCGCCGGGCACGTCGACCTTGCCGCGCTCGCGCTCGCCCTCCTTGAGGACGCCGGTGCCGAACAGGACGGCCAGGGCGATCGGGATGTTCACGAACATCACCCAGCGCCAGCTCAGGTACTCGGTGAGCGCGCCGCCGAGCAGCAGGCCGACGACCGAGCCGAGGCCGCCCATCGCGCCGTAGACGCCGAGCGCCTTGTTGCGGGCGGGTCCGGCCGGGAAGGTGGTGGCCAGCAGGGACAGGGCGGTGGGGGCGGCGATGGCGGCGCCCGCACCCTGGATCACGCGGGCGGCGATGAGCAGTTCGCCGCTCTGGGCGAGGCCGCCGAGCAGCGAGGCGGCGGTGAACAGGACCAGGCCGGTGCGGAAGACCCGGCGGCGGCCGAAGAGGTCACCGGCGCGCCCGCCGGCCAGCAGCAGACCGCCGAAGGCCAGGGCGTAGGCGGTGACGATCCAGCCGAGGCCGGACTCGCTGAGCCCGAGGGCGCTCTGCATGCTGGGCAGGGCGACGGCGACGATCGTGTTGTCGAGGACGAGCATGAGCTGGGCGGCGGCGATCACGAGTAACGCCAGTCCGAGTTTGCCGTCCTGCTGCGGCGGGGCCGCGGCCTTGGGGACGGCCTGAGTGCGGTCTTGCAGCGACATGGGATGTCTCCGTGTCTGTCTCAGGGTTGGGGGGTGTCGAGCGGAGCGCGGAACCCTCGGGATCCGGTCAGCGGGTGGCGGAGGGGGTCTTGGGGGTCCAGACGGCGAGGTCCTCGTAGGCCTTGCGCCAGTCGTTCTCGTAGGCGTTGCGCAGCGGCTCGGGCATCTTGCCGAGGATGTGGGCGACCTTCGCGGCGTCGAT
Organism: Streptomyces sp. NPDC048278; assembly: GCF_040652195.1. NCBI lineage: Bacteria > Bacillati > Actinomycetota > Actinomycetes > Kitasatosporales > Streptomycetaceae > Streptomyces > Streptomyces sp. NPDC048278. The sequence continues at coordinate 323,039 of NZ_JBEZLP010000004.1, forward strand.
GTCGTCGAGCATCCAGGGCAGGTAGCGGGCCGAGTCGTCCCCGATCCGGGTGCGCTGCTCGGCGGAGAAGTCCGCCCACTGCTCCTGGGAGAGCGTGATGTCCATGAGCTGGAGGGCGTCCCGCTCCTCGTGGTCGAGGTGGCCGCCGAGCTTGGTGTAGAGGGTGTCGGTCAGGCCGGTCAGGCGCTCCGGTCCGGAGTCGCGGTCGGCGAGAGCGGCGTCGATGTCGGCGAGGAGCGGGTCGATGACGCCGTGCTCGGCCTCCATGTCGGCGAGCAGGGCCAGTTCGGCGTCCTTGCCGACCAGCGCGGCCTCCATGACCGGCCAGATCTTCACGTCCTCGGAGGTGTGGTGGACGGTCAGGAACTTCTTGAACAGCTCCCAGCCGACCGCGGTGCTCAGCACGTGCCGGGGGTCCTCGTCGACCCGCGCGGTGATCCGGGCGATCCGCTCCAGCTCGCGGCGGAGCGCGTCATGGATGGCGAACATCATCGTCATGTCGAGGTTCTTGAAGTCCTGGCTCATCGTTCTCTCCCTCACTGCTGCGTCGTACTGCGAGAGTATCGTCAACCTGCTTATCTATCAAGCTTCCAACTAGCAATATGCCAACCATCAGGGCCGGAACTATTCGCCGGTCGGCGGCTGACGCCACTGCCGTGCCCGAAGGCGCAGGTCAGCGGGTGCTCGCGGGCTCCAGGGCGGGCTCGTCCTGGCCGGTTCCGGCCGGTTCCGGCTCGGAGTCCTCGTCGATGCCCTTGCGGATCCAGGTCAGCGCGGGGCTGGTCATGGCCGTGGTGAGCAGCGCCATCAGCACCAGGACGGTGAACAGCTCCGGCCCGATGACACCCAGCCCGAGCCCGATGTTGAGCACGATCAGCTCGGTCAGGCCACGGCAGTTCATCAGCGCGCCCAGCGACATGGAGTCCCGCCAGTCCCGGCCGGAGAGCCGGGCCGCGAGCGTGCCGCCGCCCCACTTGCCGGCCACGGCGACGGCGAGCACGGCAGCCGCCCACAGCCACTGGGTGCCGTTGCCGCCCAGCAGTCCCACGTCGGTCTTCAGACCGGTGCTGACGAAGAACAGCGGCAGCAGCGCGGGCACGGCGAAGGCCCGCATCCGGGCCGCGGTGGCCTCGATCCGGCGGCTGCCGCGCGGGGTGACCACGCCGAACAGGAACGCGCCGAACAGCGCGTGCACCCCGATCCGGTCGGTGGCGTACGCGGCCAGGCTCAGCCCGCTGAACAGCACGACCAGCACGACCCCGTCGGCGTAGCGGTGTTCCGCCCGTGCGGCCCATCTGGCCAGCAGCGGCCGTACGACGAGGAACATCACGGCGGTGAAGACGAGCGCGTACCCGGCGGTGGTCAGGGCCTCCACGGGCGAGTTGCTCTTCGTCACCGCGACCACCGCGGCCAGCAGGCACCAGGCGCTGACGTCGTCCACGGCCGCGCTGGCCATGGCGAGTGCGCCGATCCGGGTCCGGTACAGGCCCCGGTCGGTCAGGATCCGGGCCAGCACCGGGAACGCGGTGATGCTCATCGACACCGCGATGAACAGCACGAACGGCAGCTTCCCGGTGCCGGGCGGCGCGAGGTCGCCGTACATGCCGAGGGCCAGCAGCGTGCCGAGCACCAGCGGGAGCGCGATCCCGGCCTGGGAGACGGCGACGGCCGTTCTGCTGTTGCCGCGCAGGGACTTGAGGTCGAGTTCGAGTCCGACGAGGAACATGAACACGAGCAGGCCGATGTTCCCGAGCACGCCGATGTACGGCAGCGCCGACTCCGGGAACAGCCATGCCTGGCCGGCGGGCCAGAGCCAGCCCAGCAGGGACGGGCCGAACAGGATGCCGACGAGTATCTCGCCGACGACAGGGGGCTGCCCGAACCTCCTGAGCAACTGCGCCCCGGCCCGACAGGCAAGGATCACCACGGGCACGGCGACGAGCAGAGGGGTGAGCGGATCGGGGGCGGCGGCTGCCATCGCGTCTCCTATTCACAGAGGGGATCAGGTGACGCGCCCCGTAGGGGCGCGGGGAACTGCGCGATCAGCCACATCGGACCTGTGGACGGTCCACCACGGATCACGGCACTTTCTGCGCATCGCCGTGCCGGGCACGGTCGTCGAACGGCCGCTGCGCCGTCGTGGCTGGTCGCGCAGTTCCCCGCGCCCCTGAAAGGGGCGCGTTGTCGGCGCCGGGACTTTCACGTGCCGTAGGGACGCGCCGCCTTGGCCTCGCGCAACGCGTCGGCCCACCAGCGCAGCTGGTCCAGCATCAGCTTGGCCGCGGCCTCGGCGCCCTCCGGCTCCGCCGGAAACGTGCCGTCGGTGTCGTAGTGCTCCAGCACCCGCGGGAACGTCACGACGTCCTTCATCCCCACGCAGTGGAACTCGGCGAAGATCTGCCGCAGATGCTCGATCGCCCGCACCCCGCCGGCCATGCCGAGGCCGTAGCCGACGAACCCGACCGGCTTGGCCTCCCACTCGCTCTGGAAGCTGTCGATGAGGGTCTTCAACGGCCCGGGAACGCTCCGGTTGTACTCCGGTACGACGACCACGTACGCCTCCGCCCCGGCCAGTCGGGGCCGCAGCGCCGCCGCCCGCGGGTCGGTCTCGTCGAGGCTCGCCGGCAGCAGGTGCTCGGCGACGTCGACGACGTCCAGGACCAGGTCGTCGCGGCGGGCGGCGACCCGCGCGAACCAGCCCGCGACGTCCGGGGCGAGCCGCCCGTCGCGGGCGGAGCCGACCAGCAGCGCCACCCGGACCGGCCGGGTGACCAGACCGGCGGCGGTCACGGCCGGGCCGCCCGCAGTCGCGCCGGTGCCTCGACCGGCGTCAGCGCGAGGAACTCGGTGGCCTCGACCCGGGAGAGGATCCGCCGGGTCAGGGCGGGCATCTTCGTCGTACCGTCGTCGGTGAAGACCACCGGTCCGGTGACCCGGATCCGGCGGCCACGCGTGGTGATCTCGCAACCGCCCGCCGCCAGCACGTTCTTGACCCAGTCGGAGCCGGGTCCGTAGGGCAGCGTGATGACGATGTCCGCGCCGCGCCGGAACAGCTTGACGGGCGTGGCGAACTCACGCCCTGACTTACGGCCGCGGTGGTGAACCTTCCCGAAACCGGGCAGCCGGCTGAACAGCGGCCCGACGAAATGGTTGGCGAACCGCCGGTTGAAGCGGGCGACTTTCCTGTCGATCGGCATGTCTCAAGTCCCTTGCTCCGTCGGGTCCTTGGCGTTCTGGTGGGTCTTTCGGCAGATGTCGGCGCCCGGCCCCCGCCGCCGTCAGCGGGGGCCGGGCGCGGCCGGGGCGGCGGATCAGGCCGCGGGCCTGCCCGCAGCGGGACCGCCGGCCGGACCGCCGGCCGGGGTCAGCGGGCCGCCCGGCTTGCCGCCGGACTTGAGGAAGCGCTCCAGGGAGAAGTTGTCGACGATGCCCCAGCGCTCGGCGATCCGGTCGCCCTCGAAGCGGAACCAGATGATCGCCTGGTGCTGCACCTGCAGCCCGGTCGGCTGGATGCCGATGAACGGGCCGGTGTGCCGGCCGTGCATGACCCAGCGGATGGCGGCCTTGTCGCCCATCGATATGAAGTCGAGGATCTCGTACTTGATGTCGCTGAACGCGGACTGCTGGATCCGGATGGTGTGCTTGAACGCCTCCGGGCCGCGCATGGAGTCGTCGTGGCTGCCGTGGTTGCGGAAGTCGGCGGTGAGGTAGCGGTCGGCGGCCGACAGGTCGCCGAGGTCCAGGCCCTCGTGGAAGACCTTCTCGATCAGTTCCTTCTGCTGGTCCGCGGTGAGCGTGGTCGGCATGGGTGCGTTCTCCTCTGCTGAAGTGGCGCCTGATGTGGCGGCCGAAGTGGCGGCCGAAGCGGGCGGGTTTCCCCGGGTGTCGAGGGTCTTGCGGTCGACCTGGGTGACCCCTCTGGGCACGGCGCCGGTGGTCCACACGATCCGCAGCCGCAGCCGGTCGAACCGCCAGCCGTCGGGGGTGCGCCGGGCCGTGCCGGTGAACCGGCCGCCGAGCTGGAAGTACTGCGTGGGGTCCGGCGGCAGCGGCGAGCCGTGGTGCACGTGGGAGGCGATCAGGCTCCAGCTCAGCTCGGCCCGGTCGCCGTCGACCTCGACCTGGGTCTCCGAGCCGTGGTGGTGGGTACGGCCCCAGCGCGCCATGATCTCGGTGGTGAAGCCGGACACCCCGGCAAGGCCCCGGTGGCTGCCCACCGGGAACGTCATCTCGACGTCCTCGGTGAACAGGGACCTCGCCCAGGTCTCGTCGAAGCCTCCCTCGTCGAGGCCGGCCAGGTAGCGCCCGGCCAGGTCCCGCAGGCTCAGCACGTCGGTGAGGCGGGCGACCTCGGCCGTCATGACACCCGGCGCGCTTCGGTCCGGGCGTCCGTCGCGTAGATCACGACGTCGTCGGGGCCGTGCACGACGGCCTTGCCCTCGCCGGTGAGCGCGTCGCCGTCGTGGCGGGCCGCGATGTCGATCTGGATGTAGGCGGCCCGGTGGCCGTTGGGGCTGATCTGGGTGACGTCGAGGTTGAAGTCCTCGCGCAGGGAGAACTCCAGCGAGTCGTCGCCGGTGACGGTCCAGGCGCCGGTGCCGGTGCTCTTGCGCGTGGTGACCGAGAGCGAGCCGTCCGGGGCGAAGGCGACGGTGTACTCGTCCACCTCGCCGTCGTGCGTGACCGTACCCGTCCATTGACCGACGGGTGTCCAGGTGGAAACAGGCATCGACCACACTTCCTCAAGTCGGGGCGGAGAGAAAACAAAAAATCCGCGCCCCGGTCGGGGCACGGATTTCGGGAAGGATGCCACGGGCTTGAATGCAGAAGCCCGGGAGAAGCGCCGCCGCCGTCAGGGCATGGGGGCGCCGAAAAGAGTGTGACACCTCTGTTCGGTTGCGTCAACTTCCCTTTAGGTGAAGCGAGTTGACAATCAGGCGGGTAATCGAAGAAGCCCCCGCGGCAGGGGGGATGGGCCGCGGGGGCTGCTTCGCACCGGATCCCCGCACGGATCCGGTTTCTTGCGGGTGATGGTCGGTGAATTCTGAAGAGCCGGTCGAATTAACTGCGGTTACCGGGTCTCGCGCCGCTTATTCGGTCTCGTTCCTGCGCGCCAGTGCGAAGAGTTCGTCGAGGTCGTACTCGGCCCGCCGGGGCCCGCCGTGGCGGGTGAGTTTGCCGCGGCTGGCCCATTTGCGGATGGTCGCCTGGGTGACGCCCATCGCGAGGGCGGCCAGTTCCGTGGGGACCGTGCGCGGCTTCGCCGGTCCGGTCGCCTCCTCGCCCGCCTTCGGCCGGTCCGGTTCCGTCATGTCGCCGCCACCTCCCGCGCCCGGTTCGCGACCAGCAGCCACTGGCGCGGCGGCAGGGCGTGGCCGGCGTCGCAGGCGACCTGGTCCGGCACCCGGTCGCCGCCGTCCGCCGGCAGCACGCCGTAGAGCGTCCCGGCGCACTCCGGCCGGGTGCACGCGCCGAGGGCGAACCGGCGCACCGGGCCCGGGCCGAGCAGCCGGCCGAAGTCGGTGCGGAGTTCGGCGAGTTCCTCGTCGAGGTCGGCGCCCGCCGGATGCCCGGCGAACCAGGGCAGCTGCCCGCGCAGGAACCCGACCAGCGCGGGCACCCCGCGGCCGGCGGGCCGGGCGCCGGTGCGCTCGTCCACGACGAGCCGTGCCCACAGCGCCATGACCTCGGCCGTCCGGGCCCGCAGGGCCAGCGCCCGTTCGTCGAGGACGATGCCGACGGTGGCCCGGCTGCCGCTCACCCGCTCGCGCAGCACCGGCGCCCCGGGCGCCAGCGCCTGGTCGCTCTCCCGGTACAGGTCGAGCAGGGTGCGCAGCCCGCCGTCGATCCGGTCCAGGCAGCGGACGCAGATCCGGCCGCAGCGCCTGCGGCAGTCGCGGCTGACGTGGTCGTCCGTGAGTCGCTCCGGCTCTTCCATTCGGATCCCCCGAATCCTCGGTCCGTGTGGAACTGCGTCCAGTCTCCGGGGGGCCGGCGGCCGGTTCAACGCACGGCGGTTCAGGCTTCCCACAATCCTCCGCAGCTCTGTCAGCGGAGTGTCAAACCTGTGCCAAGTGGCCGGATTTGAACCCTGTTACAAACAGACCTGTCTGATTGAGGACCAACCCGAACCTTCGCTCGTCGCGCATGTTTCCGGACAACCATGCCCGTAGCCTGGGAAGTTGGGATCCTGTGGAGATCATGCGGAGGTGGGTCACCGCCGGGGTCCTCCCATGAAACAGGCATGGTTGTATGATTCTTACCACCATTGGCACCGGTGCCCGCAGGCAGTGCATGTACCGGGCACACTGTTGGCAGGGAAGGCGGGTTCGACCTGATGCAGGCGCGATCCGAGCACACGCGTCAGGCTCTCGTCCATGCCACCGCCGAGCTCATCGCGGACGGTCGGCTGTCCGACGCGGGACTGGTCAACATCTGCCGCCGGGCCGGGGTCAGCCGGGGGGCGCTCTACCACCACTTCTCCTCCACCACCGCGCTGACCGCGGCCGTGTACGAGGAGGCGAGAGCGCGGGTGGAGGCGCTGACCGAGGAGGCTTTCGCGGGGCCGGCGGCGGACGCGCCCAAACGCTTTCTGTTCGCGCTCGGCGAGGCCATGCGCACCGAGAAGGTCGTCCGGGCCGGCATGCAGCTGGCCGCGGACGGCTCCGCCGGACCGCCCCGGCTCCGCGACGACCTGCTCGCCGCGGTCCACGAGCGGGTCGCGGAGGCACAGAAGGAGTCCGCGGAACCGGCCGCGGACCTCGCCGACCTGACGGTGGTGATGGCCGCGGGCATCGAGACCCTCGGGCACACCGACCCGGGCTGGTGGGACGGCGACATCACCCAGCGCCTGTGGCGGCTGCTGCGCCCGCTGTTCGACCGGGACCGGCCGCCCGGCCGGGGCGGCGAGCGCAGGATCTGAGAGCGGGCCGGTCACTCCTCGGGCGGCGTCGTGCGCAGCCGCCCGACCAGGCCCGGCGTGGCGAGGCCGGGCAGCAGGAACTTCCACAGGACGCTGGTGCGTTCGGGCAGGTCGGCGCGGCCGGTGTAGGCCTGGGACATGATCTGCAGGCCGGTGAAGGAGCCGACGATCAGCGAGGTCGCCTCGCGCACGTCCACCCCCGGCAGGATCTCGTCCCGCTTCTCGGCCTCCTGGAGCAGCGCCAGAATGGCGTCCATGGACTGCTCGTAGGTGGTCTGCGGCGGGCAGTCGAACGACGTCTGCTCCGTGGTCAGCCGCACGCTCGCGCGCAGCACCGCGTCGTGCTGCAGGCGCCGGGCGAACTCCAGCGTCAGGTCGATCACCGACTGCAGCCTGACCGGCCGTTCGGGCACTTCCAGGGCCTCGGCGTGGGCCTGCACCAGGGCCAGCGCGATGGCCTCCTTGGAGGGGAAGTGGTGGTAGAGGGACCCCCGGGTGAGTCCGGTGCGGGCCAGGATCTCGTTGGTGCTGGCGGCGTCGTAGCCGCGCTCGTCGAAGACCTGGGCCGCCGCCTCCAGGATCGACCGCCGTGACCGCTTGCCGCGTTCCTGCTGAGCCATGCCAGATCCTTACGCTCTCCCACTGAATTCAACAGACTGGTCTGTATCGTAAGCCGCACGGCGGGCCTACGGTCAGTACCACGGCGGGAGTTGTCAGAAAGCGATTCCCCGGTCGCGCGCCGGAACCGGGCATGACCTCGGCGGACGCGCGGAAGGGCTACGGGCTGCCGATCCGGAAACCGACCCCCCGGACGGTGACGATCCAGGCAGCCGAGCCCAGTTTGCCGCGCAGGGTGCCCACATGGGTGTCGACCGTACGGCCGCGCGGCGACCAGGCGTCGTCCCACACCTGGGCCATGATCTGGCGGCGCGGGATCACCGTGCCGGGCTGCGAGGCCAGCAGGTGGAGGAGGTCGAACTCCTTGCGGGTCAGGTCGAGGGGCCGTCCGTCGAGGGTGGCCGTGCGGGCGCCGGGGTCGATGCACAGCGGCCCGTGGGCGACGACCCGGCCGGCGGCCGGCTGGTCCGCCGGCCGCACCCGCACCCGGCGCAGCACCGCCTCCATCCGGGCCAGCAGCTCCCGGAACCCGTACGGCTCGACCAGGTAGTCGTCCGAACCCGCCTGGAGGCAGAGCACGCAGTCGAGCTCCGAGCCGCGCGCGGTGACGGCGATGATCGGCAGGTCGCTGACCGCCCGGATGCCCCGGCACACCTCGAGCCCGTCGAGGTCGGGCAGGTCGAGGTCGAGCAGCACCAGGTCGGCCTCGCCGTGGCCGCGCAGCGCCTGGGCGCCGGTGGTCGCGCCGTGGGTGGCGTAGCCGTGCCGGGCCAGCCCCTGCCGGAGGGGGTCGGCGGCCCGGGGGTCGCTCTCCACGACCAGGACGTTCAGCGCTCCCGCCCGGGGCGCGCCGTAGGCGGGGGCCGGGCGGGCCGGCTGCCCGGCCTGGTGGCCGGCCGGGTGCCCGACCGGGACGAGCGGGCCGTGCGAGCGGTGGTGCCGCGGCGCCGGCGCCACGAGGTCCGCGTACTGGCGGTTCATCTGCTCCCCCTGAGGCACATCCACGTCATCTCGGACTGCGGGTTCACCACCAGACCGTACCAAACAGACTTGTCTGATTGTCAACTGCCGAGGCTCCCCGGCGCGGCGCCCGAACCCCTCGTCACGACCCCTACCGTGAGCTGCGATTTCGCCGGAATACCGGACAAGTGGGAAGCGATACTCCGTTAAGTCTGGCCACGGAAAGACTTGACCAAGGACTATGCACCTCCGGCGAATCATACAACCTTGCACGTTTCGCGGTTGCAATGCCGACATAACGGTCGACTGACATCGATGGCAGACCCTCAGGACCCCCCGACTCGCCCAAGAAATCGCTGCGCCTCTTGCAAAACCGGACCGACCTGTCTGTATCTTGTGGTGCAGAACGTCGGCCACGGGGGGTGACAGCCGACGTACGGCTTGTTGCCCCCTCCTTTCCGTCACACCGACACAGGAGCGCTGCACATGCCGCACCTCACCGACCGGGCCATCGCCCCGAAGCCGCTGCTTCCCGGACTGACCACCACTGTGCCGCGTGAGTACGTCCACCGCGCGGCGGTCTCCGAAGTCCTGCTCACCGGCTGGGAGCGCGACGAGTCCCCGGGCGCCGACGGCTTCGACGGCTTCGTCGTCCGGGCCCAATGGCCGCGCAGCCACGCGCTGTTCGCCCCCGACGGCGGATACCAGGACCCGATGCTGCTGATCGAGTCGATCCGCCAGATCGGATCCCTGCTCGCCCACGCCGAGTTCGACGTGCCGTTCGGCCACCAGTTCCTCATGTCTGACATGTCCGTGACCGCCGAGCCCGACCTGCTGGTCACGGACGCGGTCCCCACCGACGTCGAGATGCACGCGGTCTGCCGGGACGTCGTGCGCCGCGCGGGCCGGCTGCGGGAGATGCGCTACGACGTCACCGTGGTCCGGGAGAACGGGGCCCGCGCCACCGCCTCGGCCGCGTTCCGCTGCATGAGCCCGGAGGTGTACCTGCGGATGCGCGGCGAGCGCCCCACCACCACCGACCGCACCCCGCCGCCGGCCCTCGACCCGGCCACCGTGGGCCACGCCACCGCCCGGCACGTCGTCCTGTGCGCAGCCGTGCCCGGCACGTACGGCAGATGGGAACTGCGGGTCGACACCGCGCACCCCACCTACTTCGACCACCCGGTGGACCACATACCCGGCATGTTCCTCCTGGAGGCCGCCCGGCAGGCCGCGCACGCCCGCACCGGGGCACCCTGCGCCCTGCTGCTCGGCATGCGCAGCGAGTTCACGCGGTACGCCGAACTGGACGCGCCCTGCTGGATCACGGCCGACCCCGAACCGTACGGCGACTCCGGCGACCTGCTGGTACGGGTGCGCGGCAGCCAGCGGCAGGAGACGGTCTTCACCGCCGAACTCGTCCTGCGGCCCCGTGTCCGCTGACCCCGACCGCTCCCCGGGAGAGTCCCCGTGCCCGTCCTTCTCATCACCGGCGCCTCCGGGTTCGTCGGGGCCCATGTGACACGCGAGGCACAGCGCCGAAGGGCCGGCCTCCGGCTCATGAGCCACCGCCGGTCCCTGCCGTGGTCCTGTACCGGGGCGCGGACCGTGCACGCCGATCTCACCGACCCCGGCTCGCTGCGCGGGGTGTGCGACGGGGTCGACGTACTCCTGCACTGCGCGGCGCAGATCGGCGGCAGCGCCGCGGCCAACGAGGCGGTCAACGCGCGTGGCACGGCGGCGCTGGTCGCCGAGGCGCGGCGGGCCGGAGTGCACCGGATCGTCCAGCTCAGCACGGCCTCGGTGTACGGCCGCGGCACCTTCCGCGGGGACCGGCCCGAGGAGCTCGACCGCAATCCCGGTTCCGTCACCTCCCGCACCCGCGCGGCGGCCGAGGACGCGGTCCTCGCGGCCGGCGGTGTGGTGCTCCGGCCGCATCTGGTCTTCGGCGTGGGAGACACGTGGGTCGGTCCTTCCCTGGCACGGCTGCTGCGGGCCCTGCCGGGAGAGGTGGCCGGCTGGCTGTCGCGGGCGTCGGTCATCGGCGCGCCGGACCTGGCCCGGCTGCTGGTCGCCACCGCGCTGGCGCCGGACGGGGTCCTGACCGCACGGGTCTACCACGCGGCGGATCCGGCGCCGGTCACCGTGGGCAGTGCGCTGCGGGCGGTCGCCGGCTGTGCGGGGATCGACTGGCCGCGGGACAACCTCACCGTCGAGGGGGCCAAGGCGATCCTCGCGGCCAAGGGGGTCGCGCCGGGCACGCTCGACATCCTCACGACGGACCACTTCTTCGCGGCCGACGCGCTCTGGTCGGAGCTCGGTCAGTGTCCGGGCGGCGGGTTCGACACGTGGTTCGGCCGTGCCGAGCCGTGGTACCGGTCGGTCCTCGCGGCGAGGTGAGATTCCGCCCGGCACCTTTTCCGTGCGGCGAGTTGCCGTGCGCCGAAGAGGGTGCCGGGACAGGTCGCCGGGCGACCGCGGGTGGATTCCGGCTGGTCGCGCAGTTCCCCGCGCCCCTGAAGGGGCGTTGCCGACGTCCGGGCTTACCGCGGGCGCCCCGGTACGGCGGCTGTCCCAGGGGGTGTCCCGGCTCCGGCCCTTGGAGTGATCGTCCGGTGATCGGCGTGACCAGCCGCAGGTCGGGGCGTTGAAAGGGGAGTGCGGCGGCTGGTCCTGCCGCCGCACTCCCCGAGCAACAAGAAGGAGAACGTGATGTCTCGCATCGCGAAGGCCGCCGTCGTGGCACTCGGCACCGGCGCTGTGGTGATCGGCGGGGCCGGCCTGGCCCTGGCCGACGCGGGTGCCAACGGCGAGGCCGTCGGCTCGCCCGGCGTGGTGTCCGGCAACGTCATCCAGGTTCCGGTCAACATCCCGGTGAACGTGTGCGGCGACACCATCGACGTGATCGGTCTGCTGAACCCCGCGTTCGGCACCACCTGCGTCAACGAAGGCCACCTCAAGGCCGGTGACGGCAAGAACGGCGGCTACGGCTCCTGAGCCACCGCCCGCGAAGGAGCCCCGGCGCCCAGGGCGCCGGGGCTCCTCCCGTGTCCGGGGCGCCTCAGGCGTACCGGTAGATCCGGCTCACGTCCTCCAGCGACTCGGGGGTGACGTCCCACGGCGGCAGCTTCCCGCCCCGGTCGACGATCCGGCCCCGCTGCGGGTCGCCGGGGCCCGGCGGCTCCGCCGGCAGGTAGCGCTGCCCTCGGTGCCGGGCCTGCCAGCGCTCCCACTGGAGGTCGAGGAAGGCGTGGTGGAACCAGAAGACGGGGTCGTTGACGGAGGCGCCGCCGAGCATCGCCCCGCCGACCCAGCGGTGCACCCGGTTGTGGTTGTGCCAGGACTCCTTGCCGCTGCCGGTCCCCCAGCCCTCCAGCCGGTTGCGGAAACCCCGGGTGGCCGTCGAGTCCCACGGCGGGACGTCGTAGGCGGGGTCGGCCAGCGCCCGGTCGAGTTCGGCCCCGGTGGGCAGGTCGATCGGGTCGCGGGCCCGGCCCAGGTCCCGGGCGAGGAACTCGCCGTCGGTGATGCCCTCCGTGAGGGTCCAGTGCCCCGCCGCATAGGCGAAGGGACCGGTCATCACCTGCTGGTCGCGGGCCCGGCCGTTGCCGCCGAGCAGGTCCTTCGTCCAGGGCACGCCGGACGCCGAACGGTCCTTCGTCCAGTCCCAGTACGGCACCGTCACCGACCCCTCGACCCGGCGCAGGGCCTGCTCCAGGTCGAGCAGGAAGCGGCGGTGCCAGGGCAGGAAGGAGGGCGCCATGTGGGCGGCGCGCAGTCCGTCCTCGCCGTCGGGGGTGTAGTAGTCGATGTGCGTCCGCACGAAGTCGTCGTACTCGCCCCGCCGTTTGACCTCCAGGAACGCCTTCACGAGCCGCCCCCGTTCGGCGGCCGTCAACCTGCTGACGTCCTTACGCACGTACGCCATGGTCTCCCCCCATGTGCATGTGTCCCGCGCCCGTCGGGCCCGGATCGCGCAGCCGCTGCCCCGGGCCCATCTCGTCGACGGCCGCCCGGGTCGCCGCCAGCGGGGTCGGGTACGAGCTGTAGTGGTCGACCATGCTGAGCCAGCTGCCGTCGGCCCGCCGCATCAGGTGCAGCGGCCGGCCGTCCACGGTGACCTGCCACTCGCCGTCGTCGACGGTCCGCTCCGCCGCCGGGACGAGGGCGCCGCGGATGCGGCGGCCCCGGTAGGTCTCGTCGAAGGAGGTGCCCGTCGCCCGGCCCGCCGGGGGCGACGGGCGGGAGGCGGCGACGACCGGCGCGAACGCCAGGGCGACCACGGAGGCGAACAGCCCCCGGGCCGCCTCGCGCCGCGTCGGTCTGCCCGCCCCTGCTCTGCCCGGCCGCCCGGCTCCCGGCTCCGCGCCCACCGCCACACCACCGACTGAGACGACCATGCTCACTCCTCGTCCGGTTCACCCGACCGCTGTCGGTACGGGTAACCGTCCGAGGGGCCGCGCGGTCACCGCCGCACTGCCGTCCGGGGCGGGCACGGCCGACGGGCCGTGCCGCGAGGAGGGTTACCTGCCGGTGCCGGGGCCGGCACCCAGGTCGCCGCCGACGACCGTCTGAAGGACCGGGGCGAGCACCCCGACCTCGGGCATCTTCAGGTGCGGCACGCCGTAGTGCTGCGGGTCGGGTGCGCTGAGGGGCGCGTCCAGCGCCAGGCCGGGGGTGAGGGTGCGCAGGTCGGAGGCGGGGATGTCGACGCCGACGTGGTCGAAGCCCGGGCCGAGGGCGCGCGGCAGCGGCACGCCGAGGGCGACGCCGGGCAGCCGGCCGGTCAGCGGCACCTGCGGGAGCGCACCCTCCGGGACGAGCCGGCCCTCGACGTAGCGGGGTCCCTCGGGGACGCCGGGGACCAGCAGCGGCAGCTCCATGCCGAGCTTGGGCATCTGCGTGCCGAGGGACTTCTCGACGCCGTCCAGAGGTACGGGGACGGGTACCCCGCCGGTCGCGGCGGCGGGCGTGGCGGCGGCACCCATGGCGACGGCGACGCCCGCGACGACGACGGCAAGGGTTCCTCGGGTGGTCGGCTTCATGTCAGGAAGGGCCTTTCGGGCTGCGAGAGGAGCGACGTCCGTACCGGGTAACGAGCCGGGAATCGGCATCAGTTCACAATTCGCCCGGGTGCAGCATTAGTCGGCTGTTCGCCAATCGACCGGCCGCTGATCAGCCGGTCCAGAAGTCCCACCAGCGGGTCAGGATCAGCATGCCGACGACTCCGGTGTGCAGCACCGGCGCTACCCAGGTGAACTCGTCGAGGAAGTCCCGCAGTCCGCGCGGCGCGGGCAGGAAGCGCCGGCGTACGGCGAAGGAGGTGACGTACCAGAACAGGACGATGGTGGCGACCCAGGCCAGGCAGCACCACAGGCACAGCGCGCCGATCCGGTACAGCGACTGGAACTGAAGCCAGGTGACGAATCCGATGCCGAAGGCGCAGCCGGCGTCGAAGGCCAGCCAGTACCAGGCGGGGAAGCGGGCGCCGGCCAGCAGGCTCACTCCGACGCAGATCACGACGGCGTAGGAGACCAGGCCCAGCATCGGGTTGGGGAACCCGAACGCCGAGGCCTCAGCGCTCTTCATCACGCTGCCGCAGGACACCACCGGGTTGAGGCTGCAACCGGGCACGAAGTGCGGGTTCTCCAGGAGCTTGAACTTGTCGAGGGTGATGACCCAGGAGGCCAGCAGCCCGGCCGCCCCCGCGACCACCGTCAGCAGCGCGAACCCCCGCCCGGCGCCCGCGGTCCTCGCCATCAGCCGCGCAGGCTGCGGGCCGGCAGGACGACGTGCGCGGCGGCCGTCAGGGTCTCCTCGGCTCCGGCGAAGTCCTTCAGTGCCTCGGGGGTGACGGGCTTGCCCGGCTCGCCCTCCGGCCACGGGCGGGTGGTGAACACCAGGTAGGCGTAGCCGCGTTCGCCGACCGCGGCGAGCCACTCCGGGGGCGCGGGGCACTGGGCGTTGAGCGGGGCCAGGCTGAGCACGGCCTGGCCGGCCTCGACGAGCAGGGTGACGGGCAGACCGGGGCGCGCGTTGCCGTCGACGAGGTCGCCGCCGACCGGCAGCCCGTTGTTCGCCAGCAGCGCCTCGATCGCGGTCGCGGTGGCCCCGGGACCGCCCTCGGCGTCACCGAGGGAGTAGGCCAGCAGATAGGGCATGTCGCTGCCGTCGGGGGCCTCGCCGCTCCAGGCCAGCACGACGAGGGTGCCGAGGTCGGCGAGGCGGAACGGGCGGGTTTCGCTTGGGGTTGAGGTCACCGCGCGACCCTATCGACGGGCGGTGCGGCGGCCGGGTGCCCGCTCACCCGGTCGGCGGACGCCCACCGGCCCGGCCACACGAACGAGGGACACCCCGCGGTGTCCCTCGAACGCTCCCGGCCCGGCGCGGCCCGACCCGGCTCAGCCCTGCAGGGGCAGACCGCCCAGCAGCGGGTTGTGCTGGTTGAGGGCGCCGGCCGCGGTCTTGACCGTGTTGAGCGGGGAGCGCTTGTTCTCGGTGTTGAGCGCGTTCGACTGGTGCCGCAGCGGCATCGCCTGGTTCAGGTCCAGGCCGTCCTTGGTGATCGTGTTCACGGCGCCGTTGAGGCTGGTGGGCGTGAGATCGGAGGTGTTGTGGGCGAACGCGGGCGCGGCGACGCCGACGAGAGCCACGGAACCGGCGACGGCGGCGACGGCCTTCAGCGACTTCATCTTGTTCCTTTCTTCGGCGGCTTTCTGCAACGCAAGCCACCCGGGGCAAATCCGACATCATGCCCAACGACGTCCCCGCGGGCCGGAAACCCCGTTTCCGGAAGACATATGAGATCCCGCAGACACCGGCAGACACCGGCCGGCCCGGGCACGGTCCGGGGAAAGGCCGGAAAACACGGACCGGCCGTCCGCCCGCGGGGTGCGCGGGCCGACGGCCGGCCGAAGGGAACAGCCGCTGCGTCAGTCGCTGACGCAGGTGTTGCCGAAGGCGGGGTTCAGCAGGCCGATCACGTCGATGGTGTCGCCGCAGACGTTGACCGGCACGTGGATCGGAACCTCGATCACGTTGCCCGACAGCACACCCGGGGAGTGGGCGGCGGCGCCGTTCGCGCCGCTGTCGGCGGCAGCCGCACCGGCACCGCCGGCGACGGCCGCGACGGCGGCGGTGGACAGGACCAGGCCCTTCGCGATACGCGACATGGAGAGGTCTCCTTGGGGTCGAAACAAACATTCGGGCGGTTGCCCAGCGCTGTGTCAACGCGTGGCACCGTCCCGGGTTGTGCCGCCGAAAGGGTGATCTCCGGGGAGCCGCCTTCACGACTCCGACACACTTGCCCTGTTTTGACGGATTAATACGGATAGCGATTAGAGTTGCGAACCTCCCGACTTACCCGTATTGGCATCACATCGCACTCATCCCGCACCCCCGTCTCCCCGCCTCCCCGCCTCCCCGCCTCCCGGAAAGAACGAAGCCGGTCATGCGCAATCCCCTGGGCCCGCTGCTGCGCCGTGCGTCGGCGAGCGCGCTCGTCCTCGCCTCGGTCTGGGCACCGGGCACCGCCGGGGCGACGGCCCCGCCCGCCCCCGAGGCTCCGCGCATCCCCTTCGCCGAGCGCTACCACGCGGTGCAGCACGGCGGTTTCGCCCGCGCGGCCAACGCGTCCGTCAGCTGCCGCACGCTGCCCGGCGCGCCGTCCGAACCGCCCTGCCAGGCCGCACGGGAGGGACAGGTCCCGGCGGTGAACGGGGACTTCGACATGTTCTACGTCGACGTCGACGACGACCCCGACACGTACAACTCCTCCCGCGCCGAGCTCCGGCTGCCGGCGGGCTCCCGGGTGACGTACGCACGGCTGTACTGGGGCGGCAACCTGCTGGTCGGGGAGCAGAAGCCGGCCGCGGACGACGGGCGGGTGCTGATCGCCGAACCCGGCGGCGCGTACAAGGAGTTGCTCGCGGACACGGTCGTGGGCCACCGCACGGGCCGCGGCGCCGACGCCTTCCAGGCCTCGGCGGACGTGACCACCCTGGTCCGCTCCAGCGGATCCGGGCTGTGGACGGTCGGCCAGGTGAACGCTGCCGCGGGACGGTCCAGGTCCGGCGCCTGGGGCGGCTGGACGCTGGTCGTGGCGTACGAGGACCCGGCGCAGCCGCTGCGCACACTCTCCCTCTGGGACGGCTTCAGCTCCCTCGACACGCCGGTCGAGGTACGCCTGAACGGGCTACACGCCCCGCGTGGCGCCGACGGCATGGTGGGCCTGGTGGCCTACAACGGCGACCGGGGCGGCACCGGCGACTCGCTCACCTGCACCACCGCCGGGCACGCACCCGTCCCGCTCCGGGACTCCGCCGACCCGGCCGACGACGTACTCAACTCCACGATCAACGAACCCGGCCCGGTACGCGCCCGGCGTGAGCCCGCGTACGCCAACACGCTCGGCTACGACTCGGATGTGTTCGATCTGGGCACCGGTCTCGCCCAGGGCGGTGACCAGCTGAGCTTCCGGCTCGTTTCCCAGCGCGACGCGGCGTGGGCGGGCGCGCTCTTCGCCGCCGTGGAGGCGCAGTAGTACGCCGCGTTCCCGCCCGCAGTCCCGAGCGCGCCCCCCGTGAGCGAGGAATCCGCGTATGCACCGATCAGCCACCGACCCCCGGCCACGGGTCCTTCACCTGGCGCAACCCGTCGAGGGCGGCGTGGCCCGGGTTGTCCTGGACCTGGCGAAGGCCCAGCTCACGGCCGGTCTGCGGGTCACGGTGGCCTGCCCCGGCGGTGAACTGGCCGAGCGCGCGCGGGACCTGGGCGCCGAGGTGCACGGGTGGCACGCCGACCGCTCCCCGGGCGCCGGTCTCCCGGACGAGGTACGACGCCTCGGCCGGCTCCTCGACGAGGTACGGCCCGCGCTGGTGCACGCGCACAGCGCGAAGGCGGGCCTCGCCGGACGGCTCGCCGTACGCGGGCGCGTCCTGACCCTGTTCCAGCCGCACGCCTGGTCCTTCGAGGCCGTCGGCGGAGCCACCGGCGCGCTGGCGCTGAGGTGGGAGCGGTGGGGCGCGCGCTGGGCGCACCGGGTGCTGTGCGTCAGCGAGGCCGAGCGCGCGACCGGCGTGCACGCCGGTATCCGCGCCCGGTACACGGTCGTCCCGAACGGCATCGACACCGAGCACTTCACCCCGGGCACCCCGGGCGCCCCCGGCACCGCGGGCTCCCCGGCCGCCCCGGGTGCCCTCGCCTCCCCCGGCTCCCCGGCCGGCCCGGGCGAGCGGGCCGGGCGGGCTCCCCTGGTCGTCTGTGTCGGGCGGCTGTGCCGGCAGAAGGGGCAGGACGTGCTGCTGCGGGCCTGGCCCGAGGTGCTGCGCCGGGTGCCGGACGCCCGGCTGGCCCTGGTCGGCGACGGACCCGACCGGGAGGCGCTGGGCCGGCTCGCCGCCGCTGCCACTCCCCCTGCCTCCGTCGCCGCCCCGGTCGAGTTCGTGGGCCCCGTCGCGGACGTCCGCCCCTGGTACCGGGCCGCCGACCTGGTGGTGCTGCCCTCGCGCTGGGAGGGCATGGCGCTCGCCCCGCTGGAGGCGCTGGCCTGCGGGCGCCCGGTGCTGGTCACCGACGTCGACGGCGCCCGCGAGAGCCTGCCGCCCGGCCAGGCGGCGCACTGCCTGGTCCCGCCGGGGCGGCCGGGTGCGCTGGCCGGGGCCGTCGCCGCGCTGCTCCTCGACCCGGTGCTGCGCGCCTCGCTCGGCGACCGGGGGCGCCGGCACGTCCTGTCCACGCACGACGTGCGGCGCACGGCGGAGGCGGTCGCGGAGCTGTACCGCGAACTCCTCGGCGGGCTGCCGCTGGTGTCCTTCGAGCGCAGGGAGTCCATCCACTCGTGACCGCGGAAAGCACCGTCCCCTCCCCCGGCGCAAAGCCCCGGGACCACGGACTCTCGCCCGTCTCCGTCCTGCCGCCGCGCACCGCGGGCGGCTTCCGGTTCCCGCTGCGCAGGCCGCCCGCGCGGCCCGCCTCCCCGGTGCCGCTGCTCGCCGCCGACCTGGGTGCCGCGCTGCTCGGCGCCGCCGCGCTCGACGAGGCCGTCCGGCGGCCGGTCCTGGTCGGTCTGCTGCTGGCCGGGGCGATACTGCTGCGACCGCAGACCATCCGGCGGATGACCGGGATCCTGGACGAACTCCCGGCCGTCTGCGGCCGGATCGCCGTCGTCTGGCTGGGCCTGGCCGCGGCCGTCGCCGCCTGGGACCCGGACCGGGCGCTGACCGGGCGCGTCCTGCTCCTCGGCTTCGCCCTGCACGCGGCGACGGCCGGCGCGGGCCGCGGCCTGGTGCACTGGCGGCGCCGCCTCGCCCTGCTGCGCCGGCCGCGCGCCGCCCTGGTCATCGGCCCGGCCGCCACCGCCCAGCGGGTCGCCGCCGCCGTGCTGCGCCACCCGGGCTGCGGGGTGCGCCCGGTCGGCGTCGTCGCCGAACACCCCGCGGGCGCCGAGGGCCTGCCCGTGCTGACCACCGGCGAGGAGGTGGAGCGGGCCCTGATCCAGAACGGGGTCCGGGCCGTCCTCACCGTCCACCCCGCCGTCCGCACCCAGCAGGGCCCGCTGCTGCGGGCGCTGGCCGAGTCGGGCTGCGTGGTGTGGGAGGTCGACGCGGACTCACCGGCGTACGAGATGCGCGACCAGCTCGCCGGGTTCTCCTGCCGCCGCCTGGAGATGGGCTCGCGGCGGCGCGGCAGCGTCGGCAAGCGGGTCCTGGACATCGCCGTCTCCGGGGCGGCGCTGGTGCTGGCCGGACCCCTGCTGCTGGTCTGCGCGACGGTGCTGCGGATCACCGACGGGCCGGGGGTCGTCTTCCGGCAGGAGCGGATCGGCAAGGACGGCCGTCCCTTCACCCTGCTGAAGCTGCGCACCCACCGCCCGGTCGACGCGCACGAGGCCGCCACCCGCTGGAGCGTGGCCGGCGAGATCAAGATGAGCCGCTTCTGCCGCTTCCTGCGCCAGACGTCCCTGGACGAGCTGCTCCAGCTGTGGAACGTGCTCTGGGGCGACATGAGCCTGGTCGGCCCGCGCCCCGAACGGCCTTACTTCGTCGGCCAGTTCAGCCAGAGCTACCCGGGTTACGCGGCCCGCCACCGGATGCAGACCGGCATCACAGGACTCGCCCAGATCAACGGGCTGCGCGGCGACACCTCCATCGAGGACCGGGCCCGCTTCGACAACGCCTACATCGACAACTGGTCGCTGTGGCAGGACGTCTGCATCCTGCTGCGCACCGCAGCAGCGCTCGTGCGCTCGACGGGGAGCTGAGAATGAGCTTCGCACTGTCGCCGGCCAGGCCGCTGCGGCTGCCGCCGGTCCTGGCCGCGGTCGCGGTCCTCGCGGTCCTCGCGCTGCCGCTCGCCCCGGGCGGCGAGGAGAGCGGTGCGGGACCCGCCGACGCGGTGTCCGCCCTCGTGGTGCTGTACGCCGCGCTGCGGGCGGTACGGGAACGGCGGCGACCGCTGTCGGCGACGGCCGCGCTGGTGCTCGGCATGCCGGTCGTGGGACTGGCCGTCGCGGCCATGGGCGCGGCCTCGCCGGGCGCCGGGGTGACCGGTCTCGGCCGCTACCTCCAGGTGTTCGTCCTGGTCCCCGCCGCCGTCGTGCTGCTGGTCCGGGACCGCGCCGACTTCCGGCTGCTGGCCTGGTCGTTCGTGGGGCTGGCGGTCTGGCAGGGCGCGGTCGGCGTGCACCAGTACGTCACCGGGACCGGGGCGTCGTACCAGGGCGAGGAGATCCGCGCGGTCGGCACGTTCGGGCCGCAGGACGTGATGGGCATGGCGACGGTGGTGTCGTTCGGTCTGGTCTGCGCGCTCGGGCTGACGCTCGGGCACTCCCCGGTACGGCAGCGGGTGGCGGCGGGGGCGTGTGCGCTCGGGCTGCTGCTGCCGCTGGCCGTCTCCTTCAGCCGGGGCGCCTGGATCGCGACGGTCCTGACCTGCGGGGTGCAGCTCGCCCTGGCCGGGCTGCGGCGGGCGCTGAAGGTGGCCGCGGTCGCGGTCGCGGCCGGCGTGGTGCTGGTGGGCGGCTTCGGGGTCGGCACGGCGATGCTCCAGGAGCGGCTCAGCAGCATCGGGCAGGTCACGGACGCGCCGGACCAGTCGGTGGTCGACCGGTACACGCTGTGGGCGGCGGCGACGGGGATGTGGCGGGAGCACCCGGTGACCGGCGTCGGCCTGAAGAACTTCCCCGCGTACCGGGACTCGCACGCGTCGCTGGCGCTGTCGTCCGGGAGCGACACGGAGGGGGCGGGGGCGGCGTACCGGAAGCAGCCGCTGCTGTCGCCGCACAACATGTACCTGCTGGTGCTCAGCGAGCAGGGGCTGCTCGGGCTGCTGGCCCTGGCGGGCAGCTGGCTGGCGCTGCTGGCGTGCGGGCTGCGGGGGCTGTGGCGGGTGCGTGCGGGGGACGGGCTCGACTGTGCGCTGGTGGGGTGCGGGTTGCTGATCTGGCAGCTGGTGGATTTCGCGTACGCCGACATCGGGGGGCCGTCGACGGTTCTCACGGCGGTGGTGTTCGGGGCGGTGGCGTGGTGGGCGTTGGTGGGGGCGGAGCGTGCGGGATGACGGTGACGCCGGGGGTGCCGGATGTGGAAGGGCCGGAGGTCGACTGCGGGCCGGTGGGGGTTGAGCGCGCCCACGCGGCGGAGCCGCAGATGTCGTCGCCCCGCGCCCCCGAGCAGCAGGGAGTCGACGGCGCCGGAGCTGAAAGTGCACCGCCCACTCGTGGATTCCTCGCCAAGGCCGCTCTGGGCACCGCCGTCTTCTCGGTGCTCGGGTCGTTGCTGGGGTTGATCCGGGACCAGTCGCTCGCGCGGCTGTTCGGGGCCGGACGGGACACCGACGCGTTTCTCGTCGCGTGGACCGTGCCCGAGTTCGCGGCGACGCTGCTGATCGAGGACGGGTTGGCGTTCGCGCTGGTGCCCGCCTTCAGCCTGGCCCTGGCGCGCCGGGGGCAGGGGGCGCCCGGCGATCCCGTCCGGGCTCTCGTCGTGGGGACGCTGCCCAAGCTGGCCCTGGCCTTCGCCGGGGTCGGCGCGCTGCTGATCGGCGGGGCGCCGCAGCTCGTGGAGGTGCTCGCGCCCGGGCTGCGGGATCCCGGGCTGGCCGTCGGCTGCACCCGGCTCACCGCCACCTGTGTGCTGACCTTCGGGCTGGCCGGGTACTGCAGTGCCGCCCTCCGCGCGCACCGGAGCTTCCTCGCCCCCGCCGCGATCTACGTCGCCTACAACGCGGGCATCATCGCGGCGATGTTCGCGCTCGGCGGCCACTGGGGCGTCAGGTCGGCGGCGTTCGGGGTGGCGGCCGGGGGCGCCCTGATGGTCGTCGTACAGGTCCCGGCGCTGCTGCGGCAGTTGCGCCACCGGCCCAAGGCGCGGGAGGAGGGCGTGACCGGGACCGGGGAACGCCCGCTGAACGTGGCGCTGATGGCCACCGTGCTGCTGTTCGCGCTGTGCCGGCAGTCGCAGGTGCTGATCGAGCGGTTCCTCGCCTCGCATCTGCACTCCGGGGCCATCTCGCACCTGAACTACGCGCAGAAGGTCGCGCAGATCCCGATGACGATGTCGATGATGCTGTGCACGGTCACCTTCCCGGTGGTGGCCCGGGCGCTGGCCGAGGGCGACACCGAGCGGGCCCGGAGCCGGGTCGAGCGGGATCTGTCGGTGGCCGCGAGCGTGGTGCTGCTCGGCACCGCCGTGGTCGTGGCCTGCGCGCCGCAGCTCATCCGACTGCTGTTCCAGCGCGGGGCGTTCACCACCGCCGACACCGCGGCCACGGCCGATGTGATGCGCGTGTACGCGCTCGGGCTGCTCGGGCAGACCCTGGTCGGGGTGCTGGTCCGCTCCTACTTCTCGGCGGGCCGCGCCACCTGGTACCCGGTGGGCGCGATGGCCGCCGGGATCGTGGTGACCTCGTGGATCGGCGCCCTGACGGTCGGCCGGTACGGCGTCACCGGCATCGCCGCCGCCAACGCCGCCGGCATCACCGCCACCGCCGTGCTCCTGCTGGCCGGGACGGGCCCGCGCAGCGTCCCGATCCGTACCCGGCGGGTGCTCGTCGAGCTGAGCCGGCCGGTGCGGGCGGCGGTCGCCGCGACCGCCGTCGGGATCTTCGCCGCCGCGCAGCCGGCGGACCCGCTCACCGGTCTGGCCGCAGGCGTCACGGCCGTCACCGTCGTCTTCGTCCTGCTCGGCCGGGCCCTGGACGCCCAGGGTTTCGCACCCGCACTCCGTTCCGTAGCCACCGTCACCCGAAGGCTCGCGCATGCCGTCTTCCATTGAGTCCGCCGCGAGGGCCGGACGCGTCACCGGCCCGGTCCCCTGGGTCGCCATGTACCACTCCGTGGGCGACTGTTCCGACGACCCGTACCGCGTCACCGTCTCCCCCGCCCGGCTGGAGAAACAGCTGGGCTGGCTGCGCCGGCGGGGGCTGCGCGGGGTGTCGGTGTCCGCGCTGCTGGCGGCCCGGGCCCGCGGCGAGGGGCGCCGGCTGGTGGCGCTGACCTTCGACGACGGGTACGCCGACTTCCTCGACCACGCCCTGCCCCTGCTCGACCGCTGGGGCTGCGGTGCCACCCTGTTCGTGCTGCCCGGGCGGCTCGGCGGCGACAACGCCTGGGACCCGCTGGGCCCGCGCAAGCCGCTGCTCACCGCCGACGGTGTCCGGCGGGCCGCCGGCAGCGGGGTGGAGATCGGCTCCCACGGGCTCACCCACGTCGACCTGACGAAGGCCGACACGGAGACCCTGCGGGCCGAGACCGCGGACAGCCGGGCGCGGCTGGAGGAGCTGGTCCAGGCCCCCGTCGAGGGCTTCTGCTACCCCTACGGCAGCGTCGACGAGCGGGCCGTCGACGCCGTGCGGGACGCCGGGTACGGCTACGGCTGCGCCATCGACCCGGGCCCGCTGGGCGGCCCGCACGCGCTGCCCCGCGTGCACGTCGGGCAGCACGACCACGCCGTACGCCTCTTCCTGAAGTACCGGCTGCACCGGCTGCGCCGCCGTCCCGTCGAGGGGCTGTGAATGAAGGCGCTGCATGTCATCACGGGCCTCGGGGTCGGCGGCGCGGAGCAGCAACTGCGGCTGCTGCTGCGGCATCTGCCGGTCTCCTGCGACGTCGTCACGCTCACCAACCCGGGGCCGGTCGCGGACGGTCTGGCCGCGGACGGGGTGCGGGTGGTCCACCTGGGGATGGCCGGGAACCGGGACCTGGCCGCGCTGCCCCGCCTGGTCCGGCTGATCCGCGGGGGCCGCTACGACCTGGTCCACACCCACCTGTACCGGGCCTGTCTGTACGGCCGGATCGCCGCGCGCCTGGCGGGGGTCAGGGCGGTCGTCGCCACCGAGCACTCCCTGGGCGACTCGCAGCTGGAGGGGCGTGAACTGACGTCGGGCGTACGGGCGTTGTACCTGGCGGGTGAACGGCTCGGGCGGTCCACGGTGGCCGTCTCGCCGACCGTCGCCGAGCGGCTGCGCCGGTGGGGGGTGCCGGGGCCGCGGATCGAGGTCGTCCCGAACGGCATCGACCTGGACCGCTTCCGCTTCGACCCGGACCGGCGCCGGCGCGTCCGCGACCGCCTCGGCATCCCGCGGGACGCCTGGGTCGTCGGTGCCGTCGGGCGGCTCGCGCCCGGCAAGCGGTTCGGCGTCCTGGTCGAGGCGCTCGCCCGGCTCCCCGGCGACTGCAGGCTGCTGCTGGTGGGCGGCGGCCCGGAGGAGGAGGCCCTGCGCAGCACGGCGCGGGCGGCCGGGGTCGACGGCCGGGTGGTGTTCGCGGGCGAGCGGCCCTACGCCTCCGACCGCGCCGAGGACCCCGACCTGCCCGCCCTCACCTCCGCCATGGACGTGTTCGCCTCGCCCTCCGCCGAGGAGGCGTTCGGTCTCGCGGTGGTCGAGGCGCTGGCCGCCGGACTGCCCGTGCTCTACAGCTCCTGCCCGGCCGTCGAAGACCTGCCGCCGGCCGCCGCCCCGGGCGCCCGCCGCGTCCCGGGCGGTGCCGCCGCCTACGCCGGGGCGCTGGCCGCCGTCCGCGCCGCGGGACCCGGCCCGCGCGGCGTGCCGGACGCCGCCCGTCACTACTGCATCACCCGCAGCGCCGCCCAGCTCATGGACGTCTACGCGGCAGCACTCGCCACCACACCTCAGGGAGCCAGTACGCCATGACCGAGAACACCGTCCGAGCACCCCGCCCGTTCCCGCGCGCGATCCCGCCCTGGTCGCTGCTGGCGGCCGGCGTCCTCGCCGGCGGGCTGCTGGGCGGCGCCTACGGCGTGCTGACGCCGCCCAGCTACACGGCGACCGCCTACGTCATCGCCGTCACCGCCGACAAGTCCGACACCGCGTCCGCGCAGGGCTTCGCGCAGGCCTACGGCCGGGTCGCCACCCAGCTCGCGGTGCTCGGGGACGCGCAGATGTGGGCCGGGGTGCCGCTGAAGACGCTGCAGAGCAGTGTGCAGACGGAGACCTCGCCGGACGCGCCGATGGTCGCCGTCTCGGCCACCTCGCCGCACGCCCTCCAGGCCACCGACATGGCGAACGCGGTGGCCCGCTCGCTCATCCAGCACGCCGACGACACCAAGAGCGACACGAACGTCGAACTCCTCCAGTTCTCCCGGGCGCCGAAGCCGACCACGCCGACCTCCACGTCCTCGAAGGTGACCGCTCTGGTGGGCGCGAGCGCGGGCGGGCTGCTGGGCGGTCTGGTGCTCCTGGTCCGGCCCCGGCGCCGGGTGGCGGAGGCCGCCTTCCAGGCCTCGGTGCCCGGCCCGGCCGTCGCCGCCGACGTACACGGACAGCTGTGACGACGACGGCCCACCCGACGCTCGCCGCGTACACCACCGAACTCGTCACCGACGAGGGCGCCTTCGCCGAGCTGGCCCCGGCCTGGGGCCGCCTCTACCGGCGGTGCGGCACGGCCACCCCGTTCCAGAGCCACGCCTGGCTGCACTCCTGGTGGCGCTCCTACGGCACCCCCGGCCGGCTCCGCCTGGTCCTGGTCCGCTACGGCGGTGAGCTGGTCGGCGCGGCCCCGCTGACGCTGGTGCACCGGCCGCTGCCCACGCTGGTGCCGCTGGGCGGGGCGATCTCCGACTACGCGGACGTGCTGCTCGCCGACGGCGACGACGGCCGGGTGGCGGGCGCCCTCACCCGGGAGCTGGCCGAGGCGGCCCGGACGGCGCTGATCGACTTCCGCGAGGTGCGGCCCGGCGGCGCGGCGGAGCGGGTCTACGAGCGCTGGAGCGGACCGTGCCGGAAGGTGCCGGACTCCGTCTGCCTGGAGCTGCCGGCTGTGCCGATGGAGGAGCTGGTCGGCCGGCTGCCGTCCGGCAAAGCCCAGCGGGTGCGCGCGAAACTGCGCAAGCTGGGCTCGCTCGGGGTGCGCCGGGACGTGGTGCCGCCCGACGGGGTGGACGCGGCGCTGCGCCGCCTCCTCGACCTGCACCGGCTCCAGTGGCAGGGGCGGAAGGTGACCACCGAGCACCTCCAGTCCCGGTTCCAGGAGCATCTGGTGCGCTCGGTGGGGCCGATGGTGCGGTCCGGGGACGCGGTGGTCACCGAGTTCCGGCTCGACGACGAGGTGGTCGCCGTCGACCTGACCCTGCTGGCGCCGAGTCTCGCCGGCGGCTACCTGTACGGGGCGCATCCGCGGCTGCGGGAGCGCAAGGCGGACGTGGCGGTGATGCTGCTCGACGCCTGCGCCCAGCACACCGGCACCGGTGAGCGGGGCGCGCTGAGCCTGCTGCGCGGCGACGAGCCGTACAAGCACCACTGGCGGCCCCTGCCGGTCGTCAACCAGCGGCTGCTGCTGGCCCGGCGGCGCACCGCCCCGCTGCTGACGGCGGCGCTGTGCGACGCCGCCGCCCGGCAGCGGATCAGGGAGGTGCGGCAGCGGTGGAAGGAGCACCGGCAGGAGTAGGCGGTGCCGGGCCGGTCCGTGCGTCAGTCGAGGCTGAAGCAGAGCTCCCCGCCGAGCCAGTACGCGATCCAGGAACCCAGGTCCAACGACGTGCAGCCGGACGCGGGCGTGGCACTGGGCGTGACGGCCGGGGGCGAGGTGCCCGGCGACGGGGACGGTGGCGGGGTCGGTGTCGGTGTCGGCTTCTGCGTCGATGTCGGGGGCGGGGTCGTGGTGTCGGTGCGGCCGAAGAGGGCTTCGCGGTAGACGCGTGCGGAGCGCGGGTTGACCGAGCACTGCCAGACACCGTGCGGGCAGTAGTCGGTCAGCGTGTTGTACAGCGGCTTGTGCTCGTCCATCCAGGCGAGCATCCGCCGCATGTACTCGGCGTTGTCCCCGTTGCGGAAGAGACCCCATTCCGGATAGGAGATGGGTTTTCCGTGGGCCTTCGCGAAATCGACGTGCTGCTGAAGTCCGTAGGGTTCCCGCACCTGTTGGTCGAAGGAGAGTCCGGTCGGCTGGTCGTAGGAATCCATGCCGATGATGTCGACCGTGTCGTCCCCGGGATAGCACTGCGTCCACGGAACGGCGTCGCGGCCCCGGCTCGACGTGAAGTCGAACCTGAATTTCTGGCCCGGCACCGCACGCATGGTGGTGACGATTCTTTTCCAGTACGCCTTCCAGGCCTCCGGGTCGGGCCCGCAACGATGGGTGTAGGTAATGCCGTTCATCTCCCAGCCGAGCACGATGACCGTGTCCGGGACGCGCAGCTCCACCAGCCGCTCGGCCAGGGCCCGGAAGTGGTGATCGAAGTCCCCGGCGGCACCCTGCCGCAGCAGCGAGCGGACCTCGTCGTCACCGATGCCCTCCTCGTTGCGCTCCTGCATGGGCACGTTCAGGACGAGCGTCCGGTCGGCCTTCTCCCGTCGCCAGTGCGCCCAGACGTCCAGGAAGCCGGGGGCGCCCTCGATGTCGGCCCAGCGGTTGCCGGGCAGATACGTGTGCGCGACCTTGAGCTCGGTGCCGCCGAGCCAGCTGCTCAGCTGGGCCATGCGGGCGACGCCGAGCGGGCCGGAGTCGAGGAACGCCCCGAAGGCCGGGGGCGTCGCCCTGGCCGCCGCGCCGACGGCCGGTGCGTCGGCGGCCGGGGCCGGGGTCAGGGTCGGGGTCGGCAGCGGAGCCGCTGATGCCGGGACGGACGTCGTGGGGGTCGGGACGGCTGTCGCGGACGCCGGAGCCGGTGGGCCGGTGATCCGCGCCGCCCCCGCACCCACGGCGAATCCCGGGCCGGTCGCCAGGGCCGCCGAGGCGGCGACGACGGCCGCCGCGGCCACGGCCGGCCGATACCACCGGAACCGCGTCCGCTTTCGCAGCTGTGGGGCCATGCCTGCTCCTTTCTCCACCAGTACGCGTACTCGTCCGTTCGCAGCACCCCTGAGGAAGTGCCAGTTACTGACACTCAGTCATATCAATATGAATTCCGCCAGTGCGGTTGCGGCTTTCGGGTACCCCGAGCGCCCGCACGGGTGAACAGACGCAAAGGAAATGGTCCGTGTCGCTGCTAGACATCCGGGTCCCCGCGGTTCTGCTGCGGATCGACCGGAATCCCTTTCACCACGGCACCCTGGGGGCCGTGCGCTCGCTCGGCAGAGCCGGGGTGGAGGTCCACGTGGTCGCCGACTCCGCGGGCAGCCCGGTCCGCAGGTCCCGCTTCGTACGGCAGCTGCACCCACCGCCGGCGCCGGGCGCGTCGCCCGCCGACATCGCGGCCGTGCTGCGCCGGGTGGCGGCGCGGATCGCCCGTCCCGCGGTACTGATCCCGATGGACGACGCGAGCGCCATCGCGGCCGGCCGGCTCCGCGCCGACCTCGCGCCCGCCTACCTGCTCCCGCAGCAGCCTGGCACCCTGCCCGAACGCGTCGCCGACAAGGCCGAGTTGGCGGAGGTGTGCGCGGCGGCCGGGATCCCGCACCCGCCGACCCTGGTCCCGGACAGCGCCGAGCAGGCCGCCGCCGCGGTCCGGCGGCTCGGGCTGCCGGTGATCGCCAAGTGGAGCCGGCCCTGGCTGCTGCCGGCCGGGGCCGGGCTGCGCAGCACGGTCGTGGTGCGCTCGGCGCAGGAGGCGGTGGAGCTGTACCTGCGCAGCGAGGAGGCGGGCAGCAGGCTGCTGCTCCAGGAGTTCCTGCCGCCGGGCCGGGACCGGGACTGGTTCTTCCACGGCTACGCCGACCGCACCGGGCAGGTGCGCGCGGGCGGCCCCGGCCGCAAGCAGCTGGCCTGGCCGCGGGGCGCCGGACTGACCGCGGTCGGCCTGTGGACGCCCAACCCGCAGGTCCGGGCGCTGGCCGAGCGGCTCACCGGCGAGCTGGGCTTCCGGGGCATCTTCGACCTGGACTTCCGGCGCTGCGGCAGCACCGGCCGCTACCACCTCCTCGACTTCAACCCCCGTCCGGGCGCCCAGTTCCGGCTCTTCGCCGACAGTGCCGGCCTGGACGTCGTACGCGCCCTGCACCTGGACCTGACCCACCGTCCGCTGCCGGACGGGGTGCCGCTGGCCGGGCGGGCGTTCGTGGTGGAGAACTACGCGCCGCTGAGCGCGCTGCGTCCGGCCCCGCGCGGGCGGGAGCTGGCCTGGTCCGCGCCGGACGACCGGGGGCCGGGCCTCGCGATGTGGGCGCTGTGGGGCCGGCACGTGGCGGGCCGGCTCCTCGACCGGCTGCGCGACGGGACGGCCGTCCGGCCACCCCACCCGCACACGCCCGTGGTCCGCCAGGCCGGGGAACCCCTCGTGCCCGCGCCCCAGGCGGCGGAACCCCTCGTGCCGGCCGCCCAGCCCGCGGAACCCCTCGTGCCCGCGGCCCGGGACGAGGAAGTCACCGTGCCCGCGGCCCGGGAAGTGGAACCCCTCGTGCCCGCGGCCCGGGACGAGGAGCTCACCGTGCCCGCGGCCCGGGACGAGGAGCTCACCGGTGTGGCCGGGGTCCCCGCCGCGCCCGGTGTGGCCGGCCTCTCCGGTCTGCCCGACCGGTCCGACGACGAGAAAGCGAGCAGCTGCTGATGTACGACCTGCTGGTGGTGGGCGCGGGCCCGTACGGCCTGTCCATCGCGTCCCACGCCGCGGCGGCGGGCCTGAACGTGCGGGTCTTCGGCCGCCCGATGGCGTCCTGGCGCGACCACATGCCCCGCGGGATGTTCCTCAAGTCCGAGCCCTGGGCCTCCAACCTGTCGGACCCCGAGGCGCGTTGGCGGCTGGACGTCTACTGCGCGGGCCGCGGCGTGACCGCCCGGCACGGGCAGCCGATCCCGCTGGACATGTTCGCCGAGTACGGCCTGTGGTTCGCCCGCAACGCCGCACCGCCCGTCGACGAACGCATGGTCACCCGGGTCGCGCCGCGCGCCGGCGGCTTCGAGGCGACGACGGCGGACGGCGAGGCCGTGCGCGGCCGGACGGTCGCCCTCGCCATCGGCGTGCTGCCGTTCGTGGAGATCCCGGCCGCCGTGCGCGGCCTCTCCCCCGACCTGGTCACGCACAGCAGCCACCACGCCGGCCTGGACCGGTTCCGGGGCCGGGACGTCACGGTGGTCGGCGGCGGTCAGGCGGCCCTGGAGACGGCCGCGCTCCTCGCCGAACTGGGCGCCCGGGCACGGGTGCTGGTGCGCGCGGACGAGCTGTTCTGGAACGAGGTGCCGCCGCCCTGGCAGCGCCCCTGGTGGCAGTCGGTGCGCGCCCCGCACAGCGGGCTCGGCCCCGGCTGGCGGAACTGGTTCTACTCCGAGCGGCCCGGCCTGTACCGGCGGCTCACCGAGCCGACCCGGACCCGGATCGCGGCGAGCGCCCTCGGTCCGGCCGGTGCCTGGTGGGTGCGGGAGCGGGTGGAGTCCGGGGTGGAGGTGCTGCTCGGCCGCGAGATCACGGCGGCGCGCGCGACGGCGGGCGGGGTGCGTCTGGACACCGCGGTGCGCGGTGGCGGGGTGGGCACCCTGGAGACCGAACACGTCATCGCGGCCACGGGGTTCAGGGCGACCCGGGGGCGGCTCGCGCTGCTCGCCGACGATCTGCGGACGACGCTGGTGACCGGGGCCGACGGGGCGCCCGAGGTGGGCCGGGACTTCGAGTCGTCGTATCCCGGGCTGTTCCTGGCCGGTCTGGTCACGGCGGCGGGCTTCGGCCCGGCGATGCGCTTCGTGCACGGCGCCGGCTTCACCGCGCCGACGCTGGTGCGCGGGGTACGGCGGCGGCTGCGCTCGGGGCCGGCCGGCTGGGGCGTCCCGGCCGGGCGGCGGGAGTCCGCGCCGGACACGGTGCGGAGCTGACGGACGGGTGCATGAGGCGGCCCCGGAACGCGGATGCGAAGGATCGGCGTTCCGGGGCCGGCCGTGCCTCAGCCCGGGGGCTGGTGCGCTGCGTGACGTCGTCAGACGTTGGCGCAGGTGCCGGCGAACGACGGGTTCAGCAGCGCGATGACGTCGACGGTGTTGCCGCAGACCTCGACCGGGACGTGGACCGGAACCTCGATCACGTTGCCGGAGACGACGCCCGGCGAGTTGGCGGCAGCACCCTCCGCACCGGCGTCGGCGAAAGCGGGGACGGCACCGCCCAGCGCCAGAATCGCGCCGGCGACCACAGCAGCGGTCTTCTTCATGGACTTTCCCTTCTCTGCGGTCATGCCCGTATGTCGGCCGAAACCGAGCGAGCACAGCTTGAACGGCTCGCACCATGACCGGCAGGCTGTAGAACGAGGAATAGACAGCCGAAGAAACTACGGAACGGTTGCCGGGGGTTAATTCACTCGAACGCCCTCTCCGAATTGACACGGAGAGAGGAAACGCTTTTCCAGGCGGCCGGAATCCCCGGAACACGACGAAAGCCCGCCCGGGCGGCGCATGAACGCGCACCGCCCGGGCGGGCTTCACAGGACCGGGGTCACTGGTTGGCGACGCCGTTGGCCGCGAGGACCGCGATGTCACCCAGGACGTGCGACACCGGCTCGTCGCCCTTGGCCTGGGTGGAGTTCTCGGCACACTGCTGGTTCTGCGCCGCGGACAGGACCGGGATGTCCTGGGCCACCCCGACCGCGGCGATGATGCCGAGGATCCCCTGGGCGTTCGCCTTCGCGGGCAGGCCGACGCAGAGCTTGTTGAGCGAGCTCTGGACCAGGGTGGCCTGCGGGCTCATGGTGCCCTTGGTCACCGAGTTGCCGAACGCCTCCTTGGCACCGTTCCCGCTCGCCGAGGTGGTGCCGTGGTCGTTGCCGGTGGCAAGCGCCTGGGGGGCTGCCGCCGCCGACACGCCTACGACGGACACGGCGACCGCCGCCGCGGCCATTGCCTTCTTCAGCATTTCGCTATTCCTTTCCCGGCCCTCGGGCCAAGACGGACGTTCCTGCCCGGCATCAACCGCCCGCAACCGGAATGGTTGCGGCACCGGGCGGCACGTCACCCGTTCGGACCGACGGCCTCCCGGAATTCCCCGGAATCCCGGGCCTGACCGGATGCGAGGAATTCCGGGCGATGGGCCATTGGAGTGAAGCGGAGCAACCAACCGGAGCGCACGCAGTTGACCAGTGCGCTCCGGTGGACGGGGTGTCCTCAGAAGGGAACTGACAAGTGATCAAGAAGGTTCTGGCCGCCGCCGCAGTAGCAGCCTCCGTCGTCGGCGCCTCCGCTGCCGCCGCCTCGCCGGCCCTGGCCACCGGCAACGACCACGGCACCACCTCCGCCAGCGGCAACGGCGCCCAGCAGGCGTTCGGCAACTCCGCCACCTACGGCAACATGAGCCCCCAGCTGGCGCTCATCCAGGGCTCCTTCAACAAGCCCTGCATCGGCCTCCCCGCGAAGCTGAACCTCCAGGGCCTGGTCGGCCTGGGTGCCGTCGGCGTCCTCCAGGACGTGCCGATCCTGTCCGCGCCGCAGAACCAGCAGTGCGTCGAGAACTCCACCCAGGCCAAGGGCGACGAGCCGCTGTCGCACATCCTGGACGACATCTCCGCGCTGTCCGCGAACGGCACCGGCAACAAGTAGTCCGGAAGTACGCCGGACCCCGGTTCGGGCGCACCGGTCGGTTGATCGGACTGCGCTCCGCCAATCGGGGCATACCACGCAACCTAGGCGAATCCGGGTAGGTTGACGATCACGCAGCTCCTCCCCGGAGCCCGCCTTTCGAAAGGGAACAAACATGAAGAAGCTGTGGGCAACCGCGGCTGTCGCCGTCACCGTCGCCGGTTTCGCGGCCACGGCCGCTCCCCAGGCCCTGGCCACCGGCAACGACAACGGCACCACCTCGGCCAGCGGTAACGGCGCCAAGTCGGAGTTCGGCAACTCGGCCACGTTCGGCGACCTGAGCCCGCAGCTCTCGCTGGTCCAGGGATCGCTGAACAAGCCGTGCGTCGGCCTCCCGCTCAAGGCGAACCTGCAGGGTCTCGTCGGTGCGGTCGCCGTCGGCGTCGCCCAGGACGTGCCGATCCTGTCGGCGCCGCAGAACCAGCAGTGCGTGGAGAACTCCACCCAGGCCAAGGGCGACGAGCCGCTGTCGCACATCCTGGACGACATCTCCGCCCTGTCGGCGAACGGCACCGCGAACCAGTAGTCCGCGGACACCGCGGGCGGCGGGCCACCGGTTCCTCCGGTGGCCCGCCGCCTTTTTGCTCACCCTTCGCTCACCTGCGGTACAGCGCCTCGATCTCGTCCGCGTAGCGGGCCGTCACCGCGTGCCGCTTGACCTTCAGGGACGGCGTGAGCAGGCCGTTCTCCTCGTTGAACTCGCCCTCCACCAGGACGAAGGCCCGGATCGACTCGGCACGGGAGACGGCCAGGTTGGCGTGGTCGACCGCCTTCTGCACCTCGGCCCGCATCCGGTCGTCGCGCACCAGCCCGGCGAGCGGGGTGTCCGCCGGCAGCCCCCGTACCGACAGCCAGTGCGCGACCGCCTCGGGGTCCAGGGTGACCAGGGCGGCGACGAACGGCCGGTTGTCGCCGACCACCAGGCACTGGCCGACCGGCGCCCGGCTGCGCAGCCGGTCCTCCAGGACGGCCGGGGAGACGTTCTTGCCGCCGGAGGTCACCAGGATGTCCTTCTTGCGGCCGGTGATGGTGAGATACCCGTCCGCGTCCAGCGCCCCGAGGTCGCCGGTCTCGAACCAGCCGTCGTCCGCGAGCACTTCGGCGGTCGCGGCCGGGTTGTTCCAGTAGGCCCCGAACACCACGGGCCCCTTCACCAGCACCTCGCCGTCGTCGGCGATCCGCACGGCCGCGCCCGGGATCGGCTGCCCCACCGTGCCGGGGCGCGGGGCGAGCGGCGGCACGATCGTGGCCGCCGCACTGGTCTCGGTCAGGCCGTAGCCCTCGTAGACGACGATGCCGGCCGCGTGGAAGAACAGGCTCAGGTCGCGGTCGAGCGGTGAGCCGCCGCTGATCGCGTACCGCATCCTGCCGCCGAGCTCCTTGCGGATCCGGCGGTAGACCAGCAGGTCGTACAGCGCCCAGGCGGCGTACAGGCCGGGCCCGGGGCCCTTCCCCCTGCCGAGGAACTTCGCCAGGTGGGCCGTGGCGAACCGCACCCCGGTCCGCTCGGCGCGGTCGAAGGACGCGGCCCGCCCGATCTTCTCCGCCGTCGCCCGCCCGGTGTCGTGGATCTTCTCGAAGAGGTACGGCACCCCGACCAGGAACGTCGGCCGGAACTCCCGCAGCGCGGGCCGGAGTTCGTCCGGCTTCACGCTCGGGAAGTGCCCCATCTCGATCCGGCCCAGCAGGCAGGCGATCTGGAGCGTACGGCCCAGGATGTGGGCGAGCGGGAGGAACAGCAGGGTGGACGCGGTCCGGCCGGTGACCGCCTGGAAGACGGGGTGCAGCAGCTCGACCGTGTTGGCGGCCTCGGCGTGCAGGTTGGCGTGGGTGAGGACGCAGCCCTTGGGGCGGCCGGTGGTGCCGGAGGTGTAGCAGACGGTGGCGACCGTGCCGGGGGTGACGCCGGCGCGGCGCTCGGCCACCTCCTCGTCCGGGACGCCCTGGCCGATGGCGGTCAGGTCGGCGAGTGCACCGGTGTCCAACTCCCAGATCCTTGGCGGGTGTTCGTGGGCGGCCGTGGCGGTGGTGACGGTGGCGGTGTGCTGCGCGGTCTCGGTGACGACGTGGCGGGCGCCGGAGTCCCGGACGATCCACTCCACCTGGTCGGCGGAGGAGGTGGGGTAGACCGGCACGGTCACGCCGCCGGCCGCCCAGACGGCGAAGTCGAGGACCGTCCACTCGTAGCGGGTACGGGACATGACGGCGACGCGGGCGCCTGCGGCGAGGCCGGCGGCGATCAGTCCCTTTGCCGCGGAGGTCACTTGGGCGGCGAAGGCTTCCGCGGTGACCGGTCCTTCGCCGCGGCGGATCGCGGTGGCGTGGGGGTCCGCTGCCGCGTTGGCGTAGGGGAGGTCGGCGAGGGAGCCGGTGGTGAGCGGGGCGGCGAGGGGCGGGCGGCGCGCCTCCCGCACGACCCCGGCCTCGTCCTTGATGACTTCGACCTTGCCGCGGTCGGCCAAGTCGCTGCGTTGACGTGCTCGTTCGAGGTCGCTGCGTACGCTCATGGGGCGTCAACTTACTCGGAAGTAAGGGGAGGTCAATGGGTCTCGCCGTAGGGGATGCGGTGGTGCGCCGGGTGCGGGTGGGTGGGGGCTGGTCGCGCAGTTCCCCGCGCCCCTAAAGGGGCACTGCCTCACTGATCGCTGTTGAGAGTTCGGCGACGTCCTTGTCCTCAGTCACCTCTGCCAGAGTGGTCGCCCGGGACAGGAGTTTCGAGAGGCTCGGTGCTCCCGGCATGCCGTATTCCCCGTGCGTCAGCGCGTCCGCGAAGTACGCCGCCACTGCCGTTACCTGGAAGCGGGGGGAGGCCGACCAGACGTCGTCGT
Organism: Streptomyces sp. NPDC048278; assembly: GCF_040652195.1. NCBI lineage: Bacteria > Bacillati > Actinomycetota > Actinomycetes > Kitasatosporales > Streptomycetaceae > Streptomyces > Streptomyces sp. NPDC048278. Next base: position 358,311 of record NZ_JBEZLP010000004.1, read on the forward strand.
GCAGGGCGTTGGTCTCCATCGAGCCCGTGTTCTCGTGGGGGGAACGGGTGTGGGGGTCGAGCCAGCGGACCGTGGCGGTGGCGAGGTGGCCGGTGGTGCCGGGGACGGTGCGGACGGCGTAGAGGGCGGTGACCGTGTGGCCGGGGCCGATCTCGCCGCCGTCCACCTGGTCGTTGCGGAAGTCCTGGTCGGCGACCTTACGGTCCTGGTAGCCGATCAGGCGGAAGTCGGCGACCGTGTGGGGGTCGAAGGCGACCTGGGCCTTGGCGTCGCGGGCCACCAGGTCGATGTTCTGCGGGAGCCGGCGGCAGAAGACGTCGGCGGCGGTCGCGGTGTCGGAGACGTACACCGTGTGGCCGTCGCCCTTGTCGGCCAGGCGTTCCATGAGCGCGTCGCCGTAGTCGCTGCCCACGCCGACGCCGAACAGGGTGATGCCGTACTCGCGGCGGTCGCCGTCGATGCGCCTGAGGATGGCGTTCGGGTCGGTCTCGCCGTCGTTGGCGAGGGCGTCGGAGATCAGGACGACACGGTTGGTGGCGTTCTTGCGCAGCCCCTCGACGGCGGTGGCGTAGCCGGTCTCGACGCCCTCGCCGAGGTTGGTGGAGGAGAGCGGGGCGAGGCCGTCGACGGCGTCGTGGATCTCGGCGCGGTGGCCGCCGAGGCGGGTCATCGGGAGGACCGTCTCGGCGTGTTCGCTGAAGGTGACGAGCGCGACCGAGTCGTCGTCGCGCAGCCGGTCGGTCATCGTGTCCAGCGACTTCCTGGCCAGGTCGAGGCGGCCCGGTTCGCCCATGGAGCCGGAGACGTCGATGACGAAGGTGAGGGCGGCCGGGGGGCGTTGGTCGGGATCGTCGGCGGGGCGGGTGGCGAGGCCGACGCGGACCAGGGACCAGTCCGGCTCGCTGGTACGGGCGCCGTCGACGGTGACCGTGAAGCCGTCGTGCTCGGGGGTGCGGTAGTCCTGGCGGAAGCTGTTGACGAACTCCTCGGGCCGGACGGTCGAGGGGTCGGGGCGGTCGCCGTCGGCGAGGGTGCGCCGGGCGTAGCCGTAGGAGGCGGTGTCGACGTCGAGGGCGAAGGTGGAGAGGTGGTCGGAGGGTGCGGCGGTCTCGTCGCCCGCGGCCCGGGAGGGGGCCGGGGCGTCGGTGGCGGTCGTGTACTTCGGGCCGTTCGCGTGGTTCTCGTCCGCGCCGCAGGCGGTCAGCAGCAGGGTGCCCGCGGTGGTGAGGGCGAGCAGTGCCGCGCACGTCTGTCGTCGGGTCCGGTGTCGGTTCATGGCTGTGCCCCCTGTGCCGGTCGGAGTCGACTTCCTGACCTGTCCTTCTGACCTGTCGTCGACTGTGACGGCGCAGGGGGCCGGAACGTGCGCCCCGATGCGTTGCGGATGCATCTCGAACCGGCCACGGACCAGGGGTTTCGAGGCCGGAGGGAGATCGTCCGGTGATCTAGGAGACGATGTCCTTGCGGGCGAAACCCCGGAAGGCCAGGGCGAACAGCACCAGGGCGTACGTTATGGAGACGGCCGTGCCCTGGATCATGCCGGACCACTCCAGGTGGGGTTGTACGGCGTCCGCCCAGGCGAACTGCCAGTGCGCGGGCAGGAAGTCGCGCCAGTGGCCGAGGGCGGTGACCGCGTCCAGGACGTTGCCGACGATGGTCAGGCCGACCGCGCCGCCGACCGCGCCGAGCGGGGCGTCGGTCTTCGTGGAGAGCCAGAACGCGAGGCCCGCGGTGACCAGTTGGGACAGGAAGATGTACGCGACGACGATCGCGAGGCGCTGGGCCGCGGTGGTGGTGTCGAGTGAGCCGCCGGTGGGGATCTGGAGCGGCCCCCAGCCGTAGGCGGCGGTGCCGACGGCCAGGGCGACCAGCGGCAGCAGGATCATCGCGGCCAGGCTGAGGCCGAGCGCGACGACCAGCTTGGACCAGAGCAGCCGGGCCCTCGGCACGGGTGCCGCGAGCAGGTAGCGCAGCGAGGACCAGCCGGCCTCGGAGGCGACCGTGTCCCCGCAGAACAGGGCGACCGGGATGACCAGCAGGAAGCCCGCCGACACGAACAGGTTGACCGCGGCGAAGTTCGCGCCGGACGCGGTGGCCGTGTCCAGGAGGGTGACCTGGCCGTTCTCCCTGCCCGGCTGGCCGCCGATGGCGAACGCGATCAGCAGCACGAACGGCAGTACGGCGAGGATCCCGCCCATCACCAGGGTGCGGCGGCGCTTGAGCTGGCGGACCAGTTCGACGCGGAGCGGCAGGGTGCGGCCGGCCCGGTAGCCGGAGGCGACCGCGGCCTTCTCGGTGAGGGTGCCCGTGCTGCTCATGCGGAACCTCCGATCAGGGTCAGGAAGGCGTCTTCCAGACGGCGGTGCGGACCGACCGACGCCACCGGCACGTCGAGCCGGACGAGTTCGGCGACCAGACGCGGAGCGCTGCCGCCGGGCTCCATGCGGACGAGCAGGCCGTCGTCCGTGCTGGTCACGGAGGCCACGCCGGGCAGCGCGGCCACCTTCTCCACGACCGGCTCCTCCACGGGGGTGCCGGTGCCGACGAGGAGGGTGTCGCCGGAGCCGATGATCTCGGCGACCGGTCCGGCCTGGACGAGCCGGCCGCGGTCCATCACCACGAGGTGGGTGCAGGACTGCTCGACCTCGGCGAGGAGATGGCTGGAGACGATCACGGTACGGCCGGCGGTCGCGTAGCGGATCATCACCTCGCGCATCTCGCGGATCTGCGGCGGGTCGAGGCCGTTGGTGGGTTCGTCGAGGATGAGCAGGTCCGGCAGGCCGAGCATGGCCTGGGCGATGGCGAGGCGCTGCCGCATGCCCTGCGAGTAGGTGCGGACCGCGCGGGCCAGCGCGTCGCCGAGGCCGGCGATCTGCAGGGCCTCTTCGAGGTGGGCGTCCTCCGGGGGGCGCCCGGTGGCCTGCCAGTACAGCTCCAGGTTCTCCCGGCCGGACAGGTGCGGGAGGAAACCGGCGCCCTCCACGAAGGCGCCGACCCGGGAGAGGACGGGGGTGCCGGGGCGGATGGCGTGGCCGAAGACCCGGATCTCGCCGCCGTCCGGCTTGATCAGCCCCATCAGCATGCGCAGGGTGGTGGTCTTGCCCGCGCCGTTCGGGCCGAGGAGGCCCAGCACCTGGCCCTTCTCGACGCGGAAGGACAGCTCCCGGACCGCGTACCGGTCGGTCGAGCCCTTGTAGCGCTTGCTCAGGTCCGTTATCTGGAGCGGGACTTCGGCGAGCGCCGGGTCGGCGGCCGGTCCTGCGGTGCGGCGGCGGCCGGTGAACAGCAGGGCGAGGGCGGCCAGCGCGCCGGCCGCCGGCAGCCACCACACCCAGGCGGGCAGCGGTGCGGCGGCCGTGTCCACCTGGGGTGCCGTCGGCACGCTCAGGGGGCTCTTGAGGGTGACGGTGTAGGTGGCCGGGGCGGTCGGGGAGGCGTAGCCGAGGTCGGTGGAGGCGAGGACCAGGCGGAGCCGGTGGCCCTTCTGCACCTCGTGGTCGATGGCCGGGAGGGTGATCGTGACGTCCTGGCCGGCCTTGGCGCCCTCGACGCGGACGGGGGCGACCAGCTGGGAGGGCAGCACCTGCTGGGTGCCGTCGGGGCCGACGTCGTACACCTTGCCGAAGAGCACGGCGTCGTCGGCGGTGGAGGTGAGGTGGACGGTGGCCGTGGGGGCGCCGGTGATCTGCACGTTGTCGGTCATCGGTGCCGAGTCGAAGCGGGCGTACTGGCCCGGGAAGTCCAGGGAGACGCCGACGCCGAGGGAGGAGAGCTGGGAGAGGCCGCCGCCGCCGAGGCCGGGGAGCGCGGAGACCGCGGGCGGGCTGGCGCCGGCCGGGTTGTCGACGCGCTGGGTGCCGCCCTTCAGGGCGATGTCCTTCCGGTCGCTCTCCAGGCCGGGGTAGCTGTCGGCGGTCGCGCCGCGCAGCTGGGCGGCGCCGTCGGTGGAGTCGACGCCTCCGGTGCGGGTGACGCGGAAGGCGGGTCCGGTGTCGGTGGCCTTCTCCCCCTTCAGGTACCGGTCGAACCACGACGTCACCCGGCCCTCGACGCGGCTGGTCTCCAGGTCGCCGCCGTCGTGGCCGCCGGCGATCCAGTCGACGTCGACGGGGGCGCCGTTGGCCTTGATGGCCTTCGCGGCGGCGTCGGACTGGTTGAGCGTGAAGAGGGAGTCGGTCTGGCCCTGGAAGAGCAGCGTCGGCACCTTGATGCGGCTGCCGACGGCAGACGGTGAGCGTTCTTCGAGGAGCTTGACGGCAGCCGCGTCCGGCTTGCCCGACTCGGCGACCCGGTTGTACATCGCGCACAGCTCGGGCTGGAAGTCGGCGCAGCCGCCGCCGGTGTTGAAGAAGATCCCGGCCCAGAGCTTCTTGAAGACGCCGTTCGGGAACAGGGCGTCGGAGAGGTTCCAGTACGTGATGGACGGGGCGATGGCGTCGACCCGGTCGTCGTAGCCGGCGGTGAGGAGGGAGATCGCGCCGCCGTACGAGCCGCCCGCCATGCCGACGCGCGGGTCGCCGGGCTTGTCGAGCTGGACCTGGGGCTGCTCGGCCAGCCAGTCGATGAGCTTGGAGACGTCGGCGACCTCGCCCTTCGGGTCGTTGAGGCCGATCTTCCCGGTGGACCTGCCGAAGCCGCGGGCGGACCAGGTGAGGACCGCGTAGCCGTCGCGGGCGAGGTCCTCGGCCTCGGTGCGCATGTCGTCCTTGCTGCCGCCGAAGCCGTGGGCGAGGAGGACGGCGGGGCGTCGGCCGGTGCCGGCGGCGGTGAAGAACGAGGTGTCCAGCCGCACCCCGTCCACTGCCATGACCTGGTCGGTCCGGTGCACCGGGGTCGGGTCGTCGGAGGCGACGGCCGTCCACGTACCGGCGCCGGCCAGCACGACGACGACGGCCGCGGCGGCCAGCAGCCGTCGCGGCCGTCCGAGCAGCGCTCGTAGGCCGGGGGGTCGAAGATCCATGCTTCAACGGTACGGGCCCGCACGGACATCCGATGCCGACGGTGGGCTGAACAGCGGGCCATCCCCGAGGAGTACGAGCCCGTCCCCACATACTTCGCCCGCGGTACACCGACCCACCACCGGCCCCGCTCCCGCCGCCGCACCCAGTCCCGTGGATTCCGGCGGCGCCGAACCGGCCGGTGGATCCCCGCGGGCCCGGTGGGGGCCGGTCGCGCAGTTCCCCGCGCCCCTGAGGCCGGGCATCCGCCCCGGCACTCACAACCCACCCGCCGCTGCACCGCCCGATCCCCACCACCCCACCCGATCCGGTCGCCCCATCCCATCCCGCCGCAACGGCGATCAGACACGACGGCGGAATTCGGCGGCGCCGAACCGGCCGGTGGATCCCCGCGGGCCCGGTGGGGGCCGGTCACGCAGTTCCCCGCGCCCCTGAGGCCAGGCATCCGCTCCGGCACCGCCGGGCTCGGCCGCCGGGCGTCAGGCCTGGGTGTCGTCCGGGATGGAGACGACCCAGTGGGTTTCCTTGCGGGGGCGGAGGTAGAAGGCCCAGTAGAGGGTGGCGGCGGCGGTGATGCCGCCGGTCCAGAGGAGGTAGGTCGTTTCCTGCTGGGTGAGGATGTAGGCGAGGACGACGATGAGGAGGAGGGGCATGGCGGGCCAGAGGGGCATGCGCCAGGCGGGGGTGTGCTTGTGGTGGCCGCGGCGGGAGAGGAGGGCGGCGACGGCGACGAGGAGGTACATGCCGGTCACCGAGACGCCCGTGACGCCGTAGAGGGTGTCGAGGTTGACGAAGCAGAGCACGGCGCCGGGGACGCCGACGGCGAGGGTCGCGACCCAGGGGGAGCCGAAGCGGCCGAGGCGGGACAGGGCGCTGTTGACCGGGGCCGGCCAGGCCTTGTCGCGGGCCGAGGCGAACAGGACGCGGGAGTTCTGGATGACCATGACGATGCCCGCGTTGATGATCGCGAGGGCCACGCAGAGGCTGACGAAGGTGCCGACCGCCGAGTTGGACCAGGCGGTGACCATGGAGCTGATGTCGCCGCCGGTGAGGGCCTTGAGGTCGGTCGCGCCCATGGTGATCGCGGCGACCGGGACGAGGATGACCACCGTGGAGATCGCGAGGGTGGCGAGGACCGTGCGGGCGACGTTGCGGCGCGGGTTCTCCAGTTCCTCGGAGAGGTAGACCGCCGTCGAGAAGCCCTGGGTGACGAAGAGGGCGATGGCCAGGCCGGAGACGACCAGCATGGCGGTGACGGTGGTGGTGTGGCCGCCGGTGTCCGCGACCTGCATGGAGGTGAGGCTGCCGACGCCGCGGTGGCTGTGGGAGAAGCCGAGGACCGCCACCACGCCTGCCGCGATGACCTCCAGGACCAGGAAGATGCCGGTGATCCAGGCGTTGGCGCGCAGGTCCAGGAGACCGGCGAGGGTCGCGAGGAGCATCACGCCGGCGCCGGTCATGGCCGGGTCGAGGTGGACGATCGGGGCGAGGTAGTCCGCCGTGCCCATCGCGATCACCGGCGGCACGATCATCACGACGAGGAGGGAGAGGACGAAGACCAGCCAGCCGGCGAGGCGGCCCGCCATCGTGGAGACCATCGCGTACTCGCCGCCCGCACTGGGGATGAGGGTGCCCAGCTCCGAGTAGCAGAAGGCCACGGCGATACAGAGGAGGGAGCCGATGGCGATCGTGAGGGCGGTGGCGGTCCCGAGCGAGCCGAACAGGTCGGGGACGACCACGAAGAGCGTGGAGGCCGGGGTGACGCAGGAGAGGGTGAGCAGGGTGCCGCCGACCACGCCGATCGAGCGCTTGAGCTTCTGCGGGCTGTCCGAGACCTCCGCGGAGGCCGTCTCAACAGGGTGGAGCGTGTCGGTCATGAAGCGGTTCCGATCGACTTGAGCGGCGAGGAATGTCGGCCGGGAGTGCTATCGCCTCCGGCGGCTCGTCTTGTGCGTCTCTTCGTCCGCTCCCGGTTGCGATGCATGGAACCCCGACGAAAACCATCACGTCAATGGTCGTTAACCTACGGAATCCGTAGATCTACTCGGCGTTTTCCGCGTAAACGGCAGCACCAGGGGGGCCATTCCATGGCGTCGGCCCGTACGGGAATCGCAGCACCGGCGTCAAAAAAACATGAGGACGTCCGGTATCCGGACCTGTCAGTGTGTCCCGTTAGAGTCATCGACAGCAGAACTCACAATCGAATCACAGCAATGGGTGGGGACTCATGAAGCTGAAGTACACCGCTGCCTGGGTGGGGTTCACGGCGGCGGCGATGGTCGCGGTGTCCGCGTGCGGTTCCGACGGCGTGAAGTCGGCGTCCTCGGCCGTGAACAACGCGGACAAGATCATGGCGCTCCTGTCGCACGCGACCGACCGGACCGACAAGCTCGGCTCGGCGAAGGTCAGGATGAGCACCGACAGCGGCACGGGCACCCCGATCACGATGGACGGCACCTTCTCCTGGGGGGACGGCCTGGCGATGGACGTCCGGATGGACACCAAGGCCGCCAACATGCAGGCGCTCCAGCACAGCGCGACGATCCGGACGCTGTTCGTGAAGGGCGCCTACTACTACAACGTCGACCCCCAGCCCTCCGGCCCGCTCAAGGGCAAGGAGTGGATGAAGGTCGACGCGTCGGCGCTCTTCGGCGCCAAGGGCGCCCAGGCCTTCAGCGGGAGCAGCGAAGGCAACCCGGCGGCCATGATGAAGTACCTCAAGTACACGAGCGACGTGAAGGACCTCGGCAAGGAGACCGTCGACGGGCAGAGCACGGCCCACTACCGGGCCGTCGTCGACCAGGCGCAGCTGGGGAAGTACAAGGACGCCTACGGCAGTGACGGCATGAACGCGCTGACCGGCGGCGCCACCTCGGTGACGATGGACGTGTGGATCGGCGCCAAGGACCTGCCGGTCCGCCTGAAGGAGGACTTCGGCAAGGCGACCGTGACCATGGACTTCGAGAAGTTCGGCGCCACCGCCCCGGTGCAGGCCCCGCCCGCCGCCCGGACCGCCGACCTCACCAAGGCGGTCGAGGACGCGCGGAAGAAGCAGAGCTGACTCCGGAAACGCCGGTGCCCCGGCCCTCCTCGGAGGGACGGGGCGCCGTACGGCCTCAGTGGTTGCGCGGGAAGCCCAGGTCGACGCCGGACGGGGCCTCGGACGGGTCCGGCCAGCGGGTGGTGACGACCTTGCCGCGGGTGTAGAAGTGCGTGCCGTCGTTGCCGTAGATGTGGTGGTCGCCGAAGAGCGAGTCCTTCCAGCCACCGAAGGAGTGGTAGCCGACGGGGACCGGGATCGGGACGTTCACGCCGACCATGCCGGCCTCGATCTCCAGCTGGAAGCGGCGGGCGGCGCCGCCGTCCCGGGTGAAGATCGCCGTGCCGTTGCCGAACGGGGAGGAGTTGATCAGCGCCACGCCCTCCTCGTACGTCTCCACGCGCAGGACGCACAGGACCGGGCCGAAGATCTCGTCCTGGTAGGCCTTGGCGGTGGTGGGCACCTTGTCGAGCAGCGAGATGCCGATCCAGTGGCCGTCCTCGAAGCCCTCGACCGTGTAGCCGGTGCCGTCCAGGACGACCTCGGCGCCCTCGGCGGCGGCGCCGGAGACGTAGGAGGCCACCTTGTCGCGGTGGACGGCCGTGATCAGCGGGCCCATCTCGGAGGTGGGGTCGTTGCCGGGGCCGATCTTGATCTTCTCGGCGCGCTCGCGGATCTTCTCCACCAGCTCGTCGCCGATCGCGCCCACGGCGACCACGGCCGAGATGGCCATGCAGCGCTCGCCGGCCGAGCCGTAGGCGGCGGAGACGGCCGCGTCGGCCGCCGCGTCCAGGTCGGCGTCGGGGAGCACCAGCATGTGGTTCTTGGCGCCGCCGAGGGCCTGGACGCGCTTGTGGTTGGCGGAGGCGGTGGTGTGGATGTAGCGGGCGATCGGCGTCGAGCCGACGAAGGAGACCGCCTTGACGTCCGGGTGCTCCAGGAGGCGGTCGACGGCCACCTTGTCGCCGTGCACGACGTTGAAGACGCCGTCGGGCAGCCCGGCCTCGGCCAGCAGCTCGGCGAGCTTGAGCGAGGCCGAGGGGTCCTTCTCGGACGGCTTCAGGACGAAGGTGTTGCCGGTCGCGATGGCGATCGGGAACATCCACATCGGGACCATCGCCGGGAAGTTGAACGGCGTGATGCCCGCGACCACGCCCAGCGGCTGGCGGATCGAGGAGACGTCGACGCGGGACGCGACCTGCGTGGACAGCTCGCCCTTCAGCTGCACGTTGATGCCGCACGCCAGGTCCACGATCTCCAGACCGCGGGCGACCTCGCCGAGGGCGTCGCTGTGCACCTTGCCGTGCTCGGCCGTGATCAGCTCGGCGATCGCGTCCCGGTTGGCGTCCAGCAGGGCGCGGAAGCGGAACAGGATCTCCGTGCGCTTGGCCAGCGAGGACTGGCCCCAGGTCACGAAGGCGTCCTTGGCGGCGGCGACCGCGGCGTCGACCTCGTCGACGGACGCGAACGCGACCTTCGTGGTGACCGCGCCGGTGGCCGGGTCGGTGACCGGCCCGTAGTTGCCCGACGTGCCGTCGACGGACTTGCCGCCGATCCAGTGGTTGACGATCTTCGTCATGACCGGTTACTCCTTCACAGATGGCGGCGTCGGGTGGAGACGTGCCGTTCGTAGAGCTCACGTGCCTTGACCGCGGCTGATCGGGTCGCGGTCTCGGCCACAGGTACATCCCACCAGGCCTGCGCGGGAGGCGGGCCCGACACAGTGTCGGCCGTTTCGGTCTCCACGTAGACACATGTGGGAGTGTCGGCGGCCCGCGCCTCGGCGAGCGCCGAGCGCAGGTCGCGGACGGTCTTCGCGCGCAGGACGCGCATGCCGAGGCTGGCCGCGTTGGCGGCCAGGTCGACGGGGAGCGGGGCACCCGTGAAGGTGCCGTCGTCGGAGGGGAAGCGGTACGCGGTGCCGAACCGCTCGCCGCCCACCGACTCGGAGAGCCCGCCGATGGAGGCGTAGCCGTGGTTCTGCACCAGCAGCACCTTGATGGCTATCCCCTCCTGCACGGCGGTGACGATCTCGGTCGGCATCATCAGATACGTCCCGTCGCCGACCAGCGCCCACACGTTCCGCTCCGGCGCCGCGAGTTTCACCCCGATGGCGGCCGGTATCTCGTAGCCCATGCAGGAGTAGCCGTACTCCAGGTGGTACTGGTCCCGGGACCGGGCCCGCCACATCCGGTGCAGGTCGCCGGGGAGCGAGCCGGCCGCGTTGATCAGTACGTCGGTGTCGTCGACGAGCGCGTCCAGGGCGCCGAGGACCTGCGGCTGGGTCGGCCGGATGTCCGGCTCGTCGGCCTCGTAGCAGGCGTCGACGCGCTGTTCCCAGCGCTCCTTGTCCTCGGTGTACTCGGTGACGTACGAGTCGGCGGTGCGGTGGCCGTCGAGGGCCTGCTTCAGCTCGGTGAGAGCGCTGCGGGCGTCGGCGACCAGGGGCAGGCCGGCCAGCTTGTGGCCGTCGTACGCGGCGATGTTGAGGTTGAGGAAGCGGACGTCCGGGTTCTCGAAGAGGGTGCCGGAGGCCGTGGTGAAGTCGGTGTAGCGGGTGCCGATCCCGATCACCAGGTCGGCGGTGCGGGCGAGTTCGTCGGCGGTGGCGGTGCCGGTGTGGCCGACGCCGCCGACGTCCTGCGGGTGGTCCCAGCGGAGCGAGCCCTTGCCGGCCTGGGTCGAGGCGACCGGGATGCGGGTGGCCGCCGCGAACTCGGCCAGGACGGCCTCGGCGCGGCTGTGGTGGACCCCGCCGCCGGCGATGACCAGGGGCCGGCGCGCGGTCCTGACCGCCGTCACGGCCGCGGCGAGTTCGGCGGGGTCGGCGCCCGGCCGCCGTACGGTCCACACCCGCTCGGCGAAGAACTCCTCCGGCCAGTCGTACGCCTCCGCCTGCACGTCCTGCGGGAGGGCGAGGGTGACGGCACCGGTCTCGACGGGGTCGGTGAGCACCCGCAGGGCGGCGAGGGCGGAGGGGATCAGCTGTTCGGGGCGGTTGATCCGGTCGAAGAACTTCGAGACGGGGCGGAGGGTGTCGTTGACGGACACGTCGGCCGCGTGCGGGACTTCGAGCTGCTGGAGGACCGGGTCGGCGGGGCGGGTGGCGAAGACGTCGCCGGGGAGGAGCAGGACCGGGAGGTGGTTGACGGTGGCGAGGGCGGCGCCGGTGACCAGGTTGGTGGCTCCCGGACCGATGGACGTCGTCACGGCGTGCGTGGCGAGCCGGTTGGACTGACGCGCGTAGCCGACCGCCGCGTGCACCATGGCCTGCTCGTTGCGGCCCTGGTGGAACGGCATCTCGTCGCCGTGCTCCAGGAGCGCCTGGCCGAGGCCGGCCACGTTGCCGTGGCCGAAGATGCCCCAGGTGGCGCCGATCAGGCGGCGGCGCTCGCCGTCCCGCTCGGTGAACTGGACGGCGAGGAAGCGGACAAGCGCTTGCGCGACGGTCAACCGAATCGTCATCGGTAGCCCTCCGTATGGTCCGGGTGGAAGCAGATCCGCCACTCCCGCGTCGCACCGGGCCCCGCCATGACGTTCAGGTAGTACATGTCGTGCCCGGGCTGCGCGATCGACGGGCCGTGCCATCCGTCGGGAACGAGCACGGCGTCGCCGGAGCGGACCTCGGCGAGGACGTCCGTACCGCCCTCACGGGAGGGGAATACGCGCTGATACCCGATACCGTTCGGTCCGTCGATCTCGAAGTAGTAGATCTCCTCCAGCTCCGACTCCTCGCCGGGCCGGTGCTCGTCGTGCTTGTGCGGCGGGTACGAGGACCAGTTGCCGCCGGGCGTGATCACCTCGACGGCGATGAGCTTGTCGCAGTCGAAGGCGGACGCGGAGGCGAAGTTGCGCACCTGCCTGGCGCTGGTGCCGCTGCCGCGGTCTTCGACGGGGACCTCCGGCGCGGGGCCGTAGCGGGCGGGGAGTTGTCGCTCGCACTTCGCTCCTGCCAGGGCGAAGCGGCCTCCCGCGCCGGAGGCGATCTGGACCTGGGCGTCCCGGGGCACGTACGCGAAGTCGGAGACTCCGCTGAACACGCTTTCCCGGCCCAGGATCTGGAACTCGTTTCCCTCTGTTCGCACCGTACAACCGCCCTGTAGCGGAAGCACGATCCACTCGCTGTCCCCGGTGGTGAACAAATGCGTTCCGCCCGGGGGCAGTTCGACGATCCTCAGGCTGCTGTGCGCCCAACCGGCCCTCTTGGGGTCGATGTCGAGCGCGTACTGGGCGTTCGCGGTCGAACCCTTGGTGAGGTGCAGCTCGTTGGTCGTCATCTTCTCGCCCTCACAGGAGTCCGACAGCGGTGTCCACGGCGGCGGCCACGTCGCCGTCCGCCGGGTACAGCAGCGAGCGGCCGACCACCAGGCCGCGCACGGTGGGGAGTTGCAGGGCGCTGCGCCACTTCTCGTACGCACCGGCTTGTTCCTCGACGGAGCCCCCCACTTCGCCGCCGAGCAGCACGGCGGGGAGCGTGGACGTCTCCATGACCTGGGCCATGTCGTCGGGGTTGTCGGTGACCGGCACCTTCAGCCAGGTGTAGGCCGAACTCCCGCCGAGGCCGGAGGCGATGGCGATGGACTTGGTGACCGCCTCGGGGGACAGGTCGTTCTTGACCTTGCCCTCGGGGGTGCGCCTGCTGATGAACGGCTCGACGAAGACCGGCAGCCGGCGCGCGGCCATGTCGTCGATGGCGCGGGCCGTGGACTCCAGGGTGGTGAGGGAGCCCGGGTCGTCGTAGTCGATGCGCAGCAGCAGCTTGCCGGCGTCGAACCCGAGGCGCTGTATGTCCTCGGCACGGTGTCCGGTGAAGCGGTCGTCGAGCTCGAAGGAGGCGCCCTGCAGTCCGCCGCGGTTCATCGAGCCCATGACGACCTTGCCGTCGAGGGCGCCGAGCAGGAGCAGGTCGTCCAGGATGTCGGCGGTGGCGAGGACACCGTCGACGCCGGGCCGGGACAGCGCCAGGCAGAGCCGTTCGAGCAGCTCGGCCCGGTTGGCCATGGCGAGTTTGTCGCCGCCCACGCCGAGGGCGCCGCGGGCCGGGTGGTCGGCGGCGACGATCATCAGCTTGCCGTCCTCGTTGAGGAGCGGACGGCGGACGCGGCGGGTGGCCGCCTCGGCGATGGCCTCGGGGTGGTGGGTGCGGGTGTGGACGAGCGCGGAGACGTCGACCTTCACCTGCGGGGCGGGGACGCCGTCGCCGTCGCCGTCACCATCACGGGGGTGCGCGCCCGCGACGCGGCCGGCCCTCACAGCACCGCTCCGGCGGCGAGCGCGGCGTCGATCTCGTCGCCGGTCGGCATCGCGGAGGAGCACTCCAGACGGGAGGCGACGATGGCGCCGGCGGCGTTGGCGTGCCGCATGATCTTCTCCAGGTCCCAGCCTTCGAGGAGGCCGTGGCAGAGGGAGCCGCCGAAGGCGTCCCCGGCGCCGAGGCCGTTCAGCACGGTGACGGGCAGGGGCGGGACCTCGGCGGAGTCGCCGTCGCGGCTGACCGCGAGGACGCCCTTGGGGCCCTGCTTGACGACGGCGATCTCGACACCGGCGTCGAGGAGCGCCTGGGCGGCGGCCTGCGGCTCGCGTACGCCGGTGGCGACCTCCACCTCGTCGAGGTTGCCGACGGCGACGGTGGCGTGCTTGAGCGCCTCGGCGTAGAACGGGCGGGCCGACTCGGGGTCCTTCCAGAACATCGGCCGCCAGTCGAGGTCGAAGACGGTCGTGCCGGACTTGGCGCGGTGGGCGAGGGCCGCGAGGGTCGCCGTGCGGCTGGGCTCCTCGCTCAGGCCGGTGCCGGTGATCCAGAAGATGCGGGCCGCACGGACGGCGTCGAGGTCCAGGTCGTGGGCGTCGATCTCCAGGTCCGGGGCCTTGGGCTGCCGGTAGAAGTACAGCGGGAAGTCGTCCGGCGGGAAGATCTCGCAGAACGTGACCGGGGTGTTCAGGCCGGGGACCGCGGTGACCCAGCGGTCGTCCACGCCGAAGCCCTGGAGTGCCTCGTGCAGGTAGGCGCCGAAGGCGTCGTCACCGGTGCGGGTGATGACGGCGGTGCTGCGGCCGAGGCGGGCCGCGGCCACGGCCACGTTCGTCGCCGACCCGCCGAGGAACTTGCCGAAGGACGACACCTGGGCGAGCGGGACTCCGGTCTGGAGCGGATAGAGATCCACCCCGATCCGCCCCATGGTGATCAGGTCGTACGCCATCGGCTTCCCTTCGTCATGGCTCTCCCGTGGTTTGTAGTCCGGGAGGGGAGGTCGTGTCAATGGTTTGTCCGGACATTCTGACGAGAAGCGGTGGCTAGGGGCCGACAGCGCCTACGGGGGCGGGGGTGCGGTGAGTGGGCGGGTGCGGGCCGGGGGTGGCTGGTCGCACAGTCCCCCGCGCCCCTTCGGGGCGCCGATGTCAACGCGCCCCGCCGATGAGCCGGCATGTACCTATGCCCCGGCTGTGTCACAAACTCCCCCCTTGTGTCACACATGTCACGCATACGCGGACTCTCGGTCACACCCGGTTCACAGCCACTTGCGGACAGTCACGCTCCGTCGTTCACCGGGCACAGGCTTTGTGATCGCCAGCGCAGCGCCCGGCTCCCCCGACGACCGCCTCAGGTCGCCCCCGCGGTGCGCGCAGGGAGGTGCATCCCATGACCGACCGACGGCTCTGGTCCTACAAGGAGATCGCGGCGCACATCCGGGTGCAGCCGGACACCGTCCGGTCCTACCGCAAGCACGGGCTGCTGCCGCCGCCGGACCATGTCGAGGGCGGCAAACCCTACTGGTACGCCGACACGGTCCGGGCCTGGGTCGCCTCCCGGCCGGGCAACCGGGGGCGCAGAGACATCTGAGCCCGGTCGCGGGGGCCCGTCAGGCCCAGGGCTCGATGACCGTCACCCCTGCCGCCGGCGCCGCGCCCATCGCCGCGAGGGCCGCCGGGGCCGCGTCCAGGGTGATCGCCGAGGTGACCAGGAGGTCGGGGCGGAGGGTGCCGGCGCGGACCAGTTCGAGCATGGCGGGGTAGGTGTGGGCCGCCATGCCGTGGCTGCCGAGGAGCTCCAGCTCCAGGCCGATCGCGCGGGCCAGCGGCACGGGGGTGTTGCCGTCCGGGGACGGCAACAGGCCCACCTGGACGTGGCGCCCGCGCCGGCGCAGGGAGTTCACCGAGGCGGCCGAGGTGGCGGGTGAGCCGAGGGCGTCCAGGGAGAGGTGGGCGCCGCCGGAGGTCAGGTCGCGGACCACCGCCGCGGGGTCCCCGACGTCCGACGCGTTCACGGCGTGGGCCGCGCCGAACTTCCTTGCCAGGTCCAGGGCTTGGGGCGACACGTCGACCGCCGCCACCCGCGCCCCCGACGCCGCCGCGATCATCACCGCGGACAGGCCCACGCCCCCGCAGCCGTACACCGCCACCCACTCCCCCGCCGCGGCCCTGCCCTGCTGCACCACCGCACGGAAGGCGGTGGCGAAGCGGCAGCCCAGGGAGGCGGCGGTGGCGTACGACATGTCGTCCGGGATCGCCACCAGGTTCACGTCGGCGTGGTCCAGCGCCACGTACTGGGCGAAGGAGCCCCAGTGGGTGAAGCCGGGCTGGGTCTGGCGTTCGCAGACCTGCTGGTCGCCGGCCGCGCAGGACGGGCAGCTGCCGCAGGCGCAGACGAAGGGGACGGTGACCCGGTCGCCGGGGTGCCAGGCGGTCACTCCGGCGCCGACCTCCTCGACGACCCCGGCCAGTTCGTGGCCGGGGACGTGCGGGAGGGTGATGTCCGGGTCGTGGCCCTGCCAGCCGTGCCAGTCGCTGCGGCAGAGGCCGGTGGCCTCCACGCGGACGACCACTCCGTGGGGGGCCGGGCGGGGGTCGGGGACGTCCCGTACCTCGGCGGGGGTCGCGTAGTGGTCGAAGACGACTGCTCGCATCGCGCGGGCTCCTTTCGGGGGCTGCGCGAAGGCTAGACGCCGCGGGGGTCCTGTTGCAGCGCCAGTTCCGGCTCATCGTGGCTGGTCGCGCAGTTCCCCGCGCCCCTTTGGGGCGCCTCCGGCGCCTGGTGTTCGCCCTCGCTCAAGCCGAACCGGTCGTGGAAGCGGCGCAGGGGGGCCGGGGCCCACCAGGTGGCTTTGCCTGTCAGGCGCATGATGGCCGGGACCAGGAGGCTGCGGACGACCATCGCGTCCATGAGGACGGCCAGGGCGATGCCGAGGCCGAGCATCTTGGTGTTGGTGACCCGGGAGGTGCCGATCGCCACCATCACCACCGCCAGGATGACCGCCGCCGCGGTGATCAGGCCCCCGGTGCGCTGGAGGCCGAGCCGGACCGCCCGTTCGTGGTCGCCCGTCCTGTCGTACTCCTCCTTGATGCGGGAGAGCAGGAACACCCCGTAGTCCATCGAGAGGCCGAAGGCCACGCAGAACATGAGGACGGGGAGCGTGGTCTCGATCGAGCCGGGGCTGGTGAAGCCCAGCAGGTTCGAGAGGTGGCCGTCCTGGAAGACCCAGACGACCGCGCCGAACATCGCCGTCAGGCTGAGCGCGTTGAGCACGACCGCCTGTACCGGGATGAGGACGCTGCCGGTGAGGAGGAAGACCAGCAGCAGGGTGACGACGGCTATGATCGCCGCCGCCCAGGGCAGGCGCTCCCCGATGGCATGCTTGGAGTCGACCAGGACCGCGGCCGTGCCCGTCACCTTCGTGTCGAAGGGGGTGTTCAGCGCGCGCAGTTCGCCCACCAGGCGCTGGGCGCCGACGTCCACCGACTCGCCCTCCGGCTGCACCGTGAAGTACGCCGCGTCGCCCTTGACCAGCGGTCCGGCCACTCCGGCCACCTCCGGCAGGGCCGCCACCCGCTCCTTGTAGGCCGTGTACTGCGCCTGGGTCGCCCCGCCCTCGGCCAGGACTTCGAGGTCGCCGCCGGGGTTGCCGGGGAAGTCGTCCCGGATGTGCTGCTGGACGACGTGGGACTCGGCGCCGGCCGGGAGCTGACGGTCGTCCGCGGTGCCGAACTTCACGCCCAGGAACGGCAGTCCGAGGACGATCAGGAAGGCCGTGGTGGCGACGGCGAAGAGCGGGGCCCTGCGCATCACCAGGGTCGCGGCGCGGGCCCAGGCCGTGCCCTCGGCGCCGGAGGGGCGTGCTTCCCGGCCCCTGCGGAACAGTCTGCGCAGATCCAGCGCGTTGACCCGGTCGCCCAGCAGGATCAGGGCCGCCGGGAGCAGGACCAGGGCGGCCCCCGCGGCCAGCAGGACCACCGCTATGCCGGCGTAGGCGAAGGAACGCAGGAAGTACTGGGGGAAGACGAGCATCGCCGCGAGGGAGACGGCCACCGTCAGGGCCGAGAAGAGCACGGTGCGGCCCGCGGTGCGCAGGGTGGTGCCGACGGCCGTCAACGGGTCGGCGCCCGTGGCCAGTTCCTCGCGGAAGCGGCGGACGATGAAGAGGGCGTAGTCGATGGCGAGGCCGAGGCCGAGGGCCGTCGTCAGGTTCATCGCGAAGACGGAGACGTCCGTGAAGGACGTGATGCCGCGCAGGACCGCGTTGGTGCCGAGGATGGCGACGATGCCGATGCCGAGCGGGAGCAGGGCCGCGATCGCGCTGCCGAAGACCATCACCAGCAGGACCAGGGTGATGGGCAGGGCGATCAGCTCGGCGCGGGCCAGGTCCTCCTTGATGGTCGTCTGCATGTCGCTGCGGACCGCCACCATGCCGCCGACCTTGACCGTCACCGGTCCGTGCGTGCCCCGGTAGTGCGGGGCGATGCGGTCCAGGGTGTCGGCCGCCGTCTTCTCGTCACCGGTGATGCGCGCGGCGATCAGTGCCTCGTGGCCGTCCTCGGCGCGCAGCGACGGCGACCTGCTCTGCCAGTACGAGCCGACGCCTATGACGCCCTTCTCGCCGGAGAGGCGGGTGACCAGGGCCTTCGCCTCCGCCGCCACCGCCGGGCCGTCCACCGAGCCGCCCCGCGCGTCCACCAGCAGGAGCAGGTTGGGCTGGGAGTCCGGGAACTCGCGCTCCAGCGCCTTCGTCGCGTACGTCGACTCGGCGGCCGGGTCCTCCCAGCCGCCGCTGCCGAGCCGGTCGGCGACCCCGCTGCCCGCCAGCACGGCGAGCGCGGTGATCACCAGGGCGAGCAGCAGCGAGAGCCGGGGGCGGGCGGTCACGAACCGGGTCCAGCCCCCTGGCCGGGCCCCGCTCCCGGCCTCCGAGGGCTTGTTGACTTCGGTCATCCTGCGGTGTCCCCTTCACCCTGACCACTGCCTGCCGGTACGCATCCGCTTCGTGCGCAGGGCAGCATGGGTCGGCCATTGCCAACTAGACTGGCAAACACGAGTCGTCGCTCGCGTTCCATCAGAATGCGAGCGACCGCTCGCGTTTGTCAATCGCGTGCGAAGAGCTGGGGATAACGCGTGCCCGACAAGCCCGACATGCCGGAGCGGCCCGACGCCGCCGGCCCCGACGACCCCGCCGGCACGGCCACAGCCAAGGAGCAGCCGCGCCGCCGGCAGGCCCGCGGCGAGCGGCGCATCCAGCAGCTGCTCGAAGCCGCCGCGTCGGTCTTCTGCACCTCGGGCTACACGGCCGCCAGCACCAACGCCATCGCCCGCGAGGCAGGCGTCTCCCCCGGCACGCTCTACCAGTTCTTCCCGAACAAGGAAGCGATCGCGATCGAGCTGGGCGACCGGCTCATGCACGACCTGCGGGACACCTACGGCGAGGCGCTCGCGCCGATCGACCCCGGCATCTCACTGGCGGACGCGGTCGACGCCACCGTGGACCGCCTCACCGCCTTCAACACCGAACACCCCGTGTTCTTCGCGCTGATGCACGGCCCCGACGTGCCCGGCGGGATCGCCGAGGCCCACGACGCCCTGCACACCAACCTGCTCGGCCGTATCGAGGGCCTGCTCGCCTCGCTCCTCCCGCCGGACGCCGACAGGGCCGACATCACGCGCACGGCGCACGTCAGCCTCGGCATCTACAAGGCGGGGCTGGAGCTGGTGCTCGGCCACGAGGGCGCCGAGCGCCAGGCGTACATCCAGGAGATCAAGGACGTCCTCACCCGCTACCTGGAACCCCTCGTCGGCGACCGGCTCGGCCACCCCTCCCGCTGACCGGCCACCATCCGATCGGCCACCCCCTCGAACCACCCAGACTGCGACATACGACACATCTGCCTAAAGTGCGGGTAAATCGGGCCGATCCCGATTCGGCGACCTGCTTCGTCGATCGCGATGCGCCGATCCCTGGCCGACGAGCGCCACCCGCACCCGCAGGAGCACAAGGGGGACCCGCCGTGACCCACTCTCCGCCGCCCGGCCGGCCGCAGGCCCGCATCCCCGGCCCGCTGCAGCCGCCACCGCCGTACCCCCGCATCCGCGCCGGCCTGTGGAGGCGCTGTCTCGGCGGCGGGCTCGCCCTGTGGGCGCTGACCGCGGTGGTCACGTACGCGACGAAGAACACCACCCTGCTGCCGACGCTGATCCTGCTCGGCAGCTTTCTCGTCCCGGTCGTCTTCGTGCTGTGGGCGTACGAGCGGCACGGCCGCGACCTCGGGGTCAGCGCGATCCTCGGCTGTTTCCTGACCGGTGGCACGCTCGGGGTGCTGGGCGCCTCGGTGATGGAGTCCTACCTCGTCCGGCCGTCCTGGGGGATGTTCGTCGGCGTCGGCCTGATCGAGGAGGCGGTGAAGCTCGGCGCGCTGGTGTTCGTGCTGCGCCGGATGCCCGGGATCCGGGGCATGCGGGCCGGGCTGGTGCTCGGCGCCGCCGTCGGCTTCGGCTTCGCGGCCCTGGAGAGCGCCGGGTACGCGTTCGACGCGGCCGTCTCCACCGAGGGCGTCGACCTGCGCGCGCTGGTCGAGACGGAGATCCTGCGCGGGGCGCTCGCCCCCTTCGGGCACGGCCTGTGGACGGCGATCGCCGGCGGTGTCCTGCTCTCCTTCCGCCGCCCGAACGGCCGCTTCCGCGTCACCGCCCCGGTCGTCGCCGCCGGCCTCGGGGTCGCCCTGATGCACGCACTGTGGGACTCCACGCACGGCATCGCGATCTGGCTGGTGGCGCACCTGGCGGGCACCGGGCTGGACCGGCAGCTGTTCGTCGAGGGGTACATCCCGCGCCCCAGCGCCGCGCAGGAACACCTTTTCACGGTGTTCTCGGTCGGGCTGCTGGTACTCGTCTCGCTGCTCGGCATCGCCTGGGTGCTCTCCCTGACGCGCCGGGACCCCTCTTGGAGAAATACCCCCTAGGGGTATAGTGTGACAAGAGTGGGGTTCCCTCGTGGGCCCCATCGGCCCCACACGCCTCGACGAGGAGAACGACATGACCGCCCAGACCGACACCCCGGGCTCCGTGACCGCCGTCTACAAGGTGACCGGCATGAGCTGCGGACACTGCGAGGGTTCCGTCTCCGCAGAGATCTCCGGGCTCCCCGGCGTCAGCTCGGTGACGGCCGTCGCGGCCAGCGGCGAGGTCACGGTCGTCTCCGCCGCCCCGCTCGACGAGGAGGCGCTCCGCGCCGCCGTCGACGAGGCGGGCTTCGAGCTCGCCGGCCGCGCCTGAGCACCGGAAGCCTGAGCACCCGAACACCCCGCAGCACAAGCACCGCAGGCAGTACGTACGACGGAAACGTATCTCCCCGCCGGACCGTGCCGACCAGCTGATACTGGCTCCGTGCGGTCCGGTCCGTTGTCTGGAGTCCGGACATGACGACCAGCACCACCACCAGCACCGCGCAGACACCGACACCCATAGCCCTGCCACGCCCGGCCGACGGCGAGTCCGAGGTCGAGCTGCTCATCGGCGGGATGACCTGCGCCTCCTGCGCCGCCCGGGTCGAGAAGAAGCTCAACCGCATGGACGGCGTCACCGCCACCGTGAACTACGCGACCGAGAAGGCGAAGGTCACATACCCCCAGGGGGTTCAGGTCGCCGACCTGATCGCCACGGTCGTGAAGACGGGCTACACCGCCGAGGAGCCCGCACCCCCGGAGCCGGAACAGGAGCCGGGACAGGAGACCGGGGCCGGGCGGGATCCCGAGCTCGCCGCCCTGCGCCACCGCCTCCTGGTCTCCGTCCTGCTCGCCGCCCCGGTCGTGCTGCTCGCGATGGTCCCGGCGCTCCAGTTCGACAACTGGCAGTGGCTGTCGCTGACGCTCGCCGCCCCGGTCGTGGTCTGGGGCGGCGCGCCGTTCCACCGGGCCGCCTGGACCAACGCCCGGCACGGCGCCGCCACCATGGACACCCTGGTCTCGGTCGGCACGCTGGCCGCGTTCGGCTGGTCGCTGTGGGCGCTGTTCTTCGGCGACGCGGGCATGGCCGGGATGCACGACGAGTTCCGGTTCACCGTCTCCCGGATGGACAGCGCGTCCACGATCTACCTGGAGGTGGCCTCCGGGGTCGTCGCGCTGATCCTGCTCGGCCGCTACCTGGAGGCACGCTCCAAGCGGCGCGCGGGGGCGGCCCTGCGGGCGCTGCTGGAGCTGGGCGCCCGGGACGTGGCGGTGCTGCGGAACGGCCGTGAGGTGCGGGTTCCGGTGGCGTCCCTGGCGGTCGGCGACCGGTTCGTCGTACGGCCCGGGGAGAAGGTCGCCACCGACGGGACCGTGGTCGAGGGGGCGTCCGCGGTGGACGCGTCGATGCTGACCGGCGAGTCCGTGCCGGTGGACGTGACCGTCGGGGACGCCGTCACGGGCGCGACCGTGAACGCCGGCGGGCGGCTGGTCGTCGCGGCGACCCGGGTCGGCGCGGACACGCAGCTCGCGCGGATGGCGCGGCTGGTGGAGGACGCGCAGAACGGCAAGGCCGAGGTGCAGCGGCTCGCCGACCGGATCTCCGCGGTCTTCGTCCCGGCCGTCATCGTCGTCGCGCTCGCCACCTTCGGGGTCTGGCTGGGCGTCACCGGGGACACCGCCGCCGCGTTCACGGCCGCCGTCGCCGTCCTGATCATCGCCTGCCCGTGCGCCCTGGGCCTGGCCACGCCGACCGCGCTGATGGTCGGCACCGGACGGGGCGCCCAGCTCGGCATCCTGATCAAGGGCCCGGAGGTCCTGGAGTCCACGCGCCGGGTCGACACCGTCGTGCTCGACAAGACCGGGACGGTCACCACCGGGCGGATGAGCCTCCAGGAGGTGTACGCCGTCCAGGACGCCGACGCGGACGAGGTGCTGCGGCTCGCGGGCGCCCTCGAACACGCCTCCGAGCATCCGGTCGCCCGGGCGATCGCCACGGGGGCGGCGGAGAGGACCGGCACGCTGCCCGCGGTCGAGGATTTCGAGAACGTCCCCGGGCGGGGCGTACGGGGGCGCGTGGAGGGCCGTGAGGTGGCCGTGGGGCGCCTCTTCGACGTGGTGCCCGAGGAGTTGGCCCTGGCCCGCTCCCGGGCCGAGCAGGAGGGGCGTACGGCCGTCCTGGCCGGTTGGGACGGGCGGGCCCGGGGCGTCCTCGCCGTCGCCGACACGGTCAGGGAGACCAGCGCCGAGGCGGTCCGGGAGCTGCGCGCGCTCGGACTGACGCCGGTGCTGCTGACCGGGGACAACCGGGCGGTGGCCGAATCGGTCGCGCGGGCGGTCGGGATCACCGAGGTCGTCGCCGAGGTGCTGCCCGAGGAGAAGGTGGACGTCGTACGACGGCTGCAGCGCGAGGGACGGACGGTCGCGATGGTCGGCGACGGCGTCAACGACGCGGCGGCGCTGGCCACCGCCGATCTGGGGCTGGCGATGGGCACCGGGACGGACGCGGCGATCGAGGCCGGCGACCTGACCCTGGTGCGCGGGGACCTGCGGGTGGCGGCGGACGCGATCCGGCTCTCCCGGCGGACCCTCGCGACCATCAAGGGGAACCTCGGCTGGGCCTTCGGCTACAACGTGGCCGCGCTCCCGCTGGCCGCCGCCGGCCTCCTCAATCCCATGATCGCCGGGGCCGCGATGGCTTTCTCGTCGGTCTTCGTGGTGACCAACAGCCTGCGGCTGCGCACCTTCCGCTGAAAGTTACCGGCGGTTCGGCCCAGTGGATGTATGAGTCCCCCTAGAGTCCAACGCGCACCTCACATAAGCTCTTCACAAGGCTCGCGCATCATCCTTACGCTTGAGCTCCGATCACCATATCGGGGCTCTTGCGCATCTATCGGACAGATGCAAGAGACGCAGATCACAGTGATGTGAACGTAACCATCGAAGGGGTTCGAAGGTCTAAGTTGGCGATGTCAGAGATGCGTCTTGGGGGGCGCTGACCTGGCATCTGGGGATGTCTTGGGGGACTTCCTCAGAGATGCGTTGCCGGGGCACGTACGACGGGAAGCTTTGAGCGGCCCTCCCGTGCCGTACGGGTCCCGGCAGATCGCACCGCATCACTGGATCAAGTACGGCGAGTTCTGCTCGTTGTGCACACAGCAGCGATTCAGGCGCTGCCGTACCGAGCGCCCGGCCGGATCCCGTGGGGGGAATCCGCACCGGGACACGGGAAGGCGCCCTGGTCGCCGGCCCGTGGGGGGACCGGCGCTCCAGGGCGCCTTCTGCTGTGCCCGTATGGTCGCTAGCGCGCTCAGCGCTCCTCGACCGGCACGAAGTCACGCTCCACGACGCCCGTGTAGATCTGGCGCGGGCGGCCGATGCGGGAGCCCGGCTCCTTGATCATTTCCTGCCACTGGGCGATCCAGCCCGGGAGGCGGCCGAGGGCGAACAGGACCGTGAACATCTCGGTCGGGAAGCCCATGGCGCGGTAGATCAGGCCGGTGTAGAAGTCGACGTTCGGGTAGAGGTTGCGCGAGACGAAGTAGTCGTCGGAGAGCGCGTGCTCCTCCAGCTTCAGCGCGATGTCCAGCAGCTCGTCGGACTTGCCGAGCGCCGAGAGGACGTCGTGCGCGGCCGACTTGATGATCTTGGCGCGCGGGTCGAAGGACTTGTAGACCCGGTGGCCGAAGCCCATCAGACGGACGCCGTCCTCCTTGTTCTTCACCTTGGTGATGAACGAGTCGACGTCGCCGCCGTTGGCCTGGATGCCCTCCAGCATCTCCAGGACGGACTGGTTGGCGCCGCCGTGCAGCGGGCCCCAGAGCGCGGAGATACCGGCGGAGATCGACGCGAACATGTTCGCCTGCGACGAGCCGACCAGGCGGACCGTCGACGTCGAACAGTTCTGCTCGTGGTCCGCGTGCAGGATGAGCAGCTTGTCCAGCGCCGAGACGACGACCGGGTCCAGCTCGTAGTCCTGCGCCGGCACCGAGAACGTCATGCGCAGGAAGTTCTCCACGTAGGAGAGGTCGTTGCGCGGGTAGACGAACGGGTGGCCGACCGACTTCTTGTACGCGTACGCGGCGATGGTCGGAAGCTTGGCGAGCAGGCGGATGGTGGAGAGGTCGCGCTGCTTCGCGTCGAACGGGTTGTGGCTGTCCTGATAGAAGGTGGACAGCGCGGAGACCACCGACGACAGCATGGCCATCGGGTGCGCGTCCCGCGGGAAACCGCGGTAGAAGTTCTTGACGTCCTCGTGCAGCAGCGTGTGCCGCGTGATCTCGTTCTTGAACGTGGTGAGCTCGTCCACGGTCGGCAGCTCACCGTTGATCAGCAGGTAGGCCACCTCCAGGAAGGTGGAGCGCTCGGCCAGCTGCTCGATGGGGTATCCGCGGTACCGAAGGATGCCCGCCTCGCCGTCGAGGTAGGTGACGGCGGATTTGTAGGCAGCGGTGTTGCCGTAGCCGCTGTCCAGGGTCACAAGGCCGGTCTGCGCCCGGAGCTTCCCGATGTCGAAGCCCTTGTCACCGACGGTGCTGTCGACCACCGGGTAGGTGTACTCGCCGTCGCCGTACCGCAGTACTACAGAGTTGTCGCTCACGTCTTCCCTCACCGACGTAGTGCCTCATCTTCGAGGTGCCCTGACTGTCTCTACCATCCCCCATTTGGCTCAGGAGAGTGCACTCGGGGTCGACCGTTGGGCCCATCGGCGGCACTCAGTGCCGCCAACCCGCTCATCCTGCCCCCTCGTCTCGTCATCTGGAAGGGCTCTGTGACCTTCACGACTCATTTGATCGATCATTTTTCCGGAGATCGCTCCGGCCGAGCCGGAAGTCCAGTGCCGTACAGCGCCGACCTGCCGACACCGTGCGTACCGCCTGGCCGATCGCCTTGCGCGAACCGACGAGGACGACGAGGTTCTTGGCCCGGGTGACCGCCGTGTAGAGCAGGTTCCGCTGCAGCATCATCCACGCTCCCGTGGTGACCGGGATCACCACCGCGGGATATTCACTCCCCTGTGAACGGTGGATGGTCACCGCGTAGGCGTGCGCCAGTTCGTCCAGTTCGTCGAATTCGTACGGCACCTCCTCGTCCTCGTCGGTCAGCACCGTGAGGCGCTGGTCGACCGGGTCCAGCGAGGTGACCACGCCCACGGTGCCGTTGAAGACGCCGTTCTCGCCCTTCTCGTAGTTGTTGCGGATCTGGGTGACCTTGTCGCCGACCCTGAACACCCGCCCGCCGAACCGCTTTTCGGGCAGCTCGGGCCGGGCCGGGGTGATGACCTGCTGGAGCAGGCCGTTGAGCACGCCGGCGCCGGCCGGTCCGCGGTGCATGGGGGCGAGCACCTGTACGTCCCGCCGCGGGTCGAGCCCGAACTTGGCCGGAATGCGCCGGGCGGCGACGTCCACGGCGAGTCTGCCCGCCTCCTCCGTCTCGTCCTCCACGAAGAGGAAGAAGTCCTTCATGCCGTCGGTGACGGGGTGTTGTCCCGCGTTGATCCGGTGCGCGTTGGTCACCACGCCCGACTGCTGGGCCTGCCGGAAGACCTGGGTGAGCCGGACGGCGGGGATCGGGCCGCCGTCGGCGAGCAGGTCCCGCAGCACCTCCCCCGCCCCGACGCTGGGCAGTTGGTCCACGTCTCCCACGAAGAGGAGGTGCGCACCGGGCGGTACGGCCTTGACCAGCTTGTTGGCGAGGAGCAGGTCGAGCATCGACGCCTCGTCCACCACCACCAGGTCGGCGTCGAGCGGCCGGTCCCGGTCGTAGGCCGCGTCCCCGCCCGGCTTCAGTTCGAGGAGCCGGTGCACGGTCGACGCCTCGGCGCCGGTCAGCTCGGCCAGCCGCTTGGCGGCCCGCCCGGTCGGCGCGGCGAGCACCACCTTCGCCTTCTTCGCCCGCGCCAGCTCCACGATCGACCGCACGGTGAACGACTTGCCGCAGCCGGGCCCGCCCGTCAGCACCGCGACCTTCTCGGTCAGCGCCAGCCTGACGGCGGCCTCCTGCTCGGGGGCGAGGTCGACGCCGGTACGGTCCTTCAGCCAGCCGAGCGCCTTGTCCCAGACGACGTCCCGGAACGACGGCATCCGGTCGTCGTCGGTGCGGAGCAGGCGCAGCAGCTGGGCGGCGAGGGCGGCTTCGGCCCGGTGGAAGGGGACGAGGTAGACGGCGGTGACGGGTTCGGCGTCCGGGTCCGGGCCGGGGACCTTCTCCCGTACGACACCCGGGTCCTCCCCGTCCTCGGGCGGCGCGGCCAACTCGCCGAGACAGTCGATGACAAGGCCGGTGTCGACCTGGAGCAGCTTGACCGCGTCCGCGATGAGCCGCTCCTCGGGCAGGTAGCAGTGCCCCTGGTCGGCGGACTGGGACAGCGCGTACTGGAGCCCCGCCTTCACCCGCTCCGGGCTGTCGTGCGGGATCCCCACCGACTGGGCGATCTTGTCGGCGGTCAGGAACCCGATGCCCCACACGTCGGCGGCGAGCCGGTACGGCTGGTTCTTCACGACGGAGATCGACGCGTCCCCGTACTTCTTGTAGATCCGCACGGCGATCGACGTCGACACCTCGACGGTCTGGAGGAAGAGCATGACCTCCTTGATCGCCTTCTGCTCCTCCCAGGCGTCGGCGATCTTCTTCGTCCGCTTCGGCCCGAGCCCCGGCACCTCGACGAGCCGCTTCGGCTCCTCCTCGATGATGCGGAGGGTGTCCACCCCGAAGTGCTGGGTGATCCGGTCGGCGAACACCGGCCCGATGCCCTTGACCAGCCCGGATCCCAGATACCGCCGGATCCCCTGGACGGTGGCCGGCAGCACGGTCGTGTAGTTCTCGACGGTGAACTGCTTCCCGTACTGCGGATGCGACCCCCACCGCCCCTCCATCCGCAGCGACTCCCCCACCTGCGCACCGAGCAGCGCCCCGACGACCGTGAGCAGGTCACCGGCGCCTCTGCCGGTGTCGACGCGGGCGACCGTGTACCCGTTCTCCTCGTTGGCGTAGGTGATGCGTTCGAGCACGCCTTCGACGGTGGCAAGTCGTCGTTCGCCTGTCGGGGTCTCCGTCTGCTGAGCCATGATCCGACGGTACCGGTGGGCTCTGACAGCGCCCTCCGCATCCATGTCGGATTCCTGCCAGCCGTGGCCCGGGGCCGGGTGGTTGAGTCGTCCCCATGACGACGAATCACCTCCTCCGTGACCTGGCCCTCGCCTTCCGTGCCCGCCACGTCCCCGGGCGTCCGCTCGTCCTGCCGAACGCCTGGGACGTCACGAGCGCCCGCCTCGTCGAGGACGCGGGCGCCGCCGCGGTCGCCACCACGAGCGCGGGCCTGGCCTGGGCCCTGGGCGCGGCGGACGGCGACCGCCTCGACCGCGACCGGGCGCTCACCGCGGTCGCGCGCATCGCCGAGGCGGTACGGGTGCCGGTGACCGCCGACATCGAGACCGGGTACGCGCCGGACGCCGCGGGCGTCGGCGACACGGTCCGCGCGGTGATCGCCGCGGGCGCGATCGGCGTCAACATCGAGGACGCGCTGTACGGAAGCGGCGAGGGTCCCCTGCGAGCGGTCGCCGAACAGGCCGAACGCATCGCCGCCGCCCGCGAGGCCGCGGACGCGGCGGGCGTACCGCTGTTCGTCAACGCCCGCATCGACACGTTCCTCAGCGGCGCCGGCGCGGTCGCCGAGACCCTGGAACGGGCCTCGGCGTTCCTCGCCGCGGGCGCCGACGGGATCTTCGTCCCCGGAGCCGTCGACCCCGACACCGTCAAGGCGCTCGTCGCGGGCATCGACGGCCCCCTCAACGTCATGGCGGGCCCCGGCGCACCCCCGGTCGCCGACCTCGCCGCACTCGGCGTCGCCCGCGTCAGCACCGGCTCCGCCATCGCCCAGGCCGCGCACGCGGCGGTCCGCAGGGCCGCGCGGGAACTGCTGGAGACCGGCACCTACGAGTCCCTGACCGGCGGACTGGACTACGGCGACCTCAACGACCTGCTGGGGCGCCGGTCCGGGTGACGCGTGCGGGCCTGTCTCTCCGCGGTTGTCGCCGTCGTCCGGGCCCGGGGCGCGAGCCGGCCGCCACGGTGGTCCGGTCCACCTTCCGCGGACTGGCCATGTCCCGGCGGCACGGGAACCTGGTGTGATGGCGCTGATTCCGCCGACGAAAGGCCGTGCTGACCATGCCGCCGCGCAACCGCTCGTTCGTCCAGGTCGACGTGTTCTCGACGCAGCCCTATCTCGGCAATCCGGTCGCGGTCGTCCTCGACGGGGCCGATCTGACGGATGAGCAGATGCAGCTCGTGGCCCGGTGGACGAACCTGTCCGAGACCACGTTCGTGGTGGCCCCCACCGTCGCCGGGGCCGACTACCGGCTGCGGATCTTCACGCCGGACGGCGAGCTGCCGTTCGCCGGGCACCCCACGCTCGGATCGGCGCGCGCGTGGCTGGACGGCGGCGGTGTGCCGCGGCACGCGGACCGGATCGTGCAGGAGTGCGGTGCCGGGCCGGTCACCGTGCGCCGCGGGGAGGGCGTGCTGTCCTTCGCCGCACCGCCGCTGGTGCGGGACGGCGTGCTCGACGACGGGTACCTGGAGCGGATCACCGGCGCGTTCGGCATCGCACGGGACCGGGTCCTCGCCCACCAGTGGGTCGACAACGGGCCGGGGTGGGCCGTGGTCCGGCTGGCCACGGCCGAGGAGGTGCTCGCCCTCGAACCCGACCTCTCCCGCATCCCGGACGCGATGGTCGGCGCGATCGGGGCCTACCCGGAGGGCTCCCCGTACGACTTCGAGATGCGGACCTTCGCGCCGCGCTGCGGGGTGCCCGAGGACCCGGCCTGCGGCAGCATGAACGCCGCCGTCGGGCAGTGGCTCACCGCGACCGGCGCGGCTCCCGCCGCCTACCGGGTCTCGCAGGGCGCGCGCGTGGGACGGGCCGCGACCATCGAGGTCAGCGCGGACGCGGACGGCACGGTGTGGGTGAGCGGTGCCACCAGCGTGTGCATCCGCGGCACGATCAGGATCTGAGCACAGAATTGCGTGATTCCTCCCTCTAGCACAATCCTGCGCCCCGACCGGGGCGCAACATGCTGCCAATCTTGCCGTGCGTCGCTCGTTTCGACGTGTCCGTCGGTCACCCTTCACCACGTCACACCGACCGACCACGGAAGGGCACGCCACCATGCCGGGCAGCAGCACAGTCACCGTCCACGCCGATCGCGGGGTTCTTCCGCAGCGCGCCGTGGCGACGCCCATCTACCAGACGGCGGCCTTCTCGGCCCCGGACGGCGACACGTTCGCGCGGGCCGCCGTCGAGCCGCGCGGCCAGGACTTCTACACCCGCTTCGGCAACCCGAACCACGCCCAGGTCGCGGCCGTCGTCGCGGAGCTGGAGGGGACCGAGGCGGCCATGGTGACCGCGTCGGGAATGGCCGCGCTCACCACCGCCGTACTGGCCCTGGTCTGTGCCGGTGACCATGTCGTCGGGCAGCGGTCGACGTACGGCGGTACGGCCTCGGTCCTGCTGAACCTGCTGCCCCGGTTCGGCGTGACGACCACACTGGTCGACCAGACCGATCCGGCCGCGTTCGCGAAGGCGCTGACCCCGCGGACCCGCCTGATCCTGGTGGAGACCCCGAGCAACCCGCTGCTCCAGGTCACCGACCTGCGCGCCGTCACGGACCTGGCCCGCGCGCACGACGTCCTGACGATGGCCGACAACACCTTCGCCACCCCGCTGAACCAGCGCCCGGCGGACTTCGGCGTCGACCTGGTCTGGCACAGCGCGACCAAGTACCTCAACGGCCACAGCGACGTCTCCGCCGGCGTGCTGGCCGGCCCGGCCCGGCTCCTCGACCGGGTCTGGGACACCGGCCTGCTCACCGGTGCCGTGCTCGGGCCGTTCGACGCGTGGCTGCTGCTGCGCGGGATGCGCACCCTGCCGCTGCGGATGCCCCGGCACAACGCCAACGGCCAGGCGCTCGCGGAAGCCCTGGACGCCCACCCGGCCGTGCACCGGGTGCACTATCCCGGCCTGGCCTCGCACCCGCAGCACCGGCTGGCGGTCAGTCAGATGAGCGGGTTCGGCGGGGTCCTGGGCATCGAGTTCACCGGCGGCTTCGAGGCGGCCGACGCGTTCCTCGGCCGGCTGCGCTACGCCCGCCGGTCGGCCAGTCTCGGCGGCGTGGAGTCGCTGGCCGTGCACCCGGCCTCCATGTGGCGCGGCATGCTCAGCGAGGACCAGATCAGCGCCTCGGTCCCGCCGGGCCTGGTCCGGCTGGCCGCGGGCACGGAGGACACGGCCGACCTGGTCGCCGACGTGCTCGCGGCGGCCGGTGCGGAAGGTGCGGTGGGCCCGGGAGCCGAGGGCACCCGCGCGTGAGTCAGAGCGTCTTCATGGTGACGTAGCTGCTCACCGTGGCGACGCCGGGCAGGTCGGCCAGCCGGTTGGCGTGGAAGTCCTCGTAGGCCGGCAGGTCGGCGACCTCGACCTGGAGCAGGTAGTCGTAGTTGCCGGTGACGTGGTGGACGTGGACCACCTCGGACAGCTGGACGACCGCGCGTTCGAACGCGGCCACGTCACCGCGGTTGTGCCGCATCAGGCGGACGCCCGCGAACACCCGGAGGCTGCGGCCGACCGCCGCCGGGTCGATCTCCGCCCGGTAGCCGCGGATCACCCCGCTCTCCTCCAGGCGGTGCACGCGCCGCAGGCACGGTGACGGCGACAGGCCGACCCGCGCGGCGAGCTCGGCGTTGCTGATCCGCCCGTGCTCTTCGAGCACGGAGAGGATGGACCGATCCACATCATCCATGGGGGCAGATTATTGCCCGTCTGCCCCTGGTTACCACAATCCGATGCCCCGCACCGGCGCAATTTCCTGCCGACGTTGCCAGGATCGGCTTACATCCACGCGCCGCCCGGCAAGACTTGTCCGCATCGCCAATCAGGGCAAAAGCCAACTTTTCCTGAAGGAGTTCTCTGATGAGGATCCTGCTCACCGGCGGCACCGTGGTCAGCATGGACCCGGCCGTCGGCGATCTCGAACGCGGTGACGTGCTGATCGAGGACGGTGTGATCGCCGCGGTGGCCGAGTCGGTCGACGCCCCGGACGCCGAGGTGATCGACGCGACCGACCGGATCGTCATGCCCGGCTTCGTCGACACCCACCGGCACACCTGGCAGACCGCGTTCCGCGGAGTCGGCGCGGACTGGACGTTCCCCGAGTGGGCGCAGGCGATGCACAGGACGCTCAAGCCCCGGTACCGACCCGAGGACGTCTACCTGGGCACCCTGCTGGGCCGCCTGGAAGCCCTGCACTCCGGGGTGACCACGATGCTCGACTGGTTCCACTGCGCGCAGAGCCCCGAGCACGCGGACGCCGGGGTCGCGGCGCTGCGGGACGCGCCGGGGCGGTCCGTCTTCTGCCACGGCGCGGGATGGGGCACCACCGGCTCGGTCGAGGCCGAGATCCGCCGCGTGCGGTCCGTGCTCTCCGGGGACGACGCGCTGCTCACCATGGCGTTCGGACTGCGCGGCGCGGAGGACACCTCCTTCGGCACCGTCGCCGCCGAGCTGGAGCTGGCGGCCGAACTCGGCCTGCGGAGCAGCCTGCACGTCGAGTCCGAGGGGATCCGGCGCCCGGTCGCCGACCTGCACGAGCACGGCCTGCTGCGGGACACCACGACGTTCGTGCACGCCAACGGGCTCGGCGACGACGAGCTGCGGATGCTCGCCGACGCCGGCGCCACCGTGTCCGTCAGCCCGGACGTCGAGCTGAAGATGGGGTTCGGGTGGCCGATGACCGGCCGGATGCTGGCCGCCGGCCTGCGCCCGACGCTCTCCGTGGACGACGTCCCGTCGGTCGGCGGCGACCTGTTCTCCACCATGCGCACCGCCTACGTCGTACAGCGCGGCCTGGACGGCGGCCTCGACTCCCGTGACCTGCTGGAGTTCGCCACCGTCGACGGCGCCCACGCCCTGGGCCTCGCCGCCCGCACCGGCAGCCTCACGCCCGGCAAGGACGCCGACGTGATCCTGCTGCGCACCGACGACCTCACCGTCTTCCCGGTCACCGACCCGGCCGCCACGGTCGTCGCCGCAGGTCACCCGGGCCTGGTCGACACGGTGCTCGTCGCGGGCCGGGTGGTCAAGCGCGACGGCGCCCTGGTGGACGTCGACCTGCGGGCGCTCCGTGCCCGCCTGCTGGCGTCCCGGGACCGGGTCGCGGCGGCGGCCGGCGTCCCGCTGGACGGC
The DNA here is from genome assembly GCF_040652195.1 of Streptomyces sp. NPDC048278. Classification (NCBI taxonomy): domain Bacteria; kingdom Bacillati; phylum Actinomycetota; class Actinomycetes; order Kitasatosporales; family Streptomycetaceae; genus Streptomyces; species Streptomyces sp. NPDC048278. Next base: position 390,751 of record NZ_JBEZLP010000004.1, read on the forward strand.
ACCTGGCACCCGCAGCCGAAGACGGCGTGACCGTGACCGCAGCCGGGACGGTGCGCCGACCGTAAAAATCCGGCCGTTCCGGTGGCGAGAACCGGCCAGGACGGTGATGGTGGGCGGCGGGGAAATTTTTCGCGCGCAGGGAGAACCCGAGATGCCCGAAGTCACTACTCCGTACCCGACCGGGACCCCGTGCTGGGTCGATCTGATGGCGCAGGACCAGCAGGCCGCGCTGGACTTCTACCGTGACCTGTTCGGCTGGCAGGGCGAGGTCGGCGGGGCCGACTTCGGCGGCTACGCGGTCTGCACGCTTCAGGGCAAGCCGGTGGCCGGCATCGGCTCGGCCATGGCGCCCGAGGGGCAGCCGGAGCCGCCGACCGTCTGGACCACCTATCTGGCCAGCACCGACGCACAGGCCACCCAGGACACGATCGTCTCGGCGGGCGGCACGCTGATCGCCCCGGTGATGGACGTCGGCGACATCGGCCGGATGCTGATCGCCGCCGATCCGCAGGGCGCGGTGTTCGGGGTGTGGCAGCCGGGCGACTTCCACGGCGCGGGCGTGGTCAACGAGCCGGGCGCGCTGATCTGGAACGAGCTGAACACCAGCGACGTGCCCGGCGCCACCGGCTTCTACGGCGAGTCCTTCGGGATCGAGATCCAGCCGATGGAGGGCGCCGGCGGGAACTACTGGTCGCTGAACGTCGGCGACCGGGGCGTCGGCGGCGCCGCCCAGCTCGGCGACGACCGCCCCGGCGTCCCGCCGCACTGGCTCACCTACTTCGCGGTCGACGACGTCGACTCCACCGTGGACGCCCTGGTCAAGCGCAACGGCACGGTGTTCCAGCCGCCGTTCGAGATGATGGCCGGCCGCATGGCCGTGGTCGCCGACCCGCAGGGCGCGACCTTCGCGGTGTTCAAGCCGAAGCCCATGTGAGCCGCCGACGGCAGAGCAACACCTTCCCGAAAGCACCAGAACCCGGCCCCCTTCCGCTTTCCGAACCGCCCGGGATACCCCTGAGGTGACCGGCGGTACCGGAACGGAAGGGGACGGGGACATGGGGACCGGGCAGGCCGAGCACGGCTGGCGGGTGGACGGGCGCTGCACGAACTGCGACGTGGCGAGGCAGCTCGCCCCGGGGCTCGTCGGGGAAGTGGCGGGGCGCTCGGCCGTACTGCGCCAGCCCCGCGACGCGGCGGAGGCGAAGCTTCTGCACGCGGCGGCGCACGCCTGCCCCACCCGGTCCGTGCGGCCTCCGGGAGGGCGGCTCGACCCGGCACGGGACCCGTTCCCGATGCCCCTGGACGACACCGGCGCCGACACCGGCGCCGTGCTGCTGTGCGGGCACAACTCGCCGCACACCGCCGGAGCCAACTCCTACCTCCTGCGCCGCCCCGACGGTACGTCGATGTTGGTCGACACCCCCCGCTGGAGCCCGGCACTCGCCGCCCGCTACGAGGCGCCGGGGTCCGTCACCGACGTACTCCTCACCCACCGCGACCACGCCGCGCACGGCCGCCGCTACGCCGACCGGTTCGGCGCCCGGCTCTGGATCCACGAGGGCGACCTCGCCGCCGCCCCGGACGCCGACCGGGTCCTGCGCGGCACCGAACCGGCCGAGATCGCCGACGGCGTCCTCGCCCTCCCCTTCCCCGGGCACACCCGGGGCAGCGTGCTCTACCTCGCCGACGGGCGGTACTGCTTCAGCGGCGACAGCTTCTACTGGTCGCGTACGACGGCGGACGTCGAGGTGGTCGACAGCGTCACCTGGTACTCCGTCCGCGAACTGGCCGCCTCGCTGACCCGGGCCGCCACCGAGGGGCTGCGCTTCGAGTGGCTGCTGCCGGGACACGGCGACCGCCGTCACCTCCCCCACGAGGAAATGGCCGCGCGACTACGGCATCTGGCGGCCCGCACCCGCGAACTCCGGCCCCGTCCGGTGGACTTCACCGCAGTCCGCTGGTGAACCCCCGTCTCCCGGGTTCACCCCCCGTCCGGCGCCGCGCGGTGGTAGGACAGGGCTGCGTACCGGTCCCGCCGGCAAGGGGAGTTGGGCATGACGGCACAGAACATCGACGATGTCGTGGACGGACTCGCCGGGATCGTGCGGGAGGCCGAGCGCACGGGTGACCGGATCGGGTACTTCGCGGCGCTGTACCGGCAGGTGACCGTCGAGATACGCGCCGCCATACACAGCGGGCAGTTCGACGACGGCCCCCGCATGGACCGCTTCGACACGCTCTTCGGCAACCGCTACTTCGACGCGTACGACGCCTGGCGCCGGGACCGGAGCGGGCCGCGCTGCTGGCGCGAGACGTTCGGGCTGCTGGACGACGCCGACACGGTCATCGTCCAGCACCTGGTCCTCGGCGTGAACGCGCACATCAACCTCGACCTGGCGATCGCCGCCGCGGCGACCGTCCCGGACCAGGACATCCAGGTCCTGCGCCACGACTTCCTGCTGATCAACGACATCCTCGCGCGGGTGGTGCTGGCGGTGCAGGACTCCGTCGACGCCCTGTCGCCCCTGCTGTCGCTGCTGGACAAGGTCGGTGGCCGCACCGACGAGCGGATCCTCGACTTCAGCGTCCGCGAGTCCCGCCAGGAGGCCTGGTACAACGCCGTCCTGCTGGCCGGGCAGAACGAGGCGGAGCGCGCGGCCACCGTCGAACGGCTCGACACCCGGGCCACCGTGCTCGCCCGGCTGATCGCACGGCCCGGCGGCATCGTCCGCCCGGCCCTGGAACTGATCCGGCACACCGAGAGCGCCGACGTCCCGGCCGTCGTCCGTCACCTGGACAGCGCCGTGCAGGAGACCTCCACCGCCCGGCAGGGCACCACGGGGTGAGGCCCCCGGGCGACGGGCGGGGGTCAGCCGAGGACCGAGCCCGTGAGGTCGAGCGTCATCCGGTTACCCCAGTCGTTGGTGACGACCGTGTGCGGGCCCTCGTAGTGCACTCCGACGAACGGGTTGGAGTGGAACATCATGGCGACCCACCTCAGTGAACGGTCGGCGCCGAGGCGTGCCAGGTAGCCGATGTTGCCCATCCCGCCGCCCCCGCCGGACAGCCAACCCGATCCGTCCGGCAGCGGGCTCTCGAAGCAGGTGTCCACCCCGGTGACGCCGTGCGCCTCGATGGCCCGGGCCACGTCGAACGGTCCCCCGACGCGGAAGGGGACCGGCTGCCCGGCGTCAGGGTGGTAGGCCCCGGGACCCTCGACATACAGCTCCAGGCCGGTGTCGTCCGACCGGTACAGCCCGTCGTGAAACGGCATTTCGCCGGCCTTCCAGAGCCCTTCGACCCTTCCCACAGCCCACACCACCCGTCACTGCCAGGACCGCCACTCGTCCGGCGAGCCGCTCCCGGCCTCCGTTCGTGACCGCCTGGAGGAAGGCGGGGATGCAGGCCGGACCGCACCCCAGTATGCGCAGGACGAGGTCCCGGACGCAGACCGTCAGGAACACCGGCCCGCCCTCCGGTCACGATTGGATTTCGGCCATCGCCGGGGCCTTGCGCCATCGGCGTGTAATCGATTCCAATCCTCGGTACACGAAGTCGTGTAATCGATTCCACGAGGAGGTGGAGCGGCGATGGCGAGTATCAAGGACGTCGCCGCCGAGGCGGGCGTTTCCGTCGCCACGGTGTCCCGGGTCCTGAACGACCATCCGTCGGTCAGCGACGACGCCCGTACCCGCGTGCTGGCCGCCGTACAGGCGCTGGGCTACCGCCCGAACGCCGTCGCCCGCTCCCTGCGCACCGACCAGACCCGCACCCTCGGCCTGGTCATCAGCGACGTGATGAACCCCTACTTCACCGAGCTGGCCCGCTCGGTCGAGGAGGCGGCCCGCGCCCTCGGCTACAGCGTCATCATCGGCAACGCCGACGAGCGGCCGGAGCTCCAGGACCACCACGTACGGACGCTGCTCGACCGGCGGATCGACGGGCTGCTGGTCTCCCCCACCGACGGCGGCTCGCCGCTGATGCTGGAGGCGGCGCGGGCCGGGACGCCCATGGTGTTCGTCGACCGGTGGATCCCGGGCGTCGACGTGCCGGTGGTGCGGGCGGACGGGCGGGCCGCGATCCGCGACCTCGTCGCCCACCTGTGCGGGCTGGGGCACCGGCGGGTCGCGATCATCGCCGGGCCGGCGGCCACCACCACCGGCAGCGAACGTGTCCAGGCCTTCCGCGAGGCCCTCGCCGAGTACGGCGTCCCCCTCCCCGACGCCTACATAGGCCAGGGCGACTTCCAGGCCGAGAGCGGGCGGCGGGTCACCGAGGGGTTCCTCGACCTGCCCGAGCCGCCCGAGGTCGTGTTCGCCACGGACAACCTGATGGCGCTGGGGGCACTGGACGCGGTGCGCGCGCGGGGGCTTCGGGTGCCAGGTGACATGGCACTGGCCGCCTTCGACGACATCCCCTGGTTCGTGCACACCGACCCGCCCGTCACCGCCATCGCCCAGCCCACCGGCGAACTCGGCCGGGCCGCCGTACGCGCGCTGGTCGACCGCATCGAGGGCCGGCCGCCCAGGTCCGTCACCCTCCCCGCCCGGCTCGTCGTCCGCCGTTCGTGCGGCGAGGGCCGCGGCGAGATCCCCGACCCCCACCCCCCGCAGTCCCCCACCCCTGTGCAAAGGAGCACGTCGTGAGCAACCCGGACGAGTTGCTGCGTATCGAGGGCATACGGAAGTCCTTCCCCGGCGTGGTCGCGCTCGACGGCGTCGACTTCGACCTGCGCCGGGGCGAGGTGCACGTACTCCTCGGTGAGAACGGCGCGGGCAAGAGCACCCTCATCAAGATGCTCTCCGGCGCCTACACCCCCGACGCGGGGCGGATCCTGGCCGGCGGCGAGGAGGTGCGCATCCATGGTGCGCAGGACTCCGAGCGGCTCGGGATCGCCACCATCTACCAGGAGTTCAACCTCGTACCCGACCTCACGGTCGCCGAGAACATCTTCCTGGGGCGGCAGCCGCGCCGCTTCGGGATGATCGACCGGAAGCGGATGGAGGCCGACGCCGAGGTCCTGCTGACGCGGGTCGGCGTGAACGTGTCGCCACGCGCGCGGGTCCGTGAACTCGGTATCGCCCGCCTCCAGATGGTCGAGATCGCCAAGGCGCTCAGCCTGGACGCGCGCGTGCTCATCATGGACGAGCCGACCGCCGTGCTCACCTCGGAGGAGGTGGAGAAGCTCTTCACGATCGTGCGCCAGCTGCGCGCGGACGGGGTCGGGATCGTCTTCATCACGCACCACCTGGAGGAGATCGCCGCCCTCGGGGACCGGGTCACCGTCATCCGTGACGGGAAGAGCGTGGGCCAGGTGCCCGCCGTCACCCCGCAGGAGGAGCTGGTCCGGCTGATGGTCGGGCGGTCCATCGAGCAGCAGTACCCGCGGGAGCGGGGCGAGGCCGGTGCGGCGCTGCTGTCCGTGGAGGGGCTGACCCGGGACGGCGTCTTCCACGACGTGAGCTTCGAGGTGCACGCCGGGGAGGTCGTCGGCATCGCCGGGCTCGTGGGCGCGGGCCGTACGGAGGTCGTACGGGCCGTGTTCGGGGCCGATCCGTACGACAAGGGGGCCGTGAAGGTCTCCGGTGCGGCGCTGCGGCGGCACGACGTCAACGCGGCCATGACCGCCGGGATCGGGCTCGTCCCCGAGGACCGCAAGGGGCAGGGGCTGGTGCTTGACGCCTCCGTCGAGGAGAACCTCGGCCTTGTGACGCTGCGCAAGGCGACCCGGGCCGGGATCGTCGACCTCAGGGGGCAGCATGTGGCCGCCGAGCGGATCGCCGGGCAGCTGGGCGTGCGGATGGCCGGGCTCGGCCAGCACGTGCGGACGCTGTCCGGCGGCAACCAGCAGAAGGTCGTCATCGGCAAGTGGCTGCTCGCCGACACCAAGGTGCTGATCCTCGACGAGCCGACGCGCGGCATCGACGTCGGCGCCAAGGTCGAGATCTACCAGCTGATCAACGAACTCACGGCCGCCGGGGCCGCCGTGCTGATGATCTCCAGCGATCTGCCGGAGGTCCTCGGGATGAGCGACCGGGTGCTGGTGATGGCCCAGGGCCGGATCGCGGGCGAACTGGCCGCGGAGGACGCCACCCAGGACGCCGTCATGTCCCTCGCCGTGAGCACCCCCACCACGACTGACAAGACCGACAAGGAGGCCGGACGTGGCCACTGACACGCTCAAGAGCGGGAACGCGGGCGCCGGTGGCGTCTCCGGCGTGCGCCGGCTGCTCCTCGACAACGGCGCGCTCACCGCGCTGATCGTTCTCGTCATCGCCATGTCGGCGCTGTCCGGGGACTTCCTCACCACCGACAACCTGCTCAACGTCGGCGTCCAGGCGGCCGTGACGGCCATCCTGGCGTTCGGCGCGACGTTCGTGATCGTCGCGGCGGGCATCGACCTGTCGGTCGGCTCGGTGGCGGCCCTGTCGGCCACCGTGCTGGCGTGGAGCGCCACCTCGCACGGGGTGCCGGTGTTCCTGGCCGTCGTCCTCGCGGTCGCCACCGGCATCGCGGCCGGTCTCGTCAACGGTTTCCTCATTGCCTACGGCAAGCTGCCGCCGTTCATCGCGACGCTCGCGATGCTGTCGGTGGGGCGCGGTCTGGCGCTGGTGATCTCCGGGGGCTCCCCGATCGCCTTCCCCGACTCGGTCTCGCACCTCGGTGACACCCTCGGCGGCTGGCTGCCGGTGCCGGTGCTGGTCATGGTCCTGATGGGGCTGATCGCGGCCTTCGTGCTCGGCCGGACCTACATCGGGCGCTCGATGTACGCGATCGGCGGCAACGAGGAGGCCGCCCGGCTGTCCGGGCTGCGGGTGAACAAGCAGAAGCTCGCCATCTACGCGCTGTCCGGGCTGTTCGCGGCCGTCGCCGGCATCGTGCTGGCCGCCCGGCTGTCCTCGGCGCAGCCGCAGGCCGCCAACGGCTACGAACTGGACGCCATCGCGGCGGTCGTGATCGGCGGTGCCTCGCTGGCCGGCGGCACCGGCAAGGCGTCCGGCACGCTGATCGGCGCGCTGATCCTCGCGGTGCTGCGCAACGGCCTCAACCTGCTCAACGTCTCGGCGTTCTGGCAGCAGGTCGTCATCGGCGTCGTCATCGCGCTGGCCGTCCTCCTGGACACCCTGCGCCGCAAGGCCGGGGCCACCCCGCTCGCCGCCGGCACCGGGGGCAGCAAGGGGAAGCAGGCCGGGACGTACGCGCTGGCCGCGGCCGTCACGGTGGCCCTGGTGGCCGCGACCTCGCTGCTCCACACGGGCTCCTCGTCGAGCAACCCGAAGATCGGCCTGTCCCTGTCCACCCTCAACAACCCGTTCTTCGTGCAGATCCGGGCCGGTGCCCAGGCCGAGGCGAAGAAGCAGGGCGTGGACCTGACCGTCACCGACGCCCAGAACGACGCCTCGCAGCAGGCCAACCAGCTCCAGAACTTCACCAGTTCGGGGCTGGGCGCGATCATCGTCAACCCGGTCGACTCGGACGCGGCGAGCAACTCGGTGAAGGCCGCCGACAAGGCGGACATCCCGGTCATCGCCGTCGACCGTGGCGTCAACAACGCGAAGACGGCGACGCTGGTCGCCTCCGACAACGTCACCGGCGGTGAGCTGGCCGCGAAGACGATCGCGGAGAAGCTCGGCGGCCAGGGCAAGATCGTGATCCTGCAGGGCCAGGCCGGCACCTCCGCCGCCCGGGAGCGGGCGCAGGGCTTCGCCAACGGCCTGAAGGCCTACCCCGGTATCCAGGTGGTGGCCCAGCAGCCGGCCGACTTCGACCGCACCAAGGGCCTCGACGTGATGTCGAACCTGCTCCAGGCCCACCCGGACGTCCAGGGCGTCATCGCCGCCAACGACGAGATGGCCCTCGGCGCCATCAAGGCGCTGGGTTCCAAGGCCGGTTCGTCGGTCTCGGTGATCGGCTTCGACGGCACCCCGGACGGCCTGACCGCGGTGAAGAACGGCACGCTGTACGCGTCGGTGGCCCAGCAGCCCAGCCAGCTCGGGAAGATCGCCGTGGACAACGCGCTGAAGGCCGTCAAGGACCAGAAGATCCCGTCGGCGATCAAGGTGCCGGTGAAGGTGGTCACGAAGGACAACGTGGCCGGTTTTACGGGCTGAGACACCAGGGAGGCGGCCGGGCGGTTGAATTGAGCCCCCGGCCGCCTCGCTCCGTCCGCCGCCCAGCCGTCCAGCCGCCTGGTCCGTCCAGTCCGTTTAGGGAGTCAACCGATGTACGACTACGACCTCCTGGTCGTGGGTTCGGCCAACGCCGACCTGGTGATCCGTGTCGAGCGGCGGCCGGGCGCGGGTGAGACCGTGCTCGGCGGCGACCTCGCCACGCACCCCGGCGGCAAGGGTGCCAACCAGGCGGTCGCGGCTGCCCGGCTCGGTGCCCGTACCGCCCTGCTGGCCCGGGTCGGCGACGACGCGCACGGCAGGCTGCTGCTCGACTCGCAGCGGGCGGCGGGTGCGGACACGGTGGGCGTGCTGGTGGGCGGGGCGCCGACGGGGGTCGCCCTCATCACCGTGGATCCCTCCGGGGACAACAGCATCGTCGTCTCGCCGGGCGCGAACGGCCGTCTCACGCCGGCGGACGTGCAGGCCGCGGTCAGTCTCTTCCACGCCTCCCGGGTGGTCTCCGCGCAGCTGGAGATCCCGCTGGAGACGGTGCTGGAGGTCGTACGGAACCTGGCCCCCGGCAGCCGATTCGTCCTCAACCCCTCCCCGCCGCAGCCCCTCCCCGGTGAGGTCCTCGCGGCCTGCGACCCGCTGATCGTGAACGAGCACGAGGCGCGGGTGATCCTCGGCGAGGCGTGCGTGAGCGAGGAACCGGCCGACTGGGCGCGGCTGCTGCTCGCCAAGGGCCCGAGGTCGGTGGTGGTGACGCTGGGCGCGGAGGGTGCGCTGGTGGCCGACGGCGACGGGGTCTCGCACGTCCCCTCCGTGAAGGTGGACGCGGTGGACACGACCGGCGCCGGGGACGCGTTCACGGCGGCGCTCGCGGTACGGCTCGGGGCGGGCGCGTCGCTCGCCGAGGCGGCGGCGTACGCGGCACGGGTCGGGGCGGCGGCGGTGACGAAGCGGGGTGCGCAGGAGTCGTACCCGACGGCGGCGGAGGTCGGGGCGCTGTGAAGAAGGCCGGGATCCTCAATCGTCATCTCTCCCGTGCGCTCGCCGAGTTGGGGCACGGGCACGGGGTGCTGGTGTGCGACGCCGGGATGCCGATCCCGAAGGGGCCGCGGGTCGTGGACCTCGCCTTCCGGGCCGGGGTGCCGTCCTTCGCGGAGGTGCTGGAGGGGCTGCTGGCCGAGCTGGTCGTGGAGGGCGCGACGGCGGCGACGGAGATGCACGGGGCCAACCCGGCCGCCGCCGCACTCCTCGACGGCCACTTCCCCGACCTGGCCCTCGTCCCGCACGAGCGGCTGAAGGACCTGTCGGCGGACGCGCACCTGGTCGTACGCACCGGCGAGGCCCGGCCGTACGCGAACGTGCTGCTGCGGTGCGGGGTGTTCTTCTAGCGCGGCTACGGCTCCGGGCACACCAGCGGCACGCCGTACCGCTTCTCCTCGGCCGGAACCCCGTGTCCGGCACGCACCCGGACATGCTTCGAGGGGGCCCGGTCCGTCGACCGAACCCCCTCGGCTTTCCCCTCCGTATCAGAACCCCCGCGATCCCCCCGGATCCCCCTCCGAAAGCCCTGACGCCAAGTAGACCGGCGGGGTGGGGGGAGGGTTGTACGCCGGTTGAAGATTTTTTCGCGGCCGTCGTACCCAGGGGCATGCCCCCGGGAGCATGCGAGGAGGTGCGGGTGCGGGCGTCGGCGAGCAGGTGGTCGTGGTGGACATCTTCCGGGTCCGGGACGGCAAGGTCGTCGAGCACTGGGACGTCATCCAGCCGGTCCCGGAGACGTCGGCCAACGACAACACCGTGCTCTACGTTCTAGGCGAATTAACGACAATCTAAGAGAACCGCCAGGACAGGCCACCCATAGGATCCATAGGATTCGGCGAACGCGCAGGCGTCCCGACGACACCTGCCCCACCCCGGATCGGACGGGGTGGGGCAGGCTCTCGGGGAAGCCGGTCAGGGGAAACCGACTATTCAGCCGCGGCGCGCCGCGGGCGGATTCAGCGGACCGTGACGGACACGTTCTTGGAGACGGCGCTGCCGTCCTTGACGCGCAGGACCTCGACGCCCTTCTTGTCGAACTTGTCGGTCAGCTTGTAGGCCGCCTTGGAGACCTTCGCGGTCGCGGGCAGCGACACCCACTTCTTGCCGTCCTTGACCTGGAGGGTCACCTTGCTGCCCTCCTTGACGCCGTCGACCTTGCCGGTGAAGGTGACGACATCGCCCAGGCGGACGGTGCCGGCGCTCGCCTTGAGGGTGATGGAGGGAGCCGGGGCCGGGGCGGCGACAGCGGCGGTGGCACCGGCGGCGACGAGGGCGGCGGAGGCCACGGCGACGGTGGCGATACGCATGTTCACAGAGAACTCCTTGGTTATCAATTGCCTTTTCCAACCGCAATCCCGGGCCATTTGCTCGCCCTTGCGGCTGACTCGAATCCTATAGACACGAGCAGGCAGGGCGCGGTTCCAACCGAATGGAAAAAACCTGAACTGACAGGTGAAACACAGCAAATTGAAAAAGGCCGTAACCCGTGAACAGGGAATATAAAAAAGACCTGTGTGAAGAAGTCCTCACACAGGTGCCGTCAGCCCTCCAGCCGGACCGGCATCAGAAGCGAGAAGGCGCTCTCGTCGTCGGGTCGGCGGATCGTGATCGGCGCGGTGGGCGCGCCGAACTCCAGAACCAGTCGGTCGCGGGCCCCGGAGGCCAGCGCGGCAAGCGCGGCCAGCAGGAACTCGCGGTTGACGGCGACGCGGTTCGGGTCTTCACCGGCATCGGCCCCGTCGGCATCGGCGCAGAGGGTCACCGCGCCGTCGTCCGCCACCCCGAGCACGCTGAGATCGGGCGCCCCGGCCTCCCCGGAGCGGACGGGCCCCGTCTCCAGGGCCCGCCGGAAGGCCGCCACCTCGACGACCGCACGGCGGCCACCGGCCCGGGGCAGGAGACGGTGGTAGTCGGGGAACTCGTGGGCGAGACACCGGCCGGCCGTCTGCCGGTCCCCGGCCTCCAACGTCACACGGTCACCGTCGAGCGAGAGTCGCACCGGCCCCTCGCCGTCCGACAGTGCTCGCATCGCGTCGGCGAGCGGGCCGGGTACGACGACCTGCACCCGGCCCCCGTCATGCCCGGCGACGCCGACCCGTGCGAACGCCATTCGGTACCGGTCGGTGGCCACGACACGCAGGCTCTCGCCCTCGACGTCGAACAGCACACCGCCGAGCATCGGCAGTGCGGGGTCGGTGCTCACCGCGAAACGGACCGCGTCCAGCGCGGCTGCCAGTTCCGGCGCGGCGACGGACAGCCGGACGGCGGGGATACGGAGCGAGGTCATGACGTTCTCCCGGTGATCGAGTAGTGCGCGGAGCGCGGAGAACTCGCTGCGGGCGTCGGACAGCCCCAGTTCGAGACGGCGCAGGTGCGCCTTGAACAGTTCCCGGACCAGATCGGTGTCCGCACCGGACCAACTGGCCAGCACCAGCCGGATGTCCGCCAGCGGCATCCCGGCCCGGCGCAGACGGGCCAGCAGCCGGGCCTCCTCCAACTGCTCCGGCTCGTACCAGCGATAACCGCTCACCGGATCCACCCAGGTCGGGACCAGCACACCGGCCCGGTCGTAGAACCGCAGGGCACTCACGCCCAGGCCGCTGTCGCGGGCCAGCTCCCCGATGCTGCGCATGTCGTTCTCCACACCCGGCACTCTGGGCCCTGCACAAGGTCGAGGGTCAACCACGCGGCAGCCGCGCGCCCCTGCTCTCGGCGACACGCTTGACGTCCCGCAGCGATTCGCTCAGCCGCCGGGCCAGGTAACGGAGTTCCTCGGCGGTCAGCCGCTGCTCGGCGAGGAGTTCGGCCGCGTGGTCGAGCAGGTCGTCCGCCATAGCGAGGTGCACACTCTCGATCCGGTCGGCGAGCCGGGAGACGTATCCCGTCCCGTCGCCCACGAGATACCCCGGTTTGCCGTCCGCGCCGGTCCACGGAAGCAGACGCCCGTTCACGCGTAGATCTCCACGTGGTCGAGATAAGGCCGGACGAGCGGGCTGTCCTCGCCGCGCAAGGGGGCTTCACGGCCGACGTACGGGCACGAGTACGGGTATGTGTACGCGAGCGGCACGACCGCCCTGCGGCGCCGTCGCCCGCGAGCGGGCAGGAGGAACCGGAGCAACGGCTCGACCAGCCGGGCCAGGAGATGCGTCATGCCGACCTGCTTTCTCACCTGCGGTGACTTCACTGTGTGGCGATTCCCTCACAGAGTGGGGTCGGGAGTGGCTACGCTTCCAGGGGCGGGGACTTGACAGAGCCTTTGTCAGGAACGGGAGTTGGCCGCATGAGCGAGCGCCAGAAGCCTCGGACGCAACGGGAGAAGTACGGGGAGGAGCTGAGGCTGCGGCGGACGACCGCCGGTCTCACCCAGGAGGAACTGGGCGAGCTGGTCGTGTGCTCGCCCACGCTGATCAGCCACTTCGAGGCGGGAAGGCGGCTGCCGAAGCCGGATGACGCGCGCCGGATCGACCGGGCCATCAAGACGGACGGGTTCTTCGAACGGTGGCTGCAGGACCTGGACTCGAAGTACAACGACTATTTCGCGGCCGTGGCCGAGCTGGAGCAACAGGCGACGGTGATCCAGCAGTTCGCGCTGTCGTTGGTTCCCGGCGTGTTCCAGACCGAGGACTACGCAAGTGCACTCTTCCGCGCGTACCGGCCGACCTATGTGGCTGAGGAACTTGACGGGTTCCTCGTCAACCGAACAAAACGCCGCCGAATCCTCGACGGCCCCGACCAGCCGGTCATCTGGACGCTACTCGACGAGTCGGTGTTGCGGCGCCACGTCGGCGGCGCCCAGGTCATGGCCGTACAGTTGCACAAGATCGCGGACATGGCCGAGGCGGGGCGACTACGGCTTCATGTGCTTCCGTACGGTGTCGGAGCACACGCTCTCCTGCAGAGCTACCTCACGCTCATGAGCTTTGAGGACTCCGCCCCTGTGGCCTACGTCGAAGGCTTTCTCACCGGCAACTTGATGGACGATCCGGCGCTGGTGAGTGCCAGCCAGACGGCCTACGCTCTGGCCTTGAGCGACGCGTTGTCGCACCAGCAGTCACTTGCCGTCGTCAGAGCGGCAGCGGAGGAACACGCACATGGCCAGCAGTGAGCCCATCGCCACCGGGTGGTACAAGTCCAGCTACAGCGGTGGCACCAACGACGACTGCCTGGAGATCGCCCGCGGTCACGTCACCGTCCCCGTGCGCGACAGCAAGGCCGGTTCCACCGGCCCCGCGCTGGTGTTCTCGGCGGGCGGCTGGGCCGCGTTCGTAGGGGCCGTGCGGGACGGGCATCTCAGTAGCTGACGCCCCGGAAGTGCAGGAAAGCGGTGCGCAGTTCGGGGTCGCGGAGGAGGGCGAGGGTCTCCGCCTCCGCCACGAACAGGGCATCGGCCGCCGGGTGGCCGGACTGGTGGAACATGGCGACGAGCACATCGATGAGGGGGCGGTTCCAGGCGACCCGGACGATCTCCGTCGCCTTGTCGCGTTGCCCCTTGTCCATGGCTATGCGCCACAGCTCGATGGAGTGCCTGGCCGTGGCGTAGGCATCCACGCGCCCCTTGACCAGGACGGCTCGCGCGTTGAGGCCGAACACCTCGATGCAGGCCCGTCCCCGGTCGGTCAGGCCCCGGTACGTGCCGAGCGGGAGCACCAGCCGTAGATGGTCCAAGGGGTCCTCGGCTGTCGGGTCGACGAGCAGGGGGCTGCCGTCGGCCCCGGTGGGGAAGAGGTTCCGCTTCTGGTTGCTGTTGCAGAACGAACAGGCGAGCAGGTGGTTGAGCCAGTCGAAGGTACGCAGCGGGGCGAGGCTCTTCGGCTCGAAGTGGTCGATGTCGGTGCCCTGGCCGTCACCGCAGTACATGCAGCGTTCGTGGCCGGGTGCCATCTCCGCGAGCCCCATGAGAAGTGCGGGACGGACCCGCCGACGGCTCTCCCAGAGTTCCTTCGCCCTGTCCTTGCGTTCCTTCTCCGTGGCCTGCTGCCGGATGTCGTCGGTGTAGTCCCTGAGCCGTTCCGTCGTGGCCGCCGGCAGAACGGCACGCCGAAGCCGGATCACTCCGCTTCGTCCTTGATCTCCTCCGCGATCCGTTGGAGGTGCGCGCTCACCTCGTCCACCCGGGCCGACGGCGAGCTGGCGAGCCGTTCCTTGAGCTCCCGGTAGCGGGCGAGCGCCTCCGCCGACGGGACCCCGTCGTAGATCTCCGCCTCCAGCTCCACGAACTCGGCCCTCGCCTGCTCGGCCCGCTCGGAGTAGGGCGTGTCGAGACCGAAGAGGTCGGAGAGGACGGCGTCGTCGCCGCTGCCGTACACCACCCGGTCGTACAGCTCCTGGTCGATGACCTCGGGCGGGCGGGCCTCGTCCACGCCGGGCAGCCGGATCAGGCCGCCGGGGTCGGCCGCCTGGCAGATGTAGGGGCTGTGCGTGGTGACGATGAACTGGATACGCGGGAAGTGGGCGGTCAGCCAGGGGCCGATCCGGCGCTGCCAGGACACGTGCAGATGGGCGTCGATCTCGTCGATGATGACGACGCCGGGGGCCGTCACCGTAGCCGACCCGAATCCGCCCTCCCGGAAGTCGGGCTCCCACATGTGCTCACCGAACACGTCGTGCAGTTGCTTGAGGATGTCGACGACAAGCGCCGCCACCGTACGGAACCCGTCGCTCATCTCCCGCAGCGGGAAGCGGCTGTCCCGCCGCTCCACCCACAGCCCCTCCGAGTCGACGTCGTTGATCCGGTACCCGTCCGGCAGCAGCCCGTCTCCGAGCAGCAGCAGAGCGAACGCCTTCAGCTCCCGCGCACCCCATCTGCCCTCCAGCCCGCGCAGATGCTGCTCGATCAGCCAGGTGACCCCCTCGGCGAGTGAGGCGTCCTCATGGAAGAGGCTCGTGTGCCGGGCCACGGGCCCCGACGCCAGCATCAGCCGCTGTACCTCGCCCGAGCCGCCGGCCATCCGCCGGAACGGCCCGTAGGCCGCGGAGAACCAGCCCGCGGGATTGTCCGCCCACGGACCACGGCGGGCGATGCTCGTCTGCCCTCTGGTGTACTTGATCTCGTCGAGTCCGGGCAGGGGGGTACCCCGGCGGACCGGAACCCTGCCCGCGAAGCCGTCGCGGGGCGTTTTCCAACGCAACCCGGCCCGGAAGGGACCGGCGGGCGGGCGGCCCTGCGAGAAGCGGTCGTGCCCCGTGTCCCGGCTGATCTCGACCTCGACCTCACCCGCCGTGCTCTGCTCACTCACCCAGTTCTCGAACACCGGCACCAGACTGCGGGCCACCCCCGGCCCGCTGAGCGCCAGCGCCATCGCCCGCAGCAGCGTCGTCTTGCCCGAGCCGTTGCGCCCCGCGAGCACCGTCCATCCAGCGTGACTTCCGTCGGGGCGGGTCAGCGTGAGGTCGACTTCGCGGGGGCCGTGGAAGGACTTGATGTCCTTCACGATGATCCGGCTGACGTACATGGTCGTCGGCGTCCGTTCGCTCGGGTGTCACACCCGATCCTAGGGCCGTGGCCTGCCCGGCAGTGCGGGAAACGGGCAGGCCACCGACCCGTCAGTCCACCGTGTGCGCCTCGAATCGCTTCGCGGTCTCGGCGAGCACCTCCCGTCCGTCGCGCGCCCACAGGCCGTCGTTGAAGAGTTCGACCTCGATGGGGCCGGTGTAGCCGGCGGCCTCCACGTAGCCCTGCCATTCGCGCATGTCGATCGCGCCGTCGCCGATCTGGCCGCGGCCGTTGAGGACGCCCTCCGGCAGCGGGGTGGTCCAGTCGGCGAGCTGGAAGGTGTGGATGCGACCGCCCGCGCCGGCCCGGGCGATCTGTGCGGGTGCCTGGTCGTCCCACCAGATGTGGTACGTGTCGACGGTGACGCCGACCTGGTGGGCCGGAAAGCGTTCCGCGAGGTCCAGGGCCTGGGCGAGGGTGGAGACCACGCAGCGGTCCGAGGCGAACATGGGGTGCAGGGGCTCGATGGCGAGGCGGACGCCGTGCTGTTCGGCGTAGGGGCCGAGTTCGGCGAGGGCGTCGGCGATGCGTTCCCGGGCGCCGTGCAGGTCCTTCGAGCCCGCCGGCAGGCCGCCGGAGACCAGGACGAGGGTGTCCGTGCCGAGGGTCGCGGCCTCCTCGATCGCCCGCCGGTTGTCGGCGAGCGCGGCGGCCCGCTCGTCCGGGTCGATCGCCGTGAAGAAGCCGCCGCGGCACAGGGTGGTGACGGTCAGGCCCGCCTCGCGCAGCAGTTTGGCGGTCGCGTCGAGGCCGTAGGCCCGGACCGGCTCGCGCCACAGGCCGACGCCCGGCACGCCCAGGTCCAGGCAGGCGTCGGCCAGTTCGGGCAGCGAGAGCTGCTTGACGGTCATCTGGTTGATCGAGAAGCGGTCCAGGGACGTCATCGAGCGGCTCCGTACAGGGCGAGGAGGGTCTTCATCCGTTCCTCGGCCAGCTTGGGGTCCGGGAACAGGCCCAGGCCGTCGGCGAGTTCGTAGGCGCGCGCGAAGTGCGGCAGCGAGCGGGCCGACTGGAGGCCGCCGACCATCGTGAAGTGGGTCTGGTGGCCGGCCAGCCAGGCCAGGAGGACCACGCCCGTCTTGTAGAAGCGGGTGGGGGTCTGGAAGAGGTGCCGGGAGAGTTCGACGGTGGGGTCCAGGAGGGCACGGAAGCCCGCCGTGTCGCCCGTGTCCAGGATCCGGACCGCCTCGGCCGCCAGCGGCCCCAGCGGGTCGAAGATGCCGAGCAGGGCGTGGCTGAAGCCCTGCTCGTCGCCCGCGATCAGCTCGGGGTAGTTGAAGTCGTCGCCGGTGTAGCAGCGGACGCCCTGCGGCAGGCGGCGGCGGATGTCGATCTCGCGGCCGGCCTCCAGCAGCGACACCTTGATGCCGTCGACCTTGTCGGGGTGGGCGGCGATGACCTCCAGGAAGGTGTCGGTGGCCGTGTCGAGGTCGGCGGAGCCCCAGTAGCCGTCCAGCGCCGGGTCGAACATCGGGCCGAGCCAGTGCAGGACCACCGGCTCGGCGGCCTGGCGCAGCAGGTGGCCGTAGACGTCGAGGTAGTCCTCGGGGCCGGTGGCCGCCGCCGCGAGCGCCCGGGAGGCCATCAGGATGGCCTGGGCGCCCGTCTCCTCGACGAGGGCGAGCTGCTCCTCGTAGGCGGCGCGGACCTCGGCGAGGGTCGCCGGGCCGGTGAGCTGGTCGGTGCCGACGCCGCAGGCGATCCGGCCGCCGACGGCACGGGCCTCGGCGGCGCTGCGGCGGATCAGCTCGGCCGCGCCCGCCCAGTCCAGGCCCATGCCGCGCTGGGCGGTGTCCATCGCCTCGGCGACGCCCAGGCCGTGCGACCACAGGTGGCGGCGGAAGGCGAGGGTGGCGTCCCAGTCGACGGCGGCGGGCGCGTCGGGGTTGGTGTCGGCGAACGGGTCGGCGACGACGTGCGCCGCCGAGAAGACCGTACGGGAGGTGAGGGGGGTGCCGGGGGTGACGGCGAGCGGCTCGGTGCGCGGCTCGTAGACCCGGAACGACCCGTCGGGGGCGGGGAGGTGGATGGTCACAGCTCGATCTCCGGTACGTCGATGCGGCGGCCCTCCGCCGACGACCTCAGGCCCAGCTCGGCGAGCTGCACGCCGCGGGCGCCGGCCAGCAGGTCCCAGTGGTAGGGGGCGTCGGCGTAGACGTGCTTGAGGAACAGCTCCCACTGGGCCTTGAAGCCGTTGTCGAACTCGGTGTTGTCGGGGATCTCCTGCCACTGCTCGCGGAAGGCGTAGGTGGCGGGGATGTCCGGGTTCCAGACCGGCTTGGGGGTCGCGCTGCGGTGCTGGGCACGGCAGTTGCGCAGGCCGGCGACCGCTGAGCCTTCGGTGCCGTCCACCTGGAACTCGACCAGCTCGTCGCGGTTGACGCGGACCGCCCAGGAGGAGTTGATCTGGGCGACGGCGCCGCCGTCGAGCTCGAAGATGCCGTACGCGGCGTCGTCGGCCGTCGCGTCGTAGGGCTTGCCGTTCTCGTCCCAGCGCTGCGGGACGTGGGTGGCGGTGAGGGCCTGGACGGACTTCACCCGGCCGAACAGCTCGTGCAGCACGTACTCCCAGTGCGGGAACATGTCGACGACGATGCCGCCGCCGTCCTCCGCGCGGTAGTTCCAGGACGGGCGCTGGGCCTCCTGCCAGTCGCCCTCGAAGACCCAGTAGCCGAACTCGCCGCGGACCGAGAGGATCCGGCCGAAGAAGCCGCCGTCGATGAGCCGCTTCAGCTTCAGCAGGCCGGGCAGGAAGATCTTGTCCTGGACGACGCCGGACTTGACGCCCTTGGCGTGGGCGAGGCGGGCCAGCTCCAGGGCGCCCTCCAGGCCGGTGGCCGTGGGCTTCTCGGTGTAGATGTGCTTTCCGGCGGCGATGGCCTGCTGGAGGGCCTCCTCGCGGGCGGAGGTGACCTGCGCGTCGAAGTAGATGTCGATGGTGGGGTCGGCCAGGACGGCCGACAGGTCCGTGGAGATGTGCTCGTCCGACAGGCCGTGGCGGTCGGCGATCTCGCGGAGCGCGTGCTCGCGGCGGCCGACGAGGACCGGTTCGGGCCAGAGCACCGTGCCGTCGCCGAGGTCGAGTCCGCCCTGCTCACGCAGGGCGAGGATCGAGCGGACGAGGTGCTGGCGGTAGCCCATGCGCCCGGTGACGCCGTTCATGGCGATACGCACCGTCTTGCGGTTCACGTGTTTCCCTTCGTCCGCGTGCGTCCCAGTGACGCAGCAAGCGCTTTCTATATGGTCTGAAGCTAGCCTTTGACCCCTGGTCTGTACAAGAGCGTGATGGGGTCGAGTTGTTCGAGGGGGCGAACAACAGGAGTGAATGGCCTTATGGTCTGCACGGCAAGGGGGCTTCCTATGAACAAGCTGTCGATCGGGCCGCTGATCAGGTTGATCAGCCGGAGTACGACGACGTACGACGAGATGCGTGACCGGAGGACGACGAGATGACGGTGACCCTGGCGGACGTGGCGGCCCGCGCCCAGGTCTCGCCCGCGACGGTGTCGCGCGTACTGAACGGCAACTACCCCGTGGCGGCGTCCACGCGGGAGCGGGTGCTGCGGGCGGTGGACGAGCTGGACTACGTCCTCAACGGGCCGGCGAGCGCGCTCGCGGCGGCCACCTCCGACCTGGTCGGCATCCTGGTCAACGACATCGCGGACCCGTTCTTCGGGATCATGGCGAGCGCGATCCAGACCGAGATCGGCGGTCCCGGCGGGCGGGCGGGCGGCGAACGGCTGGCGGTGACCTGCAACACCGGGGGGTCGCCGGAGCGGGAGCTGACCTACCTGACCCTGCTGCAACGGCAGCGGGCGGCGGCGGTGATCCTGACCGGCGGTGCCGTGGAGAACGCGCCGCACGCGGCGGCGGTGGCGGCGAAGCTGCGCAAGCTGGCGGACGCCGGGACCCGGGTGGTGCTGTGCGGCCGGCCGCCGGCGCCGGACACCGACGCGGTGGCGCTGACCTTCGACAACCGCGGCGGCGGCAAGCAGCTGACCGAGCACCTCATCGGGCTCGGCCACCGGCGCCTCGGCTACATCGCGGGCCCCGAGGAGCGGACGACCACCCGGCACCGCCTGGAGGGCCACCGGGCCGCGCTGGCCGAGGCCGGCATCGAGGAGGATCCGCGCTGGACCGTGCACGGGCGGTACGACCGGAGGGCGGGGTACGAGGCGACGCTGGAGCTGCTGCGCCGGGACCCCTCGCTCACGGCGGTGGTGGCGGCGAACGACTCGGTCGCGCTGGGCGCGTGCGCCGCGCTGCGGGAGTCGGGGCTGCGGATCCCGGCGGACGTGTCCGTGGCCGGCTTCGACGACCTGCCGTTCAGCATCGACGCGGTGCCGTCGCTGACGACGGTGCGGTTGCCGCTGGCGGAGGCGGGGGCGCGGGCCGGCCGCATCGCCATGGGGCGCGAGGAGCCGCCGCCGGGCGGGATCGCGACGGTGCGGGGGGAGCTGATGGTGCGGGGGTCGTCGGGGGTGCCTCGCACGTGACGGGCGTTCCGCCCAAGCGCTCCGCTCAGGCGCTCCGCAGGGAGTAGCGATCCTGTCGGCCGCGGCGCCGTCGTGGCTGGTCGCGCAGTTCCCCGCGCCCCTTTCGGGGCGCTGACTCACCGGGGGCACGGCTCAGATGCCCCGGACGCCCCTTGGGGGCAAGAAGTTCCACGCACGGATCCGGGTGCCCGAAGGTCGGGCACCCGGATCCGTCCTTTTATGTCAGTGCGACGTCAGTCTCCCCAGCCGCCGTAGCCGCCGCCGTGACCGCCGTGGCCGCCCCAGCCGTAGTCGTCGTCCCAGCCGCCCCAGCCGCCATAGCCGCCGTGACCGCCGCGGTCGCCGTAGCCGTAGCCGCCGCCACCGTAGCCACCGTGACCGCCGCCGTAGCCGCCGCCACCGTAGCCTCCGCCACCGTGACCGCCGCCGCCGTAGCCTCCGCCGCCATGGCCGCCGCCACCGCCGCCGCCGTGGCCACCGCCACCGCCGCCGCCATGGCCGCCGCCGCCACCGCCACCGCCGTTGTCCTGGTAGGAGACGACGTGGTCGGGCGCCGCGTGGGTGGCCGCGCTGGCGATTCCGGCTCCGGCGCCGAGCGCCAGGATGGGTGCCGAAATCGCAGCGATGGCGACCCTCTTCATACGTGTGGTGTGCGCGCGCATGGTTTCGCCCCTCTCCGAGGGTGTGGTTGTGTGACGACGGCCGCCGTGTGTCGCAAGGGCCGGCCGCCCTGCGTGCACTCCAGAGCCTGCGCGCAGCCCTGAGCGCGTCCGCCGCCCGCGATGCCGGTTCTCCGCACCCTGTCCGGGCTCTCCGGCGGACCACGTCACGTCCTCGTTGAAACGGACATAAGTGACGTTCGTGTATAAACCTACGGCGCGGGCGCGACGAAGTCAAAAGCAGGACCAGGACCAAGCAAAAAAGAACAAGTAAAGCCTGCGGAGCCGCCGTTCGGGCTGACGCCTTCCGGCCGGGCGGGGTGGCGGGATAGCCTCGGAGACGCGATATCTCTGACTCAGTCAACGATCGGGATCCCGCCATGACCGTCCAGGACATCCGTGCCTTCAACCGCTTCTACACCAACCTCATCGGCGCCCTCGACTACGGCCGCCACCTCTACGCCCCGTACACCCTCACCGAGGCCCGGGTGCTCTACGAGCTCGCGCACGCCGCCGACACGGACGCGGCCGACCTGCGGTCCGATCTCGCGCTCGACGCCGGGTACTTGAGCCGGATCCTCAACAAGTTCGAGGAGGCCGGGCTGGTCGAGCGGGCTCCCTCGGAGAAGGACCCGCGGCGGCGGCGCGTCTCCCTCACGGCGGGCGGCCGGTCCGCCGCCGAGCTGCTGGACGAGCGGGCCCGCGCATCGGTCGGCTCGCTCCTGGGCGCCGTCGACCGGGGCGAGCGGGCCCGCCTCGCCGAGGCGATGCGCACCATCCGCACGATCCTCGGCGACGGGCACGCCCCCGAAGGCTCCGGCGAGGTCGTGCTGCGCGAGCCGCACCCCGGCGACCTGGGCTGGATCGTGCAGCGCAACGCCGCCGTGTACGCGGCCGAGTACGGCTTCAACGCCGACTACGAGGGGCTCGTCGCCCGGATCGTCGCCGACTACGCCGAGGACCACGACCCGCACCTGGAGCGGACCTGGATCGCCGAGTGGGCCGGGCGGCCGGTGGGCTGCGTGATGTGCGTACGGGACGACGCCCCGGGCACCGCGCGGCTGCGGCTGCTGCTCGTCGAGCCGGAGGCGCGCGGGCTCGGCGTCGGCGACCGGCTGGTCACCGCCGTGACCGACTTCGCGCGCGGGGTCGGCTACCGGGAGCTGGTCCTGTGGACCAACGACGTGCTGTCCGCCGCCCGCCGCATCTACCAGCGGCACGGCTTCGTCCTCACCGCCGAGAAGCCGCACCGCTCCTTCGGCAAGGACCTGGTCGGCCAGGACTGGCGACTGGACCTGCACGCGACCGGCGAGTGAGAAGTAGGTTGGTGGACATGAAGTTCGCCTTCTCCACCCTCGGGGTCCCCGGTCTGCCCGTGCCGGACGTGCTGGCCCTCGCCACGGCCCACGGCTACCACGGCGTCGAGCTGCGCGCCCACCCGGAGGAGCCGGTCAATCCCGGGCTCGGCCCGGCCGCGCGCTCCGACGTGGCCGCCGAGTTCAAGGCGACCGGGGTGGAGGTCCTGGGCGTCGCCGGGTACGCGCGCCTCGCGGCGCCCGGCGAGGACGCACCGGTCCTCGACGAGACGCGCCAACTCCTCCAGCTCGCCCACGACCTGGGCGCCTCCTACGTCCGCGTCTTCCCGGGCGCCGACCCGGCGCTGCCGGCCGCCGAGTCCGACGCGATCGCCGCCCGGCGGCTCGGCACGGTCGCCGAGGACGCCGCCGCGCTCGGCGTGCGGGTCCTGCTGGAGACCCACGACTCGCACCGCACCGGCGCCGCGGCGATCAGGATCCTCGGCCCGGTCGGCCACCGCATGGTCGGCTCGCTCTGGGACGTCATGCACACCTGGCTGGGCGGCGAGCAGCCCGCCGAGAGCTTCGCGGCGCTCGCCCCGCACCTCGGCTACGTCCAGGTCAAGGACATCGCCTCGGCCGACGACACCACCCCGCTGCCGCTCGGCGCCGGGGTGCTGCCCCTGTCCGAGTGCGTCGAGGTGCTCTCCCGGCACGGCTGGGACGGCTGGCTGTGCTGGGAGTACGAGAAGCGCTGGTACGAGGCCGCGGCCCCGCTGCCCGGCCTGCTGGCGGCGGGCCGCGACCACCTGGCCCGCCTGCTCAACGAATCGGCCTGACCCCCACGATCACGAGCCGCCCGCCGCGGTCACGAGCTGGCCCGCGGGCGCGCGCCGACCCCGCGGGCACGGGCTGACCCGCGGACACGAGCCGACCGCCGCGGTCACAGGCTGACCCGCGCTCACCCGCCGACTCCCACGGTCACGCGCTGCCCCGCGCGCTCACGCGCCGGCCGCCGGGATGCCCCACCCCGCGGCCAGTTCTCCGAACGCCTCGTGGAAGCCCGGGAAGGTCTTCTTCACGCACCCCGGGTCGTCGAAGGAGATCCCGGGCGTGCGGAGCCCGGTCACCGCGAAGGACATCACGACGCGGTGGTCGCCGTAGGTCTTGATCTCGGCCGGGGAGGGCGTGCCGGGCCGGATCTCGATCCAGTCCTCGCCCGTGGCGACCTCGATGCCCAGCCGGCGCAGGTTCTCCGCGCAGGCGTCGAGCCGGTCGCACTCCTTGACCCGGGTGTTGGCCACGTCCTCGATGCGGACCGGGCCGTCCGCGAAGGGGGCGATCGCCGCGAGCGTGGGCATGGTGTCGGAGATGTCCCGCATGGCGACGGTGAGGCCGCGGAGGGTGCCGGTGCCCCGCACGGTCGTGCCGCCCTCGGCGATCTCGACGTCCGCGCCCATCCGCCGCAGGACGTCCACGAACCCCAGGTCGCCCTGGAGCGCGCCCCGCCCGAGCCCCGGGACGGTGACCTCACGGCCCGTCACGGCCGCCGCGGCGAAGAAGTAACCGGCGGTGGAGGCGTCGGGCTCGACGGCGTAGGTGGTGGCCCGGTAGCCGCCGGCCGGAACGGCGTAGACCTCGCCCTCCCGGGCCACCTCCACGCCGAACGACCGCATCATCGCGATCGTGATCTCCACGTACGGCGCGGACACCAGGTCCGTCACCCGGATCCGCAGGCCCCTGCGGGTGAGCGGGCCGAGCAGCAGCAGGGCGCTGAGGTACTGCGAGGACTGCCCGGCGTCCAGCGTCACCTCGCCGCCCTCGACCCCGGCCGCCTCGATGCGCAGCGGGTGGTGGCCCTCGGCCGCCTCGTGGCGCAGGTCGACACCGAGGTCGCGCAGGGCGCGGGTGAGCGGGGCGAGGGGGCGGCGGCGCATCTGCGCGGAGGCGTCGAAGCGGTAGCTGCCGTGGCCGGCCGCGGCGAGGGTGGGCAGGAAGCGGGCGGTGGTGGCGCCGTCCCGGCAGTAGACCTCGGCCTCGGGCAGCGCGGGGCCCTGCGGGCGGCCGTCCACCTGCCAGGTGTCGCGGGTACGGCCGACGCGGTAGCCGAGCCGGGTCAGGCCCTCGGCGAAGCCTTCGGTGTCGTCGGAGCGGAGGGGGCGGACGAGGGTGGTGACTCCGTCGGCGGCGGCGGCGAGAAAGAGGGCGCGGGCGGTGACGGACTTGGAGCCGGGGATCGCGACGAGGGGCATGCCGCCCATGATCGCCGCTCGGGGGTTTCAGGTGCGGGGGGTTTCCACAAGGTGGAACGGGTCGTGCGTCGGGTGCGGGCCGGTGGGGGTTGTTCGCGCAGTTCCCCGCGCCCCTGACGGGGCGCTCCTGGCGGGCGGTGTCACATGCGTCCCGTCAGTCCTCCTGCTCCCGACTTCCGGGAATTCCCGGCCGTCCGGGAACCCGCCCCCCGCGCCGTCCGTCCAAAGCGCAGGCTGTCGGAAGAGTCTTCGTGGTGCGGTGTCGGCACTCGCTGCTGGCTGCGATCGCCGACCTACCCTCTCCGCCGCACCACGGCCGCCGGCCCGCCGCCATCGACGTGCCCCCCTCCAATGCGCCGATGGCGGCCCCTTTCTGGTTACTGTGCATGTCCCCACCGTAAGGAGTGCACGTGCCCTCCAGACGCACCGTTCTCGCCGCCACCGCGGGCGTCACCGCGGGACTGGCCGTCGGCACCCGTGCGAACGCCCTCGACTCCGACGACAAGAGGCTCCGCGCGCTGATCTCCCGGATGACGATCGAGGAGAAGGTCGGCCAGCTGTTCGTGATGCGGGTCTACGGGCATTCGGCCACCGACCCCGACCAGGCCGACATCGACGCCAACCTCCAGGAGATCGGCGTCCGCACCGCCGCCGAGCTGATCGGGAAGTACCGGGTCGGCGGGATCATCTACTTCACCTGGACGCACAACACCCGGAACCCGCGGCAGATCGCGGAGCTGTCGAACGGCATCCAGCGCGCCTCGCTGGAGCAGCCGCGCGGCCTGCCCGTGCTCATCGCCACCGACCAGGAGCACGGCGCCGTCTGCCGGATCGGGAAGCCCGCCACCCTCTTCCCGGGCGCCATGGCCCTGGGGGCGGGCGGCTCCACGGCCGACGCCCGCACCGTCGGCCGTGTCTCGGGGGCGGAGCTGCGGGCGATGGGTGTCCGGCAGGACTACTCCCCCGACGCCGACGTGAACGTGAACCCGGCCAACCCGATCATCGGCGTACGGTCCTTCGGGGCCGGCCCGGACGCGGTCGGGGCGCTGGTGGCCGCCGAGGCGCAGGGGTACCAGGACGCGGGCGTGGCGGCCACCGCCAAGCACTTCCCGGGGCACGGCGACACCGCCGTCGACAGCCACACCGGCTTCCCGGTGATCACGCACAGCCGGGAGCTGTGGGAGAAGCTGGACGCGGTCCCGTTCCGGGCGGCGATCGAGGCCGGCATCGACTCGGTCATGACCGCGCACATCCAGTTCCCGGCCCTGGACGGCTCCGGCGACCCGGCGACCCTCTCGCACCCCGTCCTCACCGGCATCCTGCGCGACGAACTCGGCTACGACGGGGTCGTGGTCACCGACTCCCTGGGCATGGAGGGGGTCCGCACCAAGTACGGCGACGACCGGGTGCCCGTCCTCGCCCTCAAGGCCGGCGTCGACCAGCTCCTGAACCCGCCCGCCCTGGACGTCGCCTGGAACGCCGTTCTGAAGGCCGTCGGGGACGGGGAGCTGACCGAGGCCCGGCTGGACGAGTCGGTCCTGCGGATCCTGCGGCTGAAGTCCCGGCTGGGGCTGCTCGACCGGCCGTACGTGAACGCGAAGGACGTCGGCCGGGTGGTCGGGGCGGCGAAGCACCTCGCCGCCGCCGACCGGATCGCCGAACGCACCACCACGCTGCTGGTCAACGAGGGCGGACTGCTCCCGCTCTCCCCCCGCACGCACGGCACGGTGCTGGTCGTCGGCGCCGACCCGGACGCACCGTCCGGTACGACGGGCCCGCCGACCGGGGTGCTCGCCGCCGCCCTCACCGAACTGGGCTTCACGGCAAGCGCGTTGTCCACGGGTACGGCGCCTTCCCCCGCGACCGTCGACCAGGCCGTCGCGGCGGCGCGGGCGGCGGACGCGGTGGTGGTCGGGACGTACAACGTGACGGCGGGCGGCGGACAGCAGCAGCTGGTGGAACGGCTGGTCGCGACCGGCGTCCCGGTGGTGGCGGTGGCGGTGCGCAATCCGTACGATGTCGCCCAACTCCCCTCCGTACGGGCCTGCTTGGCGGCCTACTCCTGGACCGACGTCGAACTGCGGGCCGCGGCACGGGTGATCGCGGGCCGGGTGGCACCGCGCGGCAGGCTGCCGGTGCCGGTGCAGCGGGCGGACGATCCGGCGCAGGTGCTGTACCCGATCGGTCACGGGCTGACGTATTAGACGTACGCTACAGAACCGGGCGTAACGCCCCCAACGGGCGGAAAGCCTCCCGTACAGCTGACGCGGACCGAGCCCGCGGGCCACGCTGGCAGGGGGTCGGTATGCGGAGCAGACGTTGTGCGGGGCTTCTGATGGCGCTGGCCGTCGTGCTGCTGCCGGCCGGCTGCCGGACGCCGTCGTCCGGGACGTCGTCGTCCGGGGCGCCGGCGGGCAGCGCACGGTCGACGGCGAGCCCGGCCCTGCCCGGGTACGGCGCGCGGTTCCTCGCGGTGGACGAGTGCAGCTCGTTCGGCACCGCCAGCTTCACCGAGGTGCCCTGCTCCGGTGAACGCGCGGCGGCCCGGGTGATCGCCCGCTACGACGGCACCGTCGCCGGCGGTCCGCCGTGCCCGGCCACCACCGACTTCGTGCTGCACATCGGCGCCCAGCGCACGGGCGGCGGCGAGGACGGCGACGGAACGATCCCGCAGGGCTACGCCTGCATGCGCAACCTGGAGCCGCCGCACCCCGGTGACCCGGGCGGGGGCGGCGGGCCGCGCACGATCGTCGGCGACTGCGTCTACGGCTCGGGCCGCGGCGAGGTCCGGGAGACCACCTGCGACGGCTCGGGCAAGCGCAAGCCGCAGTACCGGGTGGTGCGGGCGGTCGCCTCACGGGCCGACTGCCCACCGTCCACCGCCCTCTACGTCCAGCTGGGCGGAGAGCATCCGGTGGGCTGCGCCCGCCGGCTGTGAACGCTCCGTGCCGGCCTCGACGAGGGCCCGCCCGGGCACCCCTGACGCCGAGTCGGTTGCGCGCCGGTCAGACCGGGAAGGCCGCCTGGAAGGCCAGGCGGGGGGCGGCGGTCGCGCCGATCCGGGTGAGGAGGTCGTCGAGCGCGAGGTACTCCTCCCAGGGCTCCCGGCGCGTCGCGTCCGCCAGTGCCCTGACGAGCCTGTCCTCAAGACCGGGGACGCGCTTGTCCTTCCACACCTTGTCGGCCGTGCTGACCAGGAGGTCCTCCAGCGTCACCGCGGGGTCGTCCCAGTCGGCGTGGGTGGCGGCGAACCGGGCCAGTGCGGGCGGGAAGCCGCGGTCCAGCAACAGGTCGCGTCCGGCGGTCTCGTGGGCCGAGCCGGGCCCGGTGAGTTCCCCGGGACGGCAGACCTTGCCCACGTCGTGGGTGGCCGCGCCGAAGAGGACGGCGTCGCGGTCCACGGCCAGGTCCGGGTAGCGCTCCCGCACCCAGTCGACCAGGTCGACCGCGACGTCGTGCACCGCGCGCAGGTGGGCCGCCAGCCGGGGCGGGGCGTCCAGCGAACGCAGCAGCTCCGCCACCACCGGTGGCAACGGCCGCAGCGGGGGCTCGCCGGGTGCGTCCAGGGCACGGGCCAGGAGGTCCGTGGGCGTCGCGGTCATCGTGCGGACACCGCTCCCCTCACCATGACTCGGCCTGCCGGAACAGCGCGACCGCCTCGGCGAGGAACCAGAGGCAGAAGAGCAGACAGGCGGCCCACAGGGCCCACAGGACCCACCGGATCTCACGTCGTACGCGCACGCGCGGTTCGTCCTCCCTCAGCAGAGGATCCAGCCCGAGCTCACCGAACTCCGGCCCACCGTGCCGCGCACCCACACGCAGCGGTGTCCCGCGTGGACCGTGACCGGGCCCGCGCGGTGGTTGTACTCGCCCTTGTCGACGACCGGTCGGTTGCCGCGGGCCTGGACGCTGACGGACATGGTCCGCCTGCCGCCGGACTTCTTGGGGAGGGTGATCGCGCAGACGTAGCCGCCCTGCCGGTAGACGTGCACGGTGCCGGTGGCGAAGGACAGGGTCCGCACCTCGCGTCCGGCGCAGTTCGCGGCCGTCACCGCCTGCGCCTCGGCCGGTGCCACGAGCGCGAACACCCCGGAGGCGGCCAGCACGGCCACGCCGAGCGCCAGCCGCCGGCGTATCGCACCACTGTCCACAGTCGTCCCCTCCCGTACCGCAGCTGTGCACCAACCATGACCGTACTGATGTACGGACGCCCGACGTATGTCGGATGGTTGCACGGCGGTCGGGAAGCAGGGGTCAGCGGGTCGCGCCCACCGGCTCCTCCGGTTCCTCGGGCTGGCCGATGAAGGTGCGCCACAGCTCGGCGTACCGGCCGTCGAGGGCCAGCAGTTCGTCGTGGGTACCGTCCTCGGCGACCCGGCCGTGGTCCATGACCACCACCCGGTCGGCACGGGCCGCGGTGGTCAGCCGGTGGGCGACGACCAGGGTGGTACGACGGCCCGTCAGACGGTCGGTGGCCAGGTTGACCTGCGCCTCGGTCGCCAGGTCCAGGGCCGCCGTCGCCTCGTCGAGGAGCAGCACGTCGGGGTCGACCAGCTCGGCGCGGGCGAGGGCGATGAGCTGGCGCTGGCCCGCGGAGAGGTTCCGGCCGCGCTCGGCCACCTCGTGGAGGTAGCCGCCGTCGAGGGTGGCGATCATCTCGTGGGCGCCGACCGCGCGGGCCGCCGCCTCCACCTGGGCGTCGGTCGCGTCCGGGCGGCCGTAGGCGATGGCGTCCCGGACGGTCCCGGGGAAGAGGTACGCCTCCTGCGGGACCACCCCGAGGCGATGGCGGTACGCGGTGAGGTCGAGGTCGCGCAGGTCCGTGCCGTCGACCGTCACCCGGCCGCTGGTCGGGTCGTAGAACCGCGCGACCAGCTTGACCAGGGTCGACTTGCCGGCGCCGGTCTCGCCGACGAAGGCGACGGTCTGCCCGGCGGGGACGGTCAGGTCGATCCCGGTCAGGGCCGCGTCGCCCTCGTCGGCGGCGCCGTAAGCGAAGTGCACGTTCTCGAAGGCGATGTCGCCGTGCAGGGAACCGACTTCGCGCGGCCTGTCCGCCGCCTGCGTGGACGTCGGCTCGCGCAGGAGCTCCTGGATGCGGCCGAGGGAGACGGTCGCCTGCTGGTAGCCGTCGAAGACCTGCGAGAGCTGCTGGACGGGGGCGAAGAACAGGTCGATGTAGAGCAGGTAGGCGACCAGGGCGCCGGTGGTGAGGGTCGCCGCCTCCACCCGGTGGGCGCCCGCCATCAGCACGCTCGCCGCGGCCACCGACGACAGCAGCTGGACGAACGGGAAGTAGACCGATATCAGCAACTGGCCCCGGATACGGGCCTTGCGGTAGCTCTCGCTGCGTTCGGTGAAGCGCCGGCCGCTGTCCCCCTCGCGCCGGAAGGCCTGCACGATCCGCAGCCCCGACACCGTCTCCTGGAGGTCGGCGTTGACCACCGACACCCGCTCCCGGGCGAGTTCGTACGCCTTAACGCTCGCCCGGCGGAAGAAGAAGGTCGCGACGACCAGCGGGGGCAGGGTGATGAAGACGACGAGCGCGAGCTGTACGTCGATCACCAGCAGGACGACCATGATGCCGAAGAAGGTGACGACGGAGACGAACGCGGTGACCAGGCCCGTCTGAAGGAAGGTGGAGAGGGCGTCGACGTCGGTCGTCATCCTCGTCATGATCCGGCCGGTCAGCTCCCGCTCGTAGTAGTCGAGTCCGAGCCGCTGGAGCTGGGCGAAGATCTTCAGGCGCAGGGAGTAGAGGACCCGTTCGCCGGTGCGCCCGGTCATCCGCGTCTCGCCGATCTGGGCCGCCCACTGCGCGAGCACCGCGAACAGGCCGAGCAGCGCCGCCGCCCAGACCGCGCCGAGCGCCATCCTGCTGACGCCCTGGTCGATGCCGTGCCGGATCAGGACCGGGAGCAGCAGGCCCATGCCGGCGTCCACGGCGACGAGCCCGAGGCTGACCAGCAGGGGCGCGCCGAAGCCGCGCAGCAGGCGGCGCAGGCCGTAGGAGTCCTCGGGGCGTACGGCGCCGGCCTCGTCGACGTCGGGGACGTCGGTGGCCGGGGGCAGCGCCTCGACCTGGGCGAGGAGTTCGGGGGTGGCCGGGGTGCCGGCGAGGGCGAGGTCGCGGGGCGTGCGGTCGCCGGTCCACAGGCGCGGGGTCACGCCCCGCTCGGCGTCGAACTCGGCGTCCAGCTCGTCCCGTACGGACGTGTCCTCGCGCGGTTCGAGGGGCAGCGCGTGCCCCGGGGAGACCCCGCCCAGCTCGTCGGGGTCGGTGAGGAGCCTGCGGTACAGGGCGGAGCGCTGCTGGAGCTCCTCGTCGGTGCCGATGTCGGCGAGCCGGCCGCCGTCGAGGACGGCGATGCGGTCGGCGAGGTTCAGGGTGGAGCGGCGGTGCGCGATGAGGAGGGTGGTGCGGCCCCGCATGACGTGGGCGAGGGCCTCGTGGATCTCGTGCTCCACGCGCGCGTCGACGGCCGACGTCGCGTCGTCGAGGACGAGGAGGCGGGGGTCGGTGAGCAGGGCGCGGGCGAGGGCGACGCGCTGGCGCTGGCCGCCGGAGAGGGTGAGGCCCTGCTCGCCGACCTTGGTGTCGTAGCCGTCGGGCAGCCCGGCGATGAAACGGTCGGCCTGGGCGGCGCGGGCGGCGGCACGGATCTCGTCCTCGGTGGCGTCGGGACGGCCGTAGGCGATGTTGTTGCGGACCGTGTCGGAGAACAGGAACGAGTCCTCCGGGACCAGGCCGATCGCGGCCCTGAGCGAGTCGTGGGTCAGCTCGCGGACGTCGTGGCCGCCGATGAGGACGGCGCCGTGGGTGACGTCGTAGAAGCGCGGCAGGAGGAGGGAGACGGTGGACTTGCCGGAGCCGGAGGAGCCGACGACGGCGAGGGTCTCGCCCGGCCGGATCTCGAAGCTGAGTCCCCTCAGGACCGGGTGCTCGTGCTCGTACCCGAACGACACGTCGTCGAACTCGACGGTCGCGGGCGCGTCGGCGGGGAGGGTCTTGGTGCCCTCCTTCATGGTGGGCCGGGTGTCGATCAGCTCCAGGACCCGCTCGGTGCCGGCGCGGGCCTGCTGGCCGACGGTGAGGACCACGGCGAGCATCCGGACCGGCCCGACCAGCTGGGCGAGGTAGGAGGAGAAGGCGACGAAGGTGCCCAGCGTGATGTGACCGCGGACGGCGAGCCAGCCGCCGAGCGCCAGCATGGCGACCTGGCCCAGGGCCGGGACGGCCTGCAGGGCCGGGGTGAACCTGCTGTTCAGCCGGATCGTGCGCAGCCGCCCCGCGAAGAGCTTCCGCCCGACCTCCTTGAGCTTGCCGGTCTCCTGCTCCTCCTGCCCGAACCCCTTCACCACGCGCACACCGCTGACCGCGCCGTCGACCACGCCGGCCACGGCGGCGGCCTGGGCCTGGGCGTACCAGGTGGCCGGGTGCAGCTTGCTGCGGCTGCGCTTGGCGATCCAGTACAGGGCCGGGGCGACGGCGAGGGCGACCAGGGTGAGCGGCGGCGACAGCCACGCCATGATCGCGAGGGAGATCAGGAAGAGCAGGACGTTGCCGATGGTCATCGGCAGCATGAAGAGGAGGCCCTGGATCAGCTGGAGGTCGCTGGTGGCCCTGCCCACCACCTGGCCCGTGGACAGCTCGTCCTGCCGCCGTCCGTCGAGCCGGGTGAGGGTGCCGTACATCTCGGTGCGCAGGTCGTGCTGGACGTCGAGGGCGAGCCGGCCGCCGTAGTAGCGGCGGACGAAGGTGGCCGCGTAGACGAGGACGGCGGCACCGATCAGGGCACCGGCCCAGGGGCCCATGGACCGGCTGTGACCGCCGATCACGTCGTCGATGATCACCTTGGTGATCAGGGGTACGACGGCCAGCACCGCCATACCGGCCAGCGAGGACCCGAGCGCGAGCACGACGTCCCGGGGATGCCGCCAGGCGTACCCCGCCAGCCTGCGCGCCCAGCCGTCCTGCTGCCGCTCCCCCTGTTGCGCTGCCACGCGGGTGCCCTCCGTTCGACCTGTTCTTCCGCAGGCCACAACACGGAACGAAGCGGATTTCATCCCTCCGCAACAAAACGGGAGGGGGCGCGGGGCGGGCGGGGCGGGGGAGCCGAAGGGGGCCTGCCGCGGGCGGCTACTCGTGGGCGCTGATCACGCCGCCGGCGCTGAGCACGATGTACACGCCGTTGGCGTCGAGGCCGACGTCGTGCTGGTTCGCCTCCAGCGTGGCGTCGACCGAGCCGTCGTTGCCGAGGATCTGCGCGCGGTACCGGAGCTCGCCGACCTTGGTGACCTTGGCCGTCCAGCCGCCGGCGAGCTTGAAGGTGCCCGGTCCGGTGTGGCCGCCGCCCGTCCAGGAGTGGATGTCGCCACCCAGCGTGAGCACGACGAACATGTCGTTGGCGTCGAGCCCGGCGTCCGACCGACCCGTCTCGATCGTGGCCAGGACCGCGCCACGGCTGACGATCTTCGCCCGGTAGTGCTCGGCACCGAGCCGGTAGATCTCGGCCGTGCTGCCGTCCGCCAGGGTCCGGGTACGGACCGGGGACGCCGTCCTGGCGGCCGGGGCGGCAGGCGTGGCAGGCGTGGCAGGCGTGGCGGTGCGGGACGGGGCGAGCGTCTCGGTCCGCACGTCGGCGGTGGTCTTGCCGGTGCCGGTGCCGGTGCCGGTCGCTGTGGTGCCGCTCGGGGCGGCGGACGCCGACACCTGCTGCTCCGGACGGGCGGCGCCGTCCTTGCTCCCTCCGCTCCCTCCGCTCTGGCAGGCGGTCAGCGAGAGCGCCGCGGCGGCGGCGACGGCCACCAGGGCGGCGGAGCGGACGGTACGGCGGGCACGGCGCGTGGTCGTCATCGAAATCCCCCATGAGTCATCAGGACGCTCTGTCCTGTGCACGGTGAGATGGCGATCGGGTGGGGGGTTGTTCATCGCTTTCCGTCCGCGTTCGGTAACAGGGCGACTCGGCGTCAGGGGAACTCGGCGCCGGGGAGAAGTCCCGCTCCGTTCGCGGTATCCCGGCGGAGGCAGCAGGATGCGTGCTCAGGGGATCGTGGTGGGGCCGGCCACCGCAGGAGGTCCGCATGGCGAGGTTGCTGTCCGTCAACGTCGGACTGCCCGAGGACGTCTCCTGGCAGGGCAGGACCGTCCGCACCGGGGCGTGGAAGTCCCCCGTGCCCGGCAGCCGCATGGTGCGGCGGCTGAACGTCGACGGGGACGGCCAGGGCGACCTGGCCGGGCACGGCGGCGAGATCCGGGCCGTCCTCGTCTACCAGCTGGACTCCTACCGCTACTGGCGGAAGGAGCTCGGCCGCGACGACCTGGACTTCGGGATGTTCGGGGAGAACTTCACCGTCGACGGGCTGCCCGACGACGAGGTGTGCATCGGCGACCGGTACCGCATCGGGGAGGCCGAGTTCGAGGTGACCCAGCCCCGGGTCACCTGCTACCGCGTCGGCATGCGCCTGGGCGAACCCGCGATGGCCTCGCTCCTGGTCGCCCACCACCGCCCGGGCTTCTACCTGCGGGTGATCACCGAGGGCCGGGTCCGGGCCGGTGACGGGATCACCCGCACCCGCAGGGGCCCGGGAGAGCTCAGCGTCGCCGACACCGACGCGCTGCTCTACCTGCCCGGCCGCGACCCTGCGAAGCTGCGCACGGCCCTGCGCATCCCCGCCCTGAGCCCCGGCTGGCAGCAGTCCTTCCGGGAGCTCGCCGCCGGGCAGACCGGTCCCGAGCCGGGGCCGCCGGGTTTCCGGCCCCTGCGGGTGACTCGCATCGTCCCCGAGACCGCCGACGTGACCTCCGTCCACCTCGGCACCACCGACGGCACCCCGCCGGCCGAGGCCCGCCCCGGCCAGTACCTCTCCCTCCGCCTGGCCGTCGACGGCACCGACCGCGCCGTACGCAGCTACTCCCTGTCCGCGACGCCCACGGACGGCACCTACCGCATCAGCGTCAAGCACGAGCCGCACGGGAAGGTCAGCGGCTACATCCACGCCCGGCTCCGCAGCGGGGACCTCGTGGAGGTGGCCGGTCCGCGCGGGGCGTTCGTGCTCGAAGAGGGCGCCGGTCCGGTCGTCCTGCTGTCGGCGGGCATCGGGGTCACGCCCGTGCTCGCCATGCTCCACCGGCTGGCGGCCGTACGGGACCCGCGCCCGGTCTGGTGGATCCACACCGCCCACGACCGCGCCCACCACGTCTTCGCGGACGAGGCCCACGCCCTGCTGGCGCGGCTCCCCCGCGCCCACGAGCACATCCACTACACCTCGGAGACACCGCCGCCCGGCGACGCACGCGTCACCCGGGGCCGTCCGACCGCCGCCTCGCTCACCGCCCTGGGCGTCCCCGCCGACGCCGACGCCTACCTCTGCGGACCGACCGCCTTCATGGACGACCTCTCCGGGCACCTGCGCGAACTCGGCCTAAGCCCCGAGCGGATCCGCACGGAGCGGTTCGGCGCCCTCTCCGCCGTCAACCCGGGCGTCACCGCCACCGACCCGGTACGCCCGCACCAGCCGGCCGGCCCGCCGGGCACCGGCCCCCTGGTCACCTTCACCCGCACCGGCATCACCACCCCGTGGTCCCCCGCCCGCGGCTCGCTCCTCGAACTCGCCGAAGCCTGCTCCATCCCCACCCGCTGGTCCTGCCGCACCGGCGTCTGCCACACCTGCGTGACGCCCGTGGTGACCGGCGACGTCACCTACACCACCCCGCCCCTCGAACTCCCCGAGCCCGGCACGGCCTTGATCTGCTGCTCGACGCCGACCACCGAGGTCGTCCTCGACCTCTGAGCCCGGCGCCAGGACTCCGGCCGACCGGTCACGTCCTCGTGCCCGACGGTGATCGCCCACCGCACGCCCGCCGACGCCGTCACCTGCACCGTGCCCGGGGTGTGGGGGCGCACCCCGCCGCCGTTCATGTTCGTCTCGTTGTCGATGGTGCTGACCCGGCCGTCGACGCAGTCGAACGGGAAGTTGAAGCCGAGCGGTTCGACGGTGACGGTCAGTCTGCCCTTGCCCTCACAGTTCACCAGGACGGCCAGGATGCCGCTGCCGACGCCGCCCTCGATGTCCATCTCCCGGCCTCCGGTGGCGTTCGCCGCCTGGGCGACGACCTCGCCGTCGGGGAACCCCGGTGCCTTGGTGACGGTGTCGTCCCACGGCATGGTGACGGGGGTGGGCCTTCCCGTCGCGGGCACGGAGGTCGCGGCGGCGGGCGCGGCGTGGTCGGAGCCGCCGCCGCAGCCTGCGGCGGCGAACAGCACGACCGTGGCCGCGGACAGCGCCGCGGCCTGCCGTCTCGGGTTTCTCATGGGCCCCATCCTGTGGCACGGCTGAGGCAGCGCACAGCGCGCCCCAGGTGACGGTTGTTTAAAGCCCTGACCGCTCGTACAACCATTCGTGCGAATCCGTGTGTCAACGGGGGTATGACTCACAGACGAAGGAGAGGGCTGGTCGCCACCGCGCTCGGCACCGGGTTTCTCATAGCCGGCGTGGCCGTCGCAGCGCCCGCCTCGGCCGCCGCGCCCGCCGTCAGCTGTACGTCGACCAAGGCGGCGCTCGCCACGAAGCTGAAGAAGGACATCACCACGGCCATCGCGAACCGCAAGGGGACGATCGCCGTCGGCCTGTACGACCGTTCGACGAAGACGACCTGCACCCTGCGCTCCACCACGCACTACGACTCGGCCAGCACGGTCAAGGTGACCGTCCTTGCCACGCTGCTGTGGGACGCGAAGAAGCACAACCGGTATCTGACCACCACCGAGCAGACGCTCGCCAAGGCCATGATCACCAAGTCGGACAACGACGCGACGACCAAGCTCTGGAAGCAGCTCGGCCTGACGAAGATCAAGGGCTTCCTGAGCGCCGCCGGGATGACGCAGACCACCCCGGGTGCCAACGGCTACTGGGGCCTGACCCAGATCGACGTCCACGACGAGCAGCGGCTGCTCGCCCTCGTCACCGCCAAGAACACGGTGCTCAGCGACAGTTCACGGGCCTACATCCTGAAGCTGATGGGGCAGGTCATCTCGTCCCAGCGGTGGGGCACGCCGTACGGCGCCCCGTCCGGTGTCGCCGTGCACGTCAAGAACGGCTGGTTGCAGCGCGCCACGCACGGCTGGCGGGTGCACAGCCTCGGCACGTTCACCGGCGGCGGTCACGACTACCAGATGACCGTGCTGACCCAGGACAACAGCACCATGAGCTACGGCATCAACACCATCCAGGCCGTCGCGAAGGTCGTCCACAAGGACCTCGCGGCCTCCTGAGGCGCGGCGGCGGTTCGCCTACCGAAGTACGGTCCCGGCGGCCGGAGATCGACCCTTTCCTTCACGGGGCGGTCTCCACCCCGTCACCGGTTCCCCCTACGGTGACCGCCATGCGCCTGCGAACCGTACTCGCCACCGTCACCGCCGGCCTGGCGGCGGCCACCTGTCTGTCCGCCGCCGGGCCCGCCAACGCCGGCACGACCGGCACCGACGCGACCAACACCGCCTCAGCTCACGCGTGTTCGTCCTCGGTCTCCCTCGACAGCTTCTCCGACGCCCTCGACAAGACCACCTTCGGCGGCTATTTCGTCGGCAACCTCTCCGCGCTCGCCGTGGACAAGGACGGCTCCCTGGCCGCCCTCGCCGACCGGTCCTACCTCTTCGACCTGGACGCGAAGACGCTCGCGCCGAAGAAGGTCGTCGGGCTCGCCGACGAGAACGGCGCCGCGCTCGACTCCGAGGGCCTGGTCGTGGACCGGGACGGCACCCGCCTGATCACCTCCGAGACCGAGCCGTCCGTCCGCCGCTACTCGGTGGACGGCACGATCCTGGACCGCCTGCCCGTACCGTCCTCGCTCCTCGTCTCCCCGGCCGGGCGGGCCACCTCCAACCAGACCTTCGAGGGCCTGACCCTGCTCGACGGGGGCCGCACCCTGCTGGCTTCCATGGAGTACGCCATCTCCGGCGACACCGCCGGGATCGTCCGCTTCCAGACCTGGCAGCGCACCAAGGGCGACCACTTCAGGCTGTCGGCCCAGTACGCCTACCGCACCGACGACCCGATCCTCGGCGTCCCCGAGGTGCAGGCGCTGCCCGACGGCCGGCTCCTCGTCCTGGAGCGCGGCTTCACCGCCGGCGTCGGCAACACCGTCCGCCTCTTCCTGGCCGACCCGCGGCACGCCACGGACACCAGCGGCATCGAGAACCTCACCGGCCAGGCCGGCGTCCGCCTGGTCAAGAAGACGCTGCTGACGGACATCGCGAGCTGCCCGACGCTGGGCGCCACGGCCAAGCAGCCGCAGCCCAACCCGCTCCTCGACAACATCGAGGGCATGGTCGTCACCGGCCGCTCGAAGGGCGCGTACAAGGTCCTCCTGGTCAGCGACGACAACCAGAACGCGGCCCAGACGACCCGGTTCTACTCCCTGCGAGTGCGTGTCTGACAGATGCTGTCGGGCACGTGACACGGCGCGGGTCCGCCGGTGTACGGACCCGCGCCGACGCGGTCGTCAGCCCCGTGCGGTCGCGGTGAGGTTGCGCATCAGGATGCCCTTCACCAGGCGGAGTTTCGCGAGCTGAGCGTGACGCACGCCCTTTTCCAGGCTCAGCATGGCGACGCGTTCGGTGAACTCCTTCCGGGCCGCCTGGGCGGGTACGGGCACTTCCACGTCGAGCAGCCTTGCCGGACTCACGAGGCGCAGGTCGCCGTCGGAACGTGCCACCGAGTACACGCTTGCCTGGGCTTCGGGCAGCATCAGCCACGCGACCAGGTAATCCGCGGACAGACGGCCGGCGTCCGGCCTGATGCACAGGACGGCAGGGCTGTACGTCGCCTGCCCGGCTCCGCCTCGCCACTCAGCGGCACGGAAAGTCCGTCCAGTCGCATCCGCAGGAGCGAACAGGACGTCTCCTGGCCGCAGTATCACCGGCTGCCTCGGCTGACGTGGTGACAGTCCCGTTTCCGCGGTCTGCCGGACGGGCGGCGCGAGGACGCGCTCGATCAGGTCCGCCGGGCGGAGAACCGGTATCCCGAGGCCGTCCCTCGCGCTGGTGGCGACGACGGGCCGTACCAGTTCGGCCACCTCACGCAGCGGCACGAGTCGCGCCCCGCCCGCCTCGCCGGAGTCGGTCGCGGCAAGCAGCGCGAGCAGTTCCTCGACATCCAGTTTGGCGAGCTCCCCCTCGACGTCCTTCTCCGCCTCGATCAGGTCGTGCACCACATCGGCGACCACGGTCCGGTCGGCGAGGAGGTGCGCGCCGCCGGCCATGACCTCCCATGCGCTCTGTCGAGACCAGGGGTAGGTCGACGCCGGACCGGTGCCCGTCGTCTCCTTCAACTGCTGCTCGATCTCCCGGAAGGACAGCCCGTACTTCTCCCACCAGTTCTCATAGGAACGGACCAGTTCCCGACGCCGGTTCCGCAGCAGGTCGTCGAGCCTGCGCCGCAGCCCCTGGCGAAGGATGTCGAGTACCGTCCCACGCTCCCCACGACCGGCGGCCAGGGCGGCTCGGGCGCCGGTGAGTCGCTCCTGCACGCCGTCTTCGAGGCTGCGGACCACGGCGGAGGCCCGCACACGCTCACGCCTCAACCGAGCGAGTACCGCCTGCTGCTCCAGGGCCACCGCAGTCGTCTCCTGGGCCGAGGACTCGCCGCCGCTCCCGTCGTTCTCCCGGTCGCCTTCCTCCGGCCGTGCTCTGAGCTCCTCCCAGCGCTCGTCGAGTTCGGCCTTCCGCGCGTCCGCCGCCGCCAGCTCCGCCAGAAAGTCCGGGACGACGGCGGCCACCAGCCGGTGCCGGTACGCTGCACGCCGCTCCCCCGCTGTCGGCCGACGCAACGCACCGGTTTTCGGGTCGGATTCCGGCGCGAGCTGTGTCTCGACATCCGCCATCCAGCCGTCGAGTACCCCCGCGAACCCTCTCTCGGCGAGCGCCAGCAGGTCGTACCTGGCCTCGCGCCACCAGTCGGTCACCGCGCCCGTGAGGGCGGGCCGGTCGACGAGGGCGGCTTCACCGAGGTGGGTCACAAAGGACGCGACCAACGACTCCCGCGCGGCCCACAACGCCGCTCGGCGCCGAGCCGTCAGCGGACCCGTCGGCCGCTCGGCGACTGTGGCCAGTGCCTCCAGATGCCCGGCTTCCGCTTCCCACCACTCGTTGAAGGCAGCGCCGAGCCGCTCCTCCCGGGGGCGGGCCAGCTCGGCGAACCAGTCGGTGTCCGGTCGCTGCCCTTTCGGCAGGAAGTCGACGTACTCCGGGTCGGCGGGAAGGCGCTCCTCGAAGAGGTCGGTCAGTGCTATCCCGTAGGCGCCGAGCAGGTCCTGCTTCGCCTCGATCTCCGCGCGAGGCACACCGCCCACCAGATGCGCCCGCACGTCCTGTGGCTCCGGAGGCGGCGTGCTGTCCACATAGCGGCGGACGGTGAGGTTGTCGTCGTTCACCCGCAGTTCCTCGCGGCCGACCAGACGCGAGAATCCGGGCACTTCCGCGAACTCGTGGAAGACGGACGTGATCTTCTCGGACTGCTCGGCAAGCAGCACGTTCTGCGCGCGCTCCGCACGGAATTCACGGTCCGCGTTGATGAACAGAACCTTGCCCGCCCGCGCCGGGTCTTTCTTCCCCGGCGGGCGCAGTACCAGGACGCAGGCCGGCATGCCGGTGCCGTGGAAGAGGTTCGGAGCGAGGCCGATCACCGCCTCGACCGTGTCGTCGTCCAACAGCTTCGTGCGGACTGCCTGTTCCCCACCGCCCCGGAACAGCACACCGTGCGGCACAACCGTGACGACCATGCCGCCCCGGCCCTCCCGCCGGGTCTCCCAGAGCATGTGCTGGACGAACATCAGGTCGGCCTTGCCACGCTCGCCCGTCACCCCGTACGCCGCACGCTGCTCCGGGTACGCCAGATCGCTCAGCGTGTAGTCCATGGAGAACGGCGGATTGCTGAGCACTCCGTCGAACCGGTCGACGTCGGACGTCGGCACATGAGCCGGTGCGGTGAGCGTGTCCCCGGTGCGGAGGTCGAACCGGCGCGCCCCGTGGAGGACCAGGTTCACCGTCGCAGTCGCCCAGGACCCGCTGTTGGC
The DNA here is from genome assembly GCF_040652195.1 of Streptomyces sp. NPDC048278. Lineage (NCBI taxonomy): Bacteria > Bacillati > Actinomycetota > Actinomycetes > Kitasatosporales > Streptomycetaceae > Streptomyces > Streptomyces sp. NPDC048278. The sequence continues at coordinate 431,185 of NZ_JBEZLP010000004.1, forward strand.
GTCCTGACCGGCGAAGAACATGTCCGAGGCGTCGCCGCCGTGCTCCTCCACGTACTCCTTGGCGGCGACGAGCATGCCGCCCGAGCCCACACAGGGGTCGTAGATCCGCATTCCCGGCTCGGGTGCCAGCAGGTCCACCATCATCCGGACCACCGGGCGCGGTGTGTAGAACTCACCGCCGACCCGGCCTCCCGAGTCCGCGAACGCCTTGATGAGGTACTCGTACGCGGCACCCATGACGTCCGGGGACTCCACGTCACGTGTGCTCAGCCGGACGCGGTCGAAGTGCCCGATGAGCAACTTCAGCCGCTGGTCGGCACGCGCGGCCGAAGACCCGCCGGAACCGCCGATCCGGCCGAAGTCAAGGTGGCTGAAGAGCCCCTGGAGCGTGGCGTCCTGTCCTTCCAGCGCCTGCAGCGCCGGATGCAGCCGGCCCTCGGCGATGTCGTGCGTGGCAGAGGATATTTCCGCCCAGCGGGCGATCCTCGGTACGAAGAGCACACCGCGTTCGCGGTACGCCGACTCGTCTTCGAGGAGATCTGTCAACGCCTCGCCGATGAGACCGAGTTCTGCGACCGCGTACTCCTCGATCGCCTCACGCGCCACGTCGAACTCGTCGTTGGCCCCCTTCAGGAACAACAGGCCGACGATGTAGTCCTTGTACTCGGAGGCGTCCATCGACCCGCGGACGATGTCGGCGGCGGCGAAGAGGTGCCGCTCCAACTGGGTGAGCGTGAGCTTGGCCACGAACGGCTCCCTACGGCCTGATGTGGTGGCAGATGGTGTCAGTACGAGACGATGCCGAGCCCGTGTTCCACGAATTCGTGGACATTGGTGTACGGGTCCCGCTTGACGAGCGCCACATGGTCACCGTGCTCCGCGTTCATCTGAAGGGCGCGCTTCTTCGCCTCCCGAAAGCGTCCGGTGACCTGGTGCGGCAGCACCACCTTGATGTTGGCCGCGTCCTTCGGATCCCTGGCGAAGGGCAGTCTCGTGGTCACCTGCCCGCAGACGCCGCCGAACGTGCCGGTGACCGGCTTGTGGTGCAGCAGACGCCAGACCTCGAAGCACGGATGGGAGAAGGCGACTTTCACGTTCCCCTCGCGGGCCTGCTTGAGCGCCGTCTCGATGCCTTCGTGCTCGTCCCGGTCGAACAGGACCCAGACCTGCGGCCAGTACTCCTTCGCCAGTCCGTTCTTCCTCGCCGCCCACTGCTCGTCGCTCATCAGGCCGACCGCCGCCTCGACAAGCTTGAGCGGCTTGCGCTGGGACCCCGGAGCGGAGGCATTCGCGATCCGCACCTCGACGGTCACCACCGGGTCGGCCGGTTCACCGCACGCCCTGATGATGTCGATGTAGGAGGGCTCCGTGACCAGCCCCTCGGTGAAGACATGGACGACCCGCTTGCGCCGCCCACGCCGCTGGGCGGGGCCCAGCGACTCCTTCCCTTGTTTCGCCTTCCCCATCAGCCCCGCCCCGCCTCGTGCGCGTCCTGCTCCCGGTCGGCAAGCAGACGGCGGGCGATCTGGCCCTCGTGCAGGGACGGCACCGCGCCGAAGACCCCCGCCAGGTACGACTTCATCAGATCCTCCTCCCCCGCCGGGGACGCCGCCGTCAGCGGATACAGCTCGGTCGCCCCGTCCGCGTCCTTCTCCGTCAGCCATACCTGGCCGGGGTCGAGCAGCCGGCCGCCGCTTGGGGTGGTGAGGACCGTCGGGTCGTGTGACGTGAAGACCAGCTGGGCGCCGTCGGGATTGGCGTACGGGTCGTTGAACAGCCGGACGACCTCGGCGGCGAACCGCGGATGCAGGCTGGCGTCCAGTTCGTCGACGAGCAGTACCGCCCCCTCGTCGAGCGCCAGGAGCAGCGGGCCCAGAAGGGCGAACCAGGACCGGGTACCGAGGGACTCGGCCTGCCAGTCGAGGACAGCCTCCCCGGCGGCCGAGCGGTGGACGAGCCTGACGGTCGACCGGCCTCTGCCGTCGTCCACCACTTCCGTCCCCGTGATGCCGAGGTCGGCGACGCGCAGGAGGTCCTCGATGCGGCGGGCGCGGGCTCCGGAGAGTTCCTCGCGGGTGAACGCCTCGCGCTGGTCCCGCTCGACCTCCGGATCGATCAGCCACAGGTTGCGGCGGAACCAGTGGAAGAGGGGCGAGAGCTGCGGGTGGTTGTCGGTGCCCGCGGTGGAGAGCAACAGGGCGTTGGGGCGAGTGCGCCGGGCGAGCTGCGCACGGTCCTTGACCCGGTTTCCCGGCCATTCGTATGCCTCGGCGCGGGAGGCGTCCCGGTCCAGCCAGACCTGCCGGTGTCCGCGCGGGTAGCTGTGCAGCCATTCGGCTTCCACGCGGCTGCCGCCCAGCTCGAACCCGTACGTCCAGCGGACCCCGTCCAGAAGGAGGTCCACTTCGAAGAAGCTGGGTTCCTCGTTCCCTTTGGGGTCGAGCGCGAAGACCGAGCGTGGAACGCCGTCATAGGAGGCCCAGCGGGCATAGGAGTCGAGCACCGCGCTCCGCATGTCTACGAGTGCCGCGAGCACGTTCGACTTGCCGGAGGCGTTGGCGCCGAAGATTCCGATCAGCGGGAAGACCCCGACCGACCGGCTGCCTGCCAGGCTCACAGGACGGGCCGGAAGCAGCTCCTCGTCCTCGGGCGTCACGAAGGACAGCTCCTGCTCGTCGCGCAGGGATCGTACGTTCGCGACGCGGAACCTCAACAGCACGCTGTCCTCCTCTCCTGTCTCAGCGTAGTCGCCCGGCCGGACAGACTGCCCCCGTCGGCCTGCCTGGCCTCGGGGAACATACCCGGTGCGGCCGGTGCCGCGTGGCCGAACGAGTGATCGCGGTGCACAGGAGCAACCGTTCGCGGCCGGGGACCGGTCACCGCCCGTACCGGCCGCCCTCTTACCGACATCTCACCCACCCACAGCCTGCGCCCAGGATCGGCACAGCCCCCGCCCATCGGCGGCGCCCATGGTGGAGTGGTGACATCTGCCACCGATCCCACCCCCCACCCGCCCGTGTCCCCCGACTGGGGCCCGCCGACGGCGACCCCCGCGGCGACTTCCGCGGCTCCCCTGCCGGCCAAGGCACCGCGCTGGTCGCTCCCCGCGTTGCTCGCGATCCTGGTCCTGGCGGCGGTGCTCTACTCCTGGAACCTCTCCGGTTCCAACATGAACACCTTCTACAGCGGCGCGATCTGGGCCGGTACGAAGAGCTGGAAGGCCTGGTTCTTCGGTTCGCTGGACCCCGGCAACTTCCTGACCGTCGACAAGCCGCCGCTCGCCACCATGGTCATGAGCCTGTCGAGCCGGATCTTCGGCTTCGGCACGTGGCAGATGATGGCGCCGATGATCGTGCTGGCGCTCGCCACGATCTACATCCTGCACTCCACCGTGAAGCGGGTGTGGGGCCACGGCGCGGCGACGGTCGCCGCGCTGGTACTGGCGCTCACCCCGATCACCGTCGCGATCAACCGCGACAACAACCCCGACACGCTCCTCGTCTTCCTCATGGTGTCGGGCGCGGCGCTCGCGTTCCGCGCCACCCGTGACGAGAAGCTGCTCCCGCTGCTCGGCTCGGCGGCCTGCTTCGGTCTCGCCTTCAACACCAAGCTGCTCGCCGGCTGGATCGCGCTCCCCGCCGTCTTCGCGCTCTACCTCTACGCGTCGAAGGCCTCCTGGGCGAAGCGGGCCGTCAACCTGGCGCTCGCCGCGGTCGTGCTGGCCGTCTCCAGCTTCTGGTGGGCGATCGCCGTCTCCCTGGTCCCGGCCTCCGACCGCCCGTACATCGGCGGCTCCACGGACGGCTCCGCCTGGGACCTGATCATGGGGTACGACGGTCTCGGCCGCGTCTTCGGCGGCGAGGGCAACGGCGGGGGCGGCGGTGGAGGCGGCGGCTTCTCCGGCTCCTCGGGCCTCGGCCGGATGTTCAACGACATCCTCGGCGGCCAGATCTCCTGGCTGCTCCCCTTCGCGGGCATCGCGCTCGTCGGCGGCCTGGTGCTGTGCGGCCGTGCCCCGCGGACGGACCTGAGGCGGATGGCGCTGGTCCTGTGGGGCGGCTGGACCCTGCTGCACTACGTGATCTTCGCGACCGCGCAGGGCACCATGCACCCGTACTACACGACCGCGCTCGCCCCCGGCATCGCGGTGCTGTGCGGCGGCGGTGGCGCGATGCTGCTGGAGGCGTTCCGCACCGACAAGCGGTGGGTCTGGGTCCTCCCGGCCGCCTTCGGCGTCACCGGCATCTGGGCGATCGTGCTGCTGCGCCGGGCCTCCGGCTGGAACACCTGGCTGTGGCCGACGATCGGCGTGCTGACCGTGGCCGGCATCGTGGGCCTGGTCCTCTTCCGGTCCGGCAACAGGGCCCGGCTGCTGACGGCCTCCCTGGCGGCGGCCGTGATCGCGGCGCTCGCGGGTCCGACGGCGTACGCCGCCTCGCCCGCCTTCGGTTCCTCCAGCGGCATGATGGGCGGCACCAATCCGACGGCCGGCCCCTCCACGGGCAGCGGCATGGGCGGCGGCCCCGGCGGGGGCGGCGGCAACCGCAGCAGCGGCTTCCCGGGCGGCGGCGAGATGCCGGGCGGCACGCAGCAGGGCGGCGGCCAGAACAGCCAGGCCGGCGGCGAGATGGGCGGCGGCTTCCCGGGCGGCGCGAACGGCGAGGCCCCGGGCGGCAGTTCGAACGGCTTCCCCGGCGGCGGCAACGGTCAGGCGACGCCCGGCGGCGGCACCGGCGAGCTCCCGAGCGGCGGCACCAGAAACGGCGAACTGCCCGGCGGCACCGGCGAACTGCCCGGCGGCACCGGCGAGATGCCCGGCGGCGGCAGCGGTACCGGCACCGGCGGCACGCGCGGCGGCTTCGGCGGTGGCGGTGGCATGGGCGGCGGTGGCGGCATGGGCGGCAGCGTCAGCAGCGACCTGATCGCCTACCTGAAGAAGCACATGGACGGCGCCACCTGGCTGCTGGCCGTGTCCAACTCCCAGTCCGCGGCCCAGATCGAGCTCAGCACCCGGGAGCCCGTGATCTCCATGTGGGGCTTCACCGGGTCCGACAACGCGATGACCGTCGCCAAGCTGAAGGAACTGGTGAAGGCGGGCAAGCTGCACTACATCCAGATCGGCGGCAGCGGGATGGGCGGCGGCATGGGCGGCGGCAACTCCGTCAGCTCCGCCGTGAACACCTGGGTGCAGAAGCACGGCACCGCGGTCAAGGAGAGCGCGTACAGCAAGAGCGCCACGTCGAGTTCGAGTTCGGGTTCGAAGTCGTCGACGTCGACGTCCTCGTCCACGTCCACTTCCTCCTCCTCGTCCGCCGCCTCGCAGAGCAGCACCTCGACGCTCTACCGGCTGGACCCGTCGGACGTCAGCTGACACACCGGCACATCCGAGACCCCCGACCAGACGGTCGGGGGTCTCTTTTTACGTCCCGTTTACCTGCGCGTCCTCATGTTCATGTCACCCTCCTCTTGCCGCCTCGTCAACCCGCGTAGATGGGAAACTCTTTATGCTGGCGACTCACATCCGGCGCTGGAAGTCGGTGGCCCTGGCGACCGCCGCCGTCCTGGTGGGCCTCACCGCCCCGGCGCTGACGGCGACCCCGGCCGCCGCCACGACCACCGCGTACGACTCGACGTACTACAAGAACGCGGTCGGCAAGACGGGGACGAGCCTCAAGTCGTCCCTGCACACGATCATCAGCGCGAACGTCACGAAGCTGTCGTACTCGGCGCTGTGGGACGCCCTGAAGAAGACCGACCAGGACCCGAACAACAGCAGCAACGTGATCCTGCTGTACTCGGGTATCTCCCGCAGCAAGTCCCTCAACGGCGGGGACAGCGGCGACTGGAACCGCGAGCACGTCTGGGCGATCTCGCACGGCGACCTCACCACCTCCACCGGCCCCGGCACGGACCTGCACCACATCCGGCCCGAGGACGTGGCGGTCAACGGCAAGCGCGGCAACCTCGACTTCGACGAGGGCGGCTCCACCTTCACCAACAGCGGCGGCAGCAAGGTCGACTCGGACTCCTTCGAGCCGCGCGACGCCGTCAAGGGCGACGTGGCCCGCATGATCCTCTACATGGCCGTCCGCTACGAGGGCGACGACGGCTTCGCCAACCTGGAGCCCGACGACAAGGTCAACAACGGCTCCACCCCGTACATCGGCAAGCTGTCGGTGCTGAAGCAGTGGAACGACGAGGACCCGCCGGACTCCTTCGAGGAGAACCGCAACGACGTCATCTACAGCACCTACCAGCACAACCGGAACCCGTTCATCGACCACCCGGAGTGGGTCGACGCGATCTGGTAGGCGCCGTCGGGCCGGTCCTACTACTTCCCTCACACAGGTGAAGTCGATCTTGGGCCCGGGCGTGTCCGCGTGACCGCCCAGCAGCATGGGGACGCCCCGGCAGTTCCGCCGGGGCGTCCCCGACTCCTTTTCCGGAGAGTCCCGTGAAGCTGCGCACCTGGTCCCTCGCCGCCGCCCTCGCCCTGACCGCGCTCGTCGTCCCCGCCCAGAGCGCCTCCGCACACGCGGTCGCCGCCCCGTCCTGTCCCGACGGCTCGGTCTGCTTCTGGAGCGGCGAGGGCTTCGGCGGCGACTACTGGGAGTGGACGGCCCGCAGCGGGTACCGCGACATGCCGCCCAACCTCCACGACAACGTAGGCTCCTTCGTCGCCTCCACCCGCGCCTGCTTCGTCAACTGGTCCCCGACCGAGAAGCGCGACGTCTTCAACGGCGACTGGCGCTCCCAGTACCGCGGCGACTTCGGGGGGCGGATCGACGGGGTGGGGGCGGGGGCCTGCTAGTCCTCCTGGTCCTGCTGGTCCTGCTGGTCCTCCTGGTCCTGCTGGTCCTGCTGGTCCTCCTGGTCCTGCTGGTCCCCCTGGTCCGGCAGGTGCGTCGGGGCGAACATCCGTAGCAGGGCGGGGAGTACGACGACCGAGGGGCCGGGTTCGGCGAGGGCCTTCGCGAGGTCCGTCTCCAGGGTCTCCGGGGTCGTGCGGATCCCCGGGACGCCGAAGGACCCGGCGAGGGCCACGTAGTCGGGGCGGGTCAGTTCGGTCGCCGTGGCCTCGCCGAAGGCGCCGGTCATGTACTCGCGGAGGATGCCGTAGCCGCCGTCGTCGACGATCAGCCAGGTGACCGGGAGGTCGTGCTGCCGGGCGGTCGCCAGTTCCGCGATGGAGTAGAGGGCGCCGCCGTCGCCGGAGACCGCGAGCACCGGGCGGGACGGGTCGGCGGCGGCTGCGCCGAGGGCCGCCGGGAAGCCGTAGCCGAGGCCGCCGGCGCCCTGGGCGGAGTGCATGAGGTTCGGGGCCTGGGCGTCCAGCGCCGACCAGGCCCAGTACGCCAGGATCGTCATGTCCCAGAAGGAGGGGGAGCCGGTGGGCAGGGCGCGGCGGACCGAGGCCAGCACGTCCTGTTCCAGGGTGAGTTCCTGGGCGGCGATGCGGTCGGAGACCTTCGCGAGCACGGTTCGCACGCGCTCCGGGGCCGTCGGGTCATCGCGTTCGGAGACCGTCTCCAGCAGGGCCTGGAGCGCGAGCCGGGCGTCCGCGTGGATGCCGAGGGCCGGGTGGTTGGACTCCAGTTTGCCGAGGTCGGCCTCGATCTGGATCACCCGGCCGCGCGGCTTGAACGTGTGGTAGTTGGAGGAGAGTTCGCCGAGGCCCGAGCCGACGACGAGCAGGACGTCGGCGTCCTCCAGGAAGTCCGTGGTGTGGCGGTCCTCCAGCCAGGACTGGAGGGACAGCGGGTGGTGCCAGGGGAAGGCGCCCTTGCCGCCGAAGGTGGTGACGACCGGGGCGTTCACCTTCTCGGCCAGCTGCCTCAGCTTGCCGGCGGCGTCCGCCCGTACCACCCCGCCGCCCGCGATGACCGCCGGCCGGGCCGCGCGCGACAGCAGGTCGGCCGCCACCGCGGTCAGTTCGGGGCGCGGGGGGAGTTCGTCCGGGGTCGCGTCCACCGCCGTCACCACGGGCAGCGTGGTCTCCGCGAGGAGCACGTCCTGCGGGATCTCCACCCACACCGGGCCGTGCGGGACGGAGAGGGCCGACTTCCAGGCCGCCGCGAGCGCGGACGGGATCTGCGACGGGGTGCGGACGGTGTGGACCGACTTCACCACGCCCCGGAAGGAGGCCGCCTGGTCCGGGAGTTCGTGCAGGTAGCCGTGACGGCCGCCGCCCAGGCCCGCGGTGGGGATCTGGCTGCTGATCGCGAGGACGGGCGCGGAGGCGGAGGCCGCCTCGTGCAGCGCGGCGAGCGAGGTCAGCGCGCCGGGGCCGGTGGAGAGGAGCAGCGGGGCCGCCTCGCCGGTGATCCTGCCGTACGCGTCCGCCGCGAAGCCCGCGTTGTTCTCCACCCGCAGGCCGACGTAGCGCAGCGCGGAGCGCCGCAGGGCGTCGAACATGCCGAGGGCGTGCTGGCCGGGCAGGCCGAAGACGGTGGTCGCGCCGAGCCCGGCCAGGGTCTCCACGACCAGGTCTCCGCCGTTGCGGCCGGGGGGAGGGTTGAGCGCGGCCTCCGTCTGGGCGGGCGTCGGCCGGAGTACGAGGTCGTGGTCGTGGGTCACTTGGCGCGCGCCTCGGCAATCTGTCGGGTCATGATCGTGGTCAGTTCGTACGCCGTGTGCGAGGCCGCCACCGAGGTGATCTCGGCGTGGTCGTACGCGGGGGCCACCTCGACGACGTCCGCCGAGACGAGGTGGCAGGAGGAGAGTCCGCGCAGGATCTCCAGCAACTCCCTGGACGTCATACCACCCGCCTCGGGCGTGCCGGTGCCCGGAGCGTGTGCGGGGTCCAGACAGTCGATGTCGATCGAGATGTAGAGGGGCCGGTCGCCTATCCGCCGGCGCAGCTGGTCGGCCACCTCGTCGGCGCCCCGGCGGTAGACGTCCGCCGAGGTCACGATGCCGAAGCCCATCTTCTGGTCGTCGGTCAGGTCCTGCTTGCCGTAGAGCGGGCCGCGGGTGCCGACGTGCGAGAGGGCCGAGGTGTCGAGGATGCCCTCCTCGACGGCCCGCCGGAACGGGGTGCCGTGCGTGTACTCGGCGCCGAAGTAGGTGTCCCAGGTGTCGAGGTGGGCGTCGAAGTGGAGCAGCGCGACCGGGCCGTGCCGCTTCGCGACCGAGCGCAGCAGGGGCAGCGCGATGGTGTGGTCGCCGCCCAGGGTCATCAGACGGGCGCCGGTGCCGAGGAGGTCGTCGGCGGCGGCCTCGATCGTCTCGACCGCCTCGTTGATGTTGAAGGGGTTCACGGCGATGTCCCCGCCGTCCGCCACCTGCGCCAGCGCGAACGGGGACGCGTCCTGCGCCGGGTTGTAGGGGCGCAGCAGCCGGGACGCCTCACGGATCGCGTTGCCGCCGAAGCGGGCGCCCGGCCGGTACGAGACGCCCGAGTCGAACGGCACGCCCACCACGGCGACATCGGCGGTGCCGACCTCGTCGAGGCGGGGCAGCCGGGCGAAGGTCGCGGGACCGGCGTACCGCGGGACGCGGGAGGAGTCGACGGGGCCGCGGGGCGTCTCGTTGCTGCTCATGGACTGCTGCCTTCTTTCCTGCGCTTCGTCGCTTATGTACCGCTATGCACTGCTTCCGGCTACGACTCTACTGGTGGGCCGGGACCGGTTCGGACACGAGTTCGGGAGCACCGCGGCCCGCGAGCCGCTCCCGCCAGTTGGCCAGCACGGCCGCGTCGGTCGGCCTGGTCGCCAGGGAGACGGCGACGTAGGCGACGAGGGAGGAGAGGAGGCCGTAGTAGACGGGTTCGTTGGCGAGGATGCCGTAGCCCGCCATCAGGCCGATCACCGCGAGGCCGCCGACGACGACGGCGGCGAGGGCGCCCTGCACGGTGCCGCGCTTCCACAGCAGCCCGCCGAGGATCGGCACCAGCAGGCCGCCGACGAGCAGGTTGTAGGCGACGGTCAGAGCCTCCACCACGTCGTTGAGCGCGATGGCCGTGCCGATCACCCCGAGCCCCATGACCAGGATGAAGACCCGGTTGCCCCGCACCTCGTCGTGGTCGGCGTTCCTCGCCCGCCCCCGCACCCGGGACCAGATGTCGTTGTTGGCGACGGTCGCGCAGGCGATCAGCGCGCCGGAGGAGGTCGACATCACGGCGGCGAGCGCGGCGGCCAGCACCAGCCCCCGGACGCCGACGGGGAGTTCGTCCTTGACGATGGTCGCGAAGGCGTCGTCCGGGCTGCCCAGCTTCGGGTACAGCACCTTGGCCGCCGTCCCGATCACGGCCCCGGCGAGGGCGTAGACCAGGCAGTACGTGCCGGCCACCGTGCCACCCCACTTGGCCGTCCGGTCGCCGCGCGCCGTGAAGACCCGCTGCCAGATGTCCTGCCCGATGAGCATGCCGAAGGTGTAGATCAGCACGTAGGTGAAGATCGTCTCGCCGCCGATGCCCAGCGGGTCGAAGTACGTGGTCGGCAGCTTCGCCTTCATCTCGCTGAAGCCGCCCGCCTTCACGACCGCGATGGGCAGCAGGAGCAGCAGCACGCCGATCGTCTTCACCACGAACTGGACCATGTCCGTCAGGGTGATCGACCACATGCCGCCGAGCGTCGAGTAGGCGACGACGATCGAGCCGCCGATGACGATCGCGACGGTTCTGTTCATGTCGAAGAGGACGTCGAAGATCGTGGCGTACGCGATGGTCGAGGTGACGGCGAGCATGAGCGTGTACGCCCACATCACGACCCCCGAGATCACGCCCGCCCGGCCGCCGTACCGCAGGTCCAGCATCTCGGAGACGGTGTAGACCTTGAGGCGGGCGATCCGGGCCGAGAAGAAGACCGACAGGGCGAGCAGGCCCAGCCCGATCGTGAAGACCATCCAGGCGCCGGACAGGCCGTACTGGTAGCCCAGTCCCACGCCGCCGATGGTGGACGCGCCGCCGAGCACGATCGCGGCCATGGTGCCGGAGTACATGACGGGCCCGAGCCGGCGCCCGGCGACGAGGAAGTCGCTCTTCGACCTGGCCCGGCGCATGCCCCACCAGCCCATGGCCAGCATGCCGGCGAGGTACAGGACGATCACGGTGTAGTCGACGGCCACAGGGCCCTCCTTCGCTGGGGTTCTCGCCGGGGGGTGACGTGCATCGACACTAGGTGGCCGGAAAGCGGCTGCGAAGTGTACGTTTCATCCATTCGAGCCGTACGGGACGGAGGAATCGCACATGCCTGATCCCACGGTTCCCCCCACGCCCCCTGTCCCCCTCACCGCCCTCCTGGCCCGCGAGGACCTCGCCCTGCGCCGGATCGCCGGGCCGTCCGACCCCTCCCTCGTCATCCACGCGGCGCACACCTCGGAGATGGCCGACCCGTACCCGTACCTGCTGGGCGGCGAGCTGCTGCTGACGGCCGGGGTGCACATCCCGGACGCGGCGGGCTCGGGCACCTACTTCGACGACTACGTCTCCCGGATCGTCGCGGCGGGCGGCGCCGCCCTCGGCTTCGGGCTGGCCCCCGTGCACGACACGGTCCCGCGCGCCCTGATCGAGGCCTGCGACGCCTACGGCCTCCCGCTCCTGGAGGTCCCGCCGCAGACCCCCTTCACCGCCGTCGCGCGCGCGGTCTGGCAGCTGCTGGCCCAGGCCCGGCTGGCCGAACTGCGCCGCGTCACGGAGGCCCAGCAGAGCCTGGCCGCCGCCGCGGCCCGCCCCGACCCGGTGCCGTCGGTCCTGCGGCAGCTGGCCCAGCGGCTCGGCGGCTGGACGGCCCTGTACGGCCCGGAGGGCACCGAGATCGCGTCCGCGGGCCGACGGCCGGAGGCACCGGTGTCCGCCTCGCTGGCCGAGCTCGCGGAGGTCGTACGCCCCTCCGGCCCCGGCACCCCCACCTCCGCCACCCACGCCACCGCCGGCACCCACCTCGCGGCCTACACCCTCAGCACCGGCTTCGTCCTCGGCGTCGCCACCCCGTCCCGCGAACCGGGCGACCACACCATCGCCTCGGTCGCCACGGTCCTCCTCACCCTCCTCACCGGCGAACAGCAGAGCGGCTCGGGCGCGGCCCGCACCTCGGCCCTCGTACGACTCCTGCTGGGCGGCACGGCACAGGAGGTGGCCCCGCTGCTGGGCAAGGACGACCGATGGCTCGTCGTACATGCCTGCCCATACGACCAACGGGACCGTCCCCACCCAGGGGCGCGGGGAACTGCGCGATCAGCCCCCACCGGCCCGCACCCGCCCGATCTCCTGGCCGCCACCGCGCTCGGCGCCTCGCTGGGCTCGCCTCTCATCGACCCCGAAGGGGAAGTCGTCCGAATCCTGCTCCCTGCGGACCGAACACCCGAACCCCACCCCGGCTGGACCCTCGGCGTCAGCGCCCCCGTACCCGCACAACAGCTCCCGGCCGCCGCCGCGCAAGCGGCCCGCGCCAACGCCCGCGCCCGGGCGACCCGCGCCCCCCTGTCGAGGTACGGCACCCACCCCGGCCTGGCCGAACTGGTCCCGAAGGAAGAGGCACAGGCCCACGCCCGCGCCCTCCTCGCCCCCCCTCGCCGAACACCCCGCCCTCACCGAGACCCTGCGCACCTGGCTCTCCCTGCACGGCAGTTGGGACCGTACGGCGGTCGCCCTGGCCGTCCACCGCAACACCGTGCGGCAGCGCATCGCCCGCTCCGCGGAGCTCCTCCGTACCGAACTCGACGACCCTGACGTACGGATGGAGCTCTGGTTCGCCCTCCGCCAGGAGTGAGTGACCCACGTCCCAGCGGGCGATACGCAGGGCGGACGCGCAGCGGCCTGCCTCACAATGGAGACATGCCGATACCCGGGACGCCCAGCCGCGCCGAGCTCGTAGAGCACCTTGTGAAGACCCGTATCGCGGGCGATGTCGCCACCCCCCGCGAGAACAACCTGCTCCACTACCGCAAGCTGGCCAACGGCGAGCGCAACTGGTGGCTGGGACTGGAACTCGGCGACCGCTGGACCGACGAGCAGGACGTGCTGGCCGTGATGGCCGAACGGGTCGGGGTGAACGACGACCCCGAGTACCGGTACGGCCAGGACACCATCGACCCCGAGCTGACCGTGGACGGCCTGAACCGGATGGCGGCGCGGCTGCGCAAGGCGGCCGAGGGGCGGCAGCGGGTGCTGTTCGCGACCGGTCACCCGGGCGGCCTGCTGGACGTGCACCGGGCGACCGCGGCGGCGCTGCGCACCGCGGGCTGCGAGATCGTGGTCATCCCGGACGGGCTCCAGACGGACGAGGGGTACGTCATGCAGTTCGCCGACGTGGCCGTCCTCGAACACGGGGCGACGCTGTGGCACACGCACTCCGGGGAGCCGATGAAGGCGATCCTGGGCGGCCTGGAGCGCGAGGGGCGGCCCCAGCCCGACCTGGTCGTCGCCGACCACGGCTGGGCCGGCTACGCGGCGCAGGTGGGCCTGGACTCCGTCGGGTACGCGGACTGCAACGACCCGGCGCTGTTCCTCGCCGAGTCGGAGGGCACCCTCCAGGTGGCCGTACCGCTGGACGACCATGTGCTCAGCCCGCGGTACTACGACCCGATGACCGCGTACCTGCTGGCCGAGGCGGGGCTGGCCTGACAGACCGATGTGCGGCCCCCCGTAGACGGGAGCCGCACATCGTGGCCTGGTCCTAGACCCTCAATCCCTGGTCTGGTGTCGCTGGTCGCTCAGAACCCGGGTCCGCTCAGAACCCGAGTCCGCCGAAGCCGAGGCCGCCGAAGCCGCCGATCCCGCCGAACCCGGCGACGCCGACGGTGGTGACGGTGGGGACGACCACGACGGGGACGACGGCGACGGTGGCGGGGTAGTACCCGTACCCATAGCCGCCGTAACCGTAGCGGCAGTTGTTGAATCCGCCCCGGTAGCCGTTGCAGCCGCCGAAGCCGCCGCCACCGGTGACGATGGACTGGTGAGTGGAGGCGGGGGCCGCCGAGGCGGTACCCGCGGCGCCGATCGCGGCGCCACCGGCCAGCAGGAGACCGGCGGCGGACATCGCGGCGAGACGCCTCGCGCGCTGTACTCGCATGGGAAATACCTTTCTGCCGGACTTACGTCCGCTACGCGGCACGTCCGCTATGCGGCACATGCACTGTGCGGCATTTCACTCATAGAGCTTAATTCCGGACAAGACGGATGGCACGTCGGGCGGTCACCGCCCGTGATCCTCCGAGCTCACCGGCCCGAAGCCGATCCTGAAGCCGGTCTCGCGGCCGGCCCCGGAGTGGGGTCCAGATACACCCGGCCGATCGCCGGGAACGCGGCCCGCAGCCGTTGCTCGGCACGCTCGCAGGCCCACTCGATCTCGGCCGCCGTCGACACGTCCCGGAAGTCCACCTTGGCCGCGACCAGCGCCTCCTGCGGGCCCTGCACCAGCGTGGTCAGCTCCAGTACGGCCACGATGTGCTCGGACTCCAGCAGCTCCGCCCGGATCCGCTCCCGCACGGGCCCCGGCAACGGCCGCCCGATCAGGAGCTCGGCGTTGGACCGGCCCAGCACCCAGGCGACGTAGAGCAGGAGCAGGCCGATGAGCAGGGAGGCGAGGCCGTCCCAGACGCCGGAGCCGGTGAGCTGGCCGCCGAGCAGGCCGCCGGCCGCGAACACCAGTCCGACGAGCGCGGCCGAGTCCTCCATCACGACGGCCTTCACGGCGGTGTCGGGGGTGTGCCGCAGGTACAGCTTGAACGGCGCCTTGACACGGGCCGCCTCCCCGCGCGCCTGCCGCAGCCCGGTCCGCAGCGAGAGGCCCTCCAGCACGAAGGCGATGGCGAGCACGATGTACGACACCAGCGGGTCGCCCGGCTTCTCGCCCACGGCCAGGGTGTGGATGCCGTCGTACAGGGAGAAGACCGCGCCGCCGACGAAGGTGGCGACGGCGGCGAGCATGGCCCAGATGTACCGCTCGGGGCCGTAGCCCAGCGGGTGCTCCTCGTCGGCCGGCTTCTCGCTGCGCTTGAGGGCGGTGAGCAGCAGCAGCTCGGTGACGGTGTCGGCCACCGAGTGCGCCGCCTCGGAGAGCATCGCGCTGGAACCGCTGAGGACTCCGGCGACCGCCTTGGCGAGCGCGATCCCGAGATTGGCGACGGCGGCGACGATCACCGTGAAGGTGCTCTCGCCGCCGCCGTTCCTGGCCTCCGCTTGCGTCACGCCCGTCAGTCTGCCCGAGGGACGCGGACCACACCCTCCTGGATCACGGAAATGGCGAGGGAACCGTCCCGGGTGTAGATCCGGGCCTGGCCCAGTCCCCGGCCGCCGTGCGCGGACGGCGACTCCTGGTCGTAGAGGAGCCACTCGTCGGCGCGGAACGGCCGGTGGAACCACATGGCGTGGTCGAGGGAGGCGCCCACCACGTCCCCGACCGCCCAGCCGCCGCGGCCGTGCGCGAGCAGGACGGAGTCGAGGAGGGTCATGTCGGAGACGTAGGTCGCGAGGACGACGTGCAGCAGGGGGTCGTCGTCGAGCTTGCCGTTGGTGCGGAACCACACCTGGCTGTGCGGCTCGCGCGGCTCGCCGTACTTGCCGAACGGCGGCTCCTCGACGTACCGCAGGTCGATGGCCTCGCGGGCCTCAAGGAACTTCTCCACGACGGCGGGGTCGAGGTGCTCGTAACCGCGGAAGCGGTCCGCCGAGGTGGGCAGGGTCGCCGGGTCGGGGGCGGCGGGCATCGGGGCCTGGTGGTCGAGGCCCTCCTCGTCCAGCTGGAAGGAGGCCGACAGGGCGAAGATCGGCCGGCCGTGCTGGACGGCGATCGCGCGCCGGGTGGTGAAGGAGCGGCCGTCGCGGATGCGCTCGACGGTGTAGACGATGGGCGCACCCGGGTCGCCGGGGCGCAGGAAGTACGCGTGCAGCGAGTGCGCGTGCCGGTCCGCCGGGACGGTGCGGCCTGCGGCGACCAGCGCCTGGGCCGCGACCTGCCCGCCGAAGACGCGCGGGACGACGGCGGACCGGGACTGGCCGCGGAAGATGTTCTCCTCGATCTGCTCCAGGTCGAGCAGGTCGAGGAGATCACTTAGTGCCTGGTTCATGGCACCTTTTCTACTTGCGGGTTGTTGCGGTGGCCCTACAGGCCCATGTCCTTCGCGATGATCGTCTTCATGATCTCGCTGGTGCCGCCGTAGATGCGGTTGACGCGGTTGTCCGCGTAGAGGCGGGCGATCGGGTACTCGTTCATGAAGCCGTAGCCGCCGTGCAGCTGGAGGCAGCGGTCGATCACGCGGTGCGCGACCTCGGTGGTGAACAGCTTGGCGCTGGCGGCCTCGGCCGGGGTCAGCTCACCGGCGTCGAGGGCCTCCGTGGCGCGGTCGACGACGGCCTCGGCCGCGTCCACCTCGGCCTGGCAGGCGGCCAGCTCGAACTTGGTGTTCTGGAAGGCGGCGACGGGCTGGCCGAAGACGACGCGCTCCTGCACGTACTGCTTGGCGAACCGGACGGCGGCCTTGGCCTGGGCGTAGGCGCCGAAGGCGATGCCCCAGCGCTCGGAGGCGAGGTTGTGGCCGAGGTAGTAGAAGCCCTTGTTCTCCTCGCCGAGCAGGTCCTCGACGGGGACCTTGACGTCGACGAACGCGAGCTCGGCGGTGTCGGAGGTCTTCAGGCCCAGCTTGTCGAGCTTCCGGCCGACCGAGTAGCCCTCGGCCTTCGTGTCCACCACGAACAGGGAGATGCCGTGCCGGCGGTCCTCCTTGGTCGGGGCGGAGGTCCGGGCACAGACGATCATGCGGTCGGCGTGCACGCCGCCCGTGATGAAGGTCTTGGCGCCGTTGAGGACGTAGTGCGTGCCGTCCTCGCTGAGCTTGGCGGTGGTCTTCATGCCCGCGAGGTCGGAGCCGGTGCCCGGCTCGGTCATCGCGATGGCCCACATCTCCTCGCCGGAGACGAACTTCGGCAGGTAGCGCTTCTTCTGCTCGTCGGTGGCGAGCAGCTTTATGTACGGCAGGCCGAGCAGCACGTGCACGCCGGAGCCGCCGAAGGCGACGCCCGCACGGGCGGTCTCCTCGTACAGGACGGCCTCGAACTTGTAGGAGTCGATGCCGGCGCCGCCGTACTCCTCGTCGACGCGGATGCCGAAGACGCCGAGCTCGGCGAGCTTGTAGTAGAAGTCACGGGGGGCCTGGCCAGCGGCGAACCACTCGTCGTACACGGGTACGACCTCGGCCTCGATGAAGGCGCGGATGGTCTCCCGGAACGCCTCGTGATCCTCGTCGAACAACGTACGGCGCACGGCCGCCACCTCCACGGACTTCGGCATGTCTAAGCGCTTGCTCAGACTCCAAGGTACCGGTGGGTAGGCCGACGGGTCCAGGGTGGAAGAGGGAGCGACGGGCGTAACGCTCGTCACGCCGGAGAGCCGCCGCCCTCCCCCGCCGCCGCGCCGAAGGCGCCCCGGGCCATCCGGTGGAGCAGGACCGCCGTGGCGCCGCGGCCCGGGAGGGAACCCGGTCGGCCCAAGTGGGGGGTGGAGTTCAGCAGGCCGAAGACGGAGTGGACGGCGGAGCGGGCCGCGGGCTCGGGGAGCGCGGGGTAGACGCCGCGGACCACCTCCACCCACAGCTCGACGTACTGCCGCTGGAGCTGCCGCACCAGCTTGCGGTCGCTGTCGCGCAAGCGGTCCAGCTCCCGGTCGTGCAGGGTGATCAGTGGACGGTCGTCGAGGGCGAAGTCGATGTGGCCCTCGATGAGGGAGTCCAGGACCACCGCGGGCCTGGTGCCCCCGTCGGCCTCCGCCAGGCGGCGCTTGGCCCCCGTCAGCAGCTGCCCGCTGATCCCCACCAGCAGCTCCGCGAGCATCGCGTCCTTGCCCGCGAAGTGCCGGTAGAGGCCGGGCCCGCTGATGCCGACCGCGGCCCCTATCTCGTCCACGCCGACGCCGTGGAAGCCGCGCTCGGCGAAGAGCCGGGCGGCCTCCTTGAGGATCTGCTCGCGGCGGGTCGGGGCGTCGGTTCTCGTGACCATGAGGCAATTCTAGACAGGGAGGTTAGCGGTCGTTAACCTGAAGGCGATGCGTTAACGCTCATTAACAAGGTGAGGGGATCGCGGCATGGACCAGGCACCGGAGCTGACGAGCGCGGCGGACCCCGCGTCGGAGGCCTTTCGGGCCAACGAGGAGGCGCACCGCGTCCTCGTGGAGGAGCTGCGCGGCAAGCTCGCCGCGGCGGCGCTGGGCGGCGGTGAGAAGGCCAGGGCCCGGCACACCGCGCGCGGGAAGCTGCTGCCCAGGGACCGGGTGGACACCCTGCTCGACCCCGGCTCGCCGTTCCTGGAGCTGGCCCCCCTGGCCGCCGACGGGATGTACGACGGGGCGGCCCCGGCGGCCGGCGTGATCGCCGGCATCGGCCGGGTCAGCGGGCGCGAGTGCGTGATCGTCGCCAACGACGCCACGGTCAAGGGCGGCACCTACTACCCGATGACCGTGAAGAAGCACCTGCGGGCGCAGGAGGTGGCCCTCGACAACCGGCTGCCGTGCGTGTACCTGGTCGATTCCGGCGGCGCCTTCCTGCCGATGCAGGACGAGGTCTTCCCGGACCGCGACCACTTCGGGCGGATCTTCTACAACCAGGCCCGGATGTCGGGGGCGGGCATCCCGCAGGTCGCGGCCGTGCTCGGCTCGTGCACGGCGGGCGGCGCGTACGTCCCCGCGATGAGCGACGAGGCGGTCATCGTCCGGAACCAGGGGACGATCTTCCTCGGCGGGCCCCCGCTGGTGAAGGCCGCCACGGGTGAGGTGGTGACGGCCGAGGAGCTGGGCGGCGGCGAGGTGCACTCCCGGGTCTCCGGGGTCACCGACCACCTGGCCGAGGACGACGCGCACGCGTTGCGGATCGTCCGGAACATCGTCGCCACCCTGCCGGCCCGGCGCTCCCTGCCCTGGGAGGTCACCCCGGCCGTCGAGCCCAAGGCCGACCCGTACGGCCTCTACGGCGCCGTCCCCGTCGACTCCCGCACCCCCTACGACGTCCGCGAGATCATCGCCCGGGTCGTCGACGGCTCCCGGTTCGCCGAGTTCAAGGCCGAGTTCGGGCAGACCCTGGTCACCGGCTTCGCCCGCATCCACGGCCACCCGGTCGGCATCGTCGCCAACAACGGCATCCTGTTCTCCGAGTCCGCCCAGAAGGGCGCCCACTTCATCGAGCTGTGCGACCAGCGCGGCATCCCCCTCGTCTTCCTCCAGAACATCTCCGGCTTCATGGTCGGCAAGGACTACGAGGCCGGCGGCATCGCCAAGCACGGCGCGAAGATGGTCACGGCGGTGGCCTGCACGCGCGTGCCGAAGCTGACGGTGGTGGTCGGCGGGTCGTACGGCGCCGGGAACTACTCGATGTGCGGCCGGGCCTACTCCCCGCGCTTCCTGTGGATGTGGCCCAACGCCAAGATCTCGGTGATGGGCGGCGAGCAGGCCGCGTCCGTGCTGGCGACCGTCAAGCGGGACCAGATCGAGGCCCGCGGCGAGGACTGGCCGGCCGAGGACGAGGAGGCCTTCAAGGCGCCCGTCCGCGCCCAGTACGAGCAGCAGGGCAATGCCTACTACGCGACCGCCCGCCTCTGGGACGACGGGGTCATCGATCCCCTCGACACCCGGCAGGTCCTGGGACTCGCCCTGACGGCCTGTGGCAACGCGCCGCTGGGTGAGCCCCAGTTCGGCGTCTTCCGGATGTGAGGAGGGGACTCGTGTTCGACACCGTACTCGTGGCCAACCGGGGCGAGATCGCCGTCCGGGTCATCCGCACCCTGCGCGCGCTGGGCGTCCGCTCGGTGGCCGTGTACTCCGACGCCGACGCGGACGCCCGGCACGTCCGGGAGGCCGACACGGCGGTCCGGATCGGTCCGGCGCCGGCCGGCGAGAGCTATCTGTCCGCGGCGCGGCTGCTGGAGGCCGCCGCACGGACCGGCGCCCAGGCGGTCCACCCGGGGTACGGCTTCCTCGCCGAGAACGCCGCCTTCGCGCGGGCCTGCGAGGAGGCCGGGCTGGTCTTCATCGGCCCGCCCGCGAACGCGATCGCGCTGATGGGCGACAAGATCCGCGCGAAGGAGACGGTGAGCGCCGCCGGGGTGCCGGTGGTGCCCGGCGGCCGTGATCCCGAACTCGCCGAAGCCGCCCGCGACCTGGGCGCCCCGGTGCTCCTCAAGCCCTCCGCCGGTGGCGGCGGCAAGGGCATGCGGCTGGTGCGCGACCTGACCCTCCTGGACGAGGAGATCGCCGCCGCCCGCCGCGAGGCCCGCGCCTCCTTCGGCGACGACACCCTCCTCGTCGAGCGCTGGGTCGACCGCCCCCGGCACATCGAGATCCAGGTCCTGGCCGACGGCCACGGCAACGTCGTCCACCTCGGCGAGCGCGAGTGCTCGCTCCAGCGCCGGCACCAGAAGGTGATCGAGGAGGCGCCCAGCGTGCTCCTCGACGAGGCGACCCGGGCGGCGATGGGCGAGGCCGCGGTGCAGGCGGCGCGCTCGTGCGGGTACGTCGGCGCGGGCACGGTGGAGTTCATCGTGCCGGGCGGCGACCCTTCGTCGTACTACTTCATGGAGATGAACACCCGCCTCCAGGTGGAACACCCGGTCACCGAACTGGTCACCGGGCTCGACCTGGTGGAGTGGCAGCTGCGGGTGGCGGCCGGCGAGCGGCTGCCGTTCGCGCAGGCCGACGTCACGCTCACCGGGCACGCGGTCGAGGCCCGGGTCTGCGCCGAGGACCCGGCGCGCGGCTTCCTGCCCACCGGCGGCACCGTGCTGCTGCTGCACGAGCCCGCCGGGGACGGCGTCCGTACCGACTCCGGGCTCAGCGAGGGCACCGAGGTCGGCAGCCTGTACGACCCGATGCTGTCCAAGGTGATCGCGTACGGCCCGGACCGGGAGACCGCGCTCCGGAAGCTGCGCGCGGCCCTCGCGGCGACGGTCACCCTCGGCGTGCAGACCAACGCGGGTTTTCTGCGCCGGCTGCTCGCCCATCCGGCGGTGGTGGCGGGCGAGTTGGACACGGGGCTGGTCGAGCGGGTGGTGGACGGCCTGGTCGCCACGGACGTACCGGACGAGGTGTACGAGGCGGCGGCGGCCGTCCGGCTGGAGGCGCTGAAACCGGTCGCGGCGGACGGGCGCTGGACGGACCCCTTCTCGGTGCCCAGCGGCTGGCGCCTCGGCGGCACTCCCCGCCCGGTCGGCTTCCACCTGCGGGTGCAGGACCCGGTGGAGTACGTCCCGCGCGGCACGCACACCGTCGCCGCCGACCGCGTGTCGGTCACCCTGGACGGCGTCCGCCACACCTTCGACCGCGCCGCCGACTGGATCGGCCGGGACGGCGACGCCTGGCAGGTCCGCGACCACGACCCGGTCGCCGCCTCGCTGAGCCGCACCGCGCACGCCGGCGCCGACTCGCTCACCGCGCCCATGCCCGGCACGGTGACCGTCGTGAAGGTCGCCGTCGGGGACGAGGTCGCCGCGGGGCAGAGCCTGCTGGTGGTGGAGGCGATGAAGATGGAGCACGTCATCTCCGCCCCGCACGCCGGCACGGTCGCCGAGCTCGACGTGAAGCCCGGTGCCACGGTCGCCATGGACCAGGTACTGGCCGTGATCGCCCCGCACGAGGAGGAGACGGCATGACCACCCCGGAGAGCGCCCTCCCCATGGTCGTACCGGCCACCGATCTGCCCGCCCGGGTCCGGATCCACGAGGTCGGCGCCCGCGACGGCCTGCAGAACGAGAAGACGGCCGTACCGACGTCGGTGAAGGCCGAGTTCGTCCACCGGCTGGCCGACGCGGGTCTGCGGACGATCGAGGCGACCAGCTTCGTGCACCCGAAGTGGGTGCCCCAACTGGCGGACGCGGAGGACCTGTTCCCGCAGCTCGCCGATCTCCCGGGGGTCGCCCTCCCCGTCCTCGTCCCCAACCGGCACGGCCTGGACCGGGCGCTGGCCCTCGGCGCCCGCCGGGTCGCCGTCTTCGCGAGCGCCACCGAGTCCTTCGCGAAGGCCAACCTCAACCGCTCCCTCGACGAGTCCCTGGCCGTCTTCGACCCGGTCGTCCGGCAGGCCAAGGACGCGGACGTGCACGTCCGCGGCTACGTCTCGATGTGCTTCGGCGACCCCTGGGAGGGCGCCGTCCCGTTCCACCAGGTCGTCCGGGTCTGCAAGGCCCTGCGCGACATGGGCTGCGACGAGCTGAGTCTGGGCGACACGATCGGCGTCGCGACCCCCGGCCACGTCCTCGAACTCCTCTCCCTGCTCAACGAGGAAGGCGTGCCGACGAACGTCATCGGCGTGCACTTCCACGACACCTACGGCCAGGCGCTCGCCAACACCTACGCGGCCCTGGAACACGGCGTGACGACGATCGACGCGTCCGCCGGCGGGCTCGGCGGCTGCCCGTACGCCAAGTCCGCCACCGGCAACCTCGCCACCGAGGACCTGGTCTGGATGCTCCAGGGCCTCGGCATCGAGACCGGAGTAGACCTCGGCAGACTCACCGCCACCAGCGTGTGGATGGCCGAACAACTGGGCCGACCCAGCCCGTCCCGCACCGTCCGCGCCCTCTCCCACCAGGAGTGACGACCATGGACCACCGCCTCTCCCCCGAACTGGAAGAACTCCGCCGCACGGTGGAGGAGTTCGCGCACGACGTCGTGGCGCCGAAGATCGGCGACTTCTACGAGCGGCACGAGTTCCCCTACGAGATCGTCCGCGAGATGGGCCGCATGGGCCTGTTCGGGCTGCCGTTCCCCGAGGAGTACGGCGGCATGGGCGGCGACTACCTGGCCCTCGGCATCGCCCTGGAGGAGCTGGCCCGCGTCGACTCGTCGGTGGCGATCACCCTGGAGGCAGGGGTCTCCCTCGGGGCCATGCCGATCCACCTCTTCGGCACCGAGGAGCAGAAGCAGGAGTGGCTGCCGAGGCTCTGCGCCGGGGAGCTGCTGGGCGCCTTCGGCCTCACCGAGCCCGACGGCGGCAGCGACGCGGGCGCCACCCGCACCACGGCCCGCCTCGACCCGGCCACCGGCGAGTGGGTGATCAACGGCAGCAAGTGCTTCATCACCAACTCGGGCACGGACATCACGGGGTTGGTGACGGTCACCGCGGTCACCGGCCGCAAGCCCGACGGCAAGCCGCTGATCTCCTCGATCATCGTGCCCTCCGGCACCCCCGGCTTCACGGTCGCCGCCCCCTACTCCAAGGTCGGCTGGAACGCCTCCGACACCCGCGAGCTGTCCTTCGCGGACGTCCGGGTCCCGGCGGCGAACCTGCTCGGCGAGGAGGGCCGCGGCTACGCCCAGTTCCTCCGCATCCTGGACGAGGGCCGCATCGCCATCGCGGCCCTCGCCACCGGCCTCGCCCAGGGCTGCGTCGACGAGTCGGTGAAGTACGCGAAGGAGCGGCACGCCTTCGGCAGGCCCATCGGCGCCAACCAGGCCATCCAGTTCAAGATCGCCGACATGGAGATGAAGGCCCACACGGCCCGCCTGGCCTGGCGCGACGCGGCGAGCCGCCTGGTCGCGGGCGAACCGTTCAAGAAGGAGGCGGCCCTCGCCAAGCTCTACTCCTCCACCGTCGCCGTCGACAACGCCCGCGACGCCACCCAGGTACACGGCGGCTACGGCTTCATGAACGAGTACCCGGTGGCCCGGATGTGGCGCGACTCCAAGATCCTGGAGATCGGCGAGGGCACCAGCGAGGTCCAGCGGATGCTGATCGCACGGGAGTTGGGGCTGGCGGGCTGAGCCGGCGGCTCCGGCCGGCCGGGTCCTGGTCACACCTCACACCGAGCCGGTCGCAGCCGTCGGGCGCCACGCCATCACCGCGGGGCGCTCTCAACCTCCTCCCGGGCCGGTGCTCGTGGATGCCGTGGTCAGCTCTCCTCCGCGGCGCGCCGGGCGAGCCGCCGGCGGGCCCAGGCGACGAACGGCGGGAAGACCGCGGCGGCCTCGGCTTCGTCCACCAGCCCCGCGACCATCTCGACCGGGTCGTCGTCGATCCGGAGCAGGATCTCCGTCATGGGCCGGCCCCGTAGCCGCACCGGTTCGCCGTTCGGATTGACTCGCGTCTCCTCCAGCAGGGTGCTGCGGTCGAGGAGGCGCACCGTGTACGGGACGGCGTCCGAGGCGAGGATCCGGGCCAGTTCCCGCCCGCACACGTCACGCGTGTCCGGCTCCGTGAAGGCCCATCTGCCGCGGAAGTACCCCTCCTCCTCGGGCTGGTGCGCGGCCACGTCGGGCGAGATCACCGTGTAGGTCGCAAGCGCGCCACTGGCGTCGGGAGTGCCCGGCTCGGCAGTGGCACCATCCAGAAGCTCGCTTCGAAGACGACTTGCAGGGGATCGACCGGGTGCGCGTCGATCTGCAGGAAGGCGTGATCGCCGTTCGGTGCGTCGAGCCGGAACCGCCCGCCCTTCCTGGCGAATCCGGCCGCCTTCACGACGGGAGTCACGTACTGCTTGACGAGGGTGTCCAGAGGGTTCACGGGTGCGTCTCAGTGGCCGCTCGCGTCCTCGAAGACGACCCGTAGGTTCGGGCGTGCGGGGTCGTCCCCCGGGATGCCGGGGGGCAGCACGGGGGCCAGCACGCGGAACACCTCGCGCATGGCCCGGTCGTCGTACCCGGCGAGGGTCTCGGTGGCCTGGAGGAGCAGGCCACCACCGCGCAGTTCCCGTACGGCGTGGAAGGCACCGGTGGCCGCGAGGCGCTGCGCGCCGCCGAGTCGGGTGGCCAGTTCGGAGGGGACACCGGTGACCCAGGAGTAGCCGCGGAGGTGGGCGCGGGACTCGCGCAGGTACCTGCGGTGGGTGCGCCCCAGAGCCGCCTCCAGGTCGGGGGCGTCGTGGAAGTTCAGGTAGTCGACGCGAGCGAAGACCGGGTTGGCGCCGTCGAGGGCAGCGGCCAGGAAGCCGACCAAGCCTGTGCAGAAGGCCGGGTCGGCGATCCGGTCGCCGGCCAGGAGAGCCGCCGTCAGACCGGTATGGCTCCCGCCCCGGCCCTCGTGCTGGCTGCCGACGCGCCCGAAATCGTCGACCCATTCGTCCTCGTCCGCCGACGGCTCGTGGAAGCCGACGTTGGCGTAGAAGGGGTGCGGACGCAGGGCGTCGGCGAGCACGGGCCAGTTCTGCCGGACATCCTTGAGCCGGGTCATCTGGCCGTCGCTGAGCGTCTGGGTGACCACCGCGTAAGAGTCGCTGGTCTCCTTCGTGTCACCCGAGAAAAAGGAGTCGATCGCGGTACGGAACCAGTGGACGACGAGGTCCCCGCGCGGTCCGGCCGACTGTTCGTCGAGCGTGGCCCAGATGGTGACGTCCATGCTGGGTGCTTCATCGTCCATGAGGGCCTTCTCCTTCTCCCGTTGTTCCCGACTCTACTGGCCGCCCTGCTAGGCGAAGGCTCCGCCCGTCAGGCCGTTGAAGATGAACCCCACCGTGAACAGCACACCGGTGAAGACCATTACTCCCGCTCCGGCCTTCTGTGCGCCCGGCGACACCTCGAAGCCACCCGCCGCCCCGCCTGCCGAGGCCACCCCGGTCGGGCCCGGCGCGGGTTCCAGAGCCGGCGCGTCGACCGTGCCCGGTGCGGTTTCCTCGACCGGTGCCGCGGTGCTGGCGCTGGGCTTGGGGCTGGGGCCGGGCCTAGGCGTGGGATTGTCGCGGTTCTTGCTCCCGTAGAAGCGCATGCCGGGGAACTCCGCCTTGGACCAGACGTTCACGATGCCCTCGCGGGACGCCGCCCGGCCGGACAGCAGGCCGGGGCCGCGCTCCACGCTCCGGTCGTCGCCCTCGTCCTCCAGGTAGTCCGACATGCCCTCGACATACCGGGTCAAGTCCTTCGGTCCGTCGGTCTTGCCGTACGCATTCCCCGGCTTGACCTCCCAGATGTACACCTTGTCCTTCGTCCAGAGGATCACGTCGGCGGCGCCGTCGTTGCCGGTGTCGTTGCCGCTCGCGCCCGGGACGGAGTTGGCGGTGGTGCCGCCGTCGCCGATGTCGACCGTCACATAGCCCTCGACCTTGTATTCCATGGCCCACACCTGCGCGGCATAGCCGGATTGGCAGACGGCGGCGTCGTGGCCGCTCAGGTGGAAGGTCAGGGCGCAGGCGGAGCCGACGTTGCTCTTGCCGCCGTGGCGGACGACCGTCTTGCCGCCGCCCTTGCCGTTGTTGCCGGAGCCGGACGAGGAGGCCTTCTTGGTGTGGGTGACCGGCATCCCGCCCCGGCACTCGATCAGACCCTGCGCGCACTCGATGAGCTGCTCGCCGCTCGGGTCGGAGAACGAGACCGGGTTGTTCGCGGCGTAGGTGTAGCCGTTGAGGGTCTGCGGCTTGTCGGTCTCCAGGAGCGGGTCGGCGCTGATGAAGCGGCCCGTCGTCGGGTCGTACTCGCGGGCGCCGATATGAGTCAGGCCGGTGCTCGCGTCCGCCGTCTTGCCGAGGAAGGCCTTGTCGTCGGGCCAGCTGCCGGTGCCGCCGGAGCGGGTGGCGCCGAAGGGCGTGGTGTAGCGCTTGGTGACGGCCTGGGTCGAGGAGTTGAGTGCGACGCTCGACGTGCCGTGCTGGTCGGCGGCGAGCCAGCACAGAGTGTCGGTGCCGGTCTTGTTGCTGCGCAGGGCGACCGCGTTGCCGTCGAACCCGTAGTAGCGCTGTGCCCAGTACTTGCCGGTGGTGTTGTCCAGGTGAACCTCGGTCGTGCCCAGGTAGAGGACGGTCTCGCCGGAGGCGTTGCGGCGGACGAGCAGGTTGCCGTCGGCGTCGTAGACGTATCCGGTGGTGGAGGTGCCCTCCTTCAGCTCGGCGAGCTTGCCCTCGGGCGACCATGTGAGGGACTGAGTGGCGGTGCCGTCGGGGCGGCCGGTGGTGTTGCCCGCGGTGTCGTAGCCGTAGACGGGTGTGACGCCGGTGCAGGAGGCCGCCGTGGTGGTCGCGTTGAGGGCGTGCGGCTGCGTGGAGCTGTAGCAGTAGGTCTTCGAGGAAGTGGCGGCCGTCGTGTGGGCGGTCTCGGTGGCGCGCAGGCCCGAGTCCGTGTAGGTGTACGACGTCCAGTACGCGCTCGGCCCGCCCAGCCCCGAGGTGGTCCGGGTCGCCGTGCAGTCGCCGTCGGCCGGTGTCCAGGCCTCGGTCAGCCGGCGGTGGCCGTCGTAGGCGAAGCACTGGTTGTCCGCGGACGAGGTGCCTCCCAGCGTCGTCGGGTCCTTGATGGAGGTGACGTTGCCGGTGTCGTCGTAGGTGTAGTTGAGCTCCTGGAGCTCGTAGCCGTGGGTCTGGTCGGTCAGCACCGCCTGGGTGAGCCGGCCCGTGCCCTCCTCGTAGGTGTTGGTGAGATAGGCCTTCTTGGTGCCGGTCGCGGTGGAGGCGCCCAGGGTCAGCTGTTCGGTCTGGCCCAGGGCGGAGTAACTGACGCCGAGCACATAGCCGCTGGCACCGGAGAGGCTGGTGGGCAGGCCCGTCCCGTTGTACTCGGAGGTGACCTTCTCGGCCGCGAGGCCGCCGGCGGCGGGTTCGTCGATGTACTGCTGGGTGCCGTCGATGTTGTAGTAGGTCGAGAAGTCCAGCGTGGCCTTCACCGCACCGGAGGTGACCAGCGCGTCACTCGACGGCAGCACCAACTGGGTTGCCGTGGCGTGGTAGTTGGCGTCGTAGGCGGTGACCTTCTTGGTGTATGCCGAGCCGCTCACGTAACGAGTCGTGGAGTCCAGCTGGCCCTTGTAGAGCGTGTCGTACGCCCAGGCGGTCAGCTTGTTGGCGTCCGTCTTGGACCCGCTCCACTCCCCCGTCCTGCGCCCGAGGACGTCGTACTCGTAGAGCAGGGAGGTGCTGCGCGAGTCGGTGACCTTGGCGACCTGGTCCAGGGCGGTGTACTCGGTGCTCGTCTTGCCCTTGTCCGGATCGGTGGCGGATGCCTGGCGGCCGTACAGGTCGTAGTCGTAGCTCCACTTGGCCTTGTCGGGCCCGGTCACCGTGGACTGCTTGCCGTCGAGGGTGAAGGTGAAGCGGGTGCTGGTGTAGGGGGCGCCGCTGCTCGCGCCGTAGTCGGTGTCGGCCGTGGCGGTGCCGGCGTACTCGCGACGCTCGACCGTGCGGCCCAGCGCGTCGGTGATGTCGCGAGTGGCGGAGCCGCCGGGCAGGGCGGTGACGGCGGTGGAGTCACCGGTGTAG
The DNA here is from genome assembly GCF_040652195.1 of Streptomyces sp. NPDC048278. Taxonomy (NCBI): domain Bacteria; kingdom Bacillati; phylum Actinomycetota; class Actinomycetes; order Kitasatosporales; family Streptomycetaceae; genus Streptomyces; species Streptomyces sp. NPDC048278. Next base: position 459,275 of record NZ_JBEZLP010000004.1, read on the forward strand.
CTGGTCGCGGTCGACCAGCGCTTGACACCGTAGACGAAGAGGGTGTTGGTGGTGGGCCGGCCGGCCGGGTCGAAGGCCGTCTCCGTCTGTTTGGGGGCCTCGCCGTACTCGGCACGGGTGTAGGTGCCGGTCGGTGTGTGGTCCTGGTCGAAGATGTCCGCGTACGTCTCGTAAACCAGGCCCCGGTTGTCGTAGCGGGTGTCGGTCAGCAGGCGCCCGCCGAGCGCCGTGGGCGCCTGTGTCTGCAGGGTGCGCAGCAGCGAGTCGTAGACGGTGTAGGTGGTGTTGTAGGTATCGCCGTCTGCCTTGAGCGTGCCGGTCGAGGTCCAGGACGGCTTGTCGGCCGTCACCGAGTAGTCGTACGTGTAGCTGGCGCTCTGGCCGCCGGAGTGGGAGCGGCTCGGCAGCCAGACGGCGGTGGTCCGGCCGAGGGCGTCGTACGCCGTCTCGGTCAGTTTGGTGTTGACGTCGTAGACCTTGGTGATCTGGCCGCTCGCCGGGTCGTGGTAGGTGTACGACTTCTGCGTCTTGGGGTTGGTCACCACCATCCGCGTCAGCGGTCCGGCCGTGGTGGGTGTGTAGGCGACGGTGGTGGTGTTCTTGCCGGCGTCGGTGGTGGTCACCACGCGGCCCAGGCTGTCGAAGGTGCTGGTGCCGGTGGTCTGCCAGGCGGTCGGGAGGCGCTCTCCGCCGGTAGCTGAGGCCGGGTATGCGGAGGCCCGGCCGGCCCAGGTCTTGAGGCCCTTGGTGGGGGTCTGGCTCGCGCTCCACGCCGTCGCGGACGTGTCGTCGTAGTAGCTCGCCGTGTCGGACAGGATGTCGCCGCGAGTGACGGACGAGGCCGGCAGGGACAGCGAGGTCTCGCCGACCGAGCAGGCACGGGCGACCGAACGGGTGCGAGAGACAAGGGAGTTGATGCTGGCGGCCTCGTTGCGGGCGTACCAGGTGCGGGTGCAGGTCTCGTCGCCGCTCTTGGCGGTGTCACCAGCGTCGTCGACGGTGGCGGCCATGCCGTAGTCGTCGTAGGTGGTGGCGGTGGTGCGCGTGCGCCAGCCCGCGGTCGCCGTCAGATAGGTGTGGGTGTAGGTCTTGGCGGTGCGGACGTAGTAGGCCTCGCTGTCGGCGTACGACTTGTGCTGGGTGGCGGTCCTCTTCGACCAGGGGTCGTTGACGGTGACGGTCACCGGAGTGGAGCCGTTGTAGGCGATCTGCTCGCGCAGCATGCCGGAGTACTGCTCGGTGTCCGTCTGGTCGGGCACGTCAAGGCCGGTGAAGCCGATGCCCCTGACCGACGCGGTGCGGCGGACGTCCGGATCCAACTTACCGTCGGAGCCCAGCAGTCGGTCGCCGTTCATGCCCTGCTGGTACACGGAGACAGTCTTCGTCGCGGAGGCGCCGACGCCCTTGGTGGTGGTCACCTTCCCGTAGCCGCGCCAGATGGACCAGGTGCGCTCGTCGGCGGAGACCAGCGGGTTCTCGTTGTAGCGCCAGGCCGGGTCGGAGTAGCTGTAAGAGGTCTCCACCGCGTCGTTGTGGCCAGTCGGGTCGGAGACGGTGACGGCGAGGACCCGGTACTTGTGGAACCAGTCGATGGTCGACTCACTCGCGCCGTTGATGCCCCAGTACTGGGGATAGCAGGACTTGGCGTTGTCGTCTTCGGCGGCCGGCATGTTCGAGCCGCGCACGCACTCCGGTTCGGAGAGGGTGACGCGGGTGATGGAGCCGGTCTCCGAGGAGATGCTCTCGATGCGTGGGCGGGACAGCGGGAGGATGTCGTCGGTGGCGTCGACCCGGTTCTCCCGCATCTGGTAGGTGAAGGTGATCGGGTCGAGGGAGATCGCGGTGCCGTTCTTGCCGGTCCGCTTGATGCTCTCGAGGGTCAGGGTCTGGTCGGTGCTGTCGCCGATGTCGCCGCCGTCCAGGTACTGCTGGGTGAACGCCCAGGTGTCGACGGGCGTGAAGGCGCTCGTGCTCGCCGACCAGGCCCAGGTGTCGAGCTGGGTGAGCCGCTTGCGGGTGAAGAAGGCCGGGCTGTGCGCGTCGCAGTCGGCGTCCTTCTTGCAGATCGCGTCGTAGGGCACGTCGGGCCAGTCGGGCGCGGTGGAGTCCTTCAGCTCGGAGCAGTCGGTCGCGGTGCAGCGCTCCTGGTAGGTGAAGGTCACCTTGTCGGAGGTGACGCCCGTGAACAGGGTGTCCTTGTTCTGGCCGTAGAGGATCTTGTTGAGATAGCCGCCGCGGGTGTACTCGGTGGTGGCCGTGGCAGCGCCGTTCTTGCCGTAGGCGTTGGTCTCCTTGGTGTACCAGTAACTGGCCGCGTTGCCGCTGGTGTCCTCGACGTAGTCCAGGTTCCAGCGCCAGGCCTGGGTGGCCGCGCGGTCGGCGAAGTCGGAGCCCTGGTCGTAGCCGGGTTCGCCGGAGTCGTCGCCGTAGACGGGCACGGTCCACACGGAGTTGGTGCGCTCGGTACCCGCGCCGGCGAGCTTGTTCAGGCCGAAGACGTACTTGGTGCCGTCGCCGGTCGTCACCGTCCAGTACTCGCCGTCGCCGTCGCCGTTGTCGGCGCCGGTGGAGTGGGTGACGGTGGACGCGTCGTCGTTGGCCAGCCGCCAGACGCCGCTGGTGTCGTCCTTGACCAGCTCACTGGACTTGCCTTCAAGGACGAGCGAGGCGTTGTCGTACTTCCAGCACAAGTCGTGCTTGTCGTCCTGACCGTCCTTGTCGCAACTGCCGTACGACCGCTCCACATAGGAGCTCGCCGACAGGTCGAAGCCCTCGCCGATCTGGGTCGTCTGGTTGTTGGTGGAGGCCGTACGGCCGTCGATGCTCCCCGATTCGTACGACAGTTGCAGTGCGGGCGCAGGGCCCGCGGCGGCGGGTGGCACGCTCATCGGGTAGGACCAGGTGAACGAGCCGGCGCTGCCGCCCGCCTCCCAGGTCGAGGACGAGGAGAGCGGGGTCGCGGTGTAGGTGCCGGCGCCGGAGGAGGAGCTCGTGGAGGTGGCGGCGAGGGCGAGGACGGTGGCGTTCGCGGTCATCGGGACGTCGGCGGAGACGGTCTGCTTACTGACGTCGTTGTCCGAGGCCACGGGGGTGCCGGTACGGCAGGCGGCCTTCTCCGGTGTGGTCAGCGCACACCCCGGCAGTCGCACCACCCCCAGCCGCCCCGACCAGCCACCCCCGTACGCCGACGCGAACCCCGAGTATTCCAGGGTGAGATGGGCCCGGCCCGGCTTCGTGGCCGTCGCCGTGAGCAGGACGCCCTTGATGCCCGCCGCGGCCGTGGTCCTGCGGTCGAGGACACGGATCGACGCGTCGCCGCCCGCCACGTTGCCCACGCCGCCCCGGGCGACCGTGACCGGGAGCCCGCCCGGCTCGGTCGTGGTGCGGACCGAGCGGCTGGTGGGCACGGCGACGGTCACCCGGGCCGGCTTGGGCCAGGCGGCGTGCTGTTCGGCGGCGGCCTGGCGGGCCTGGGCGGAGTTGCGCTCGCGCGCCGCGGCGACGGCCGCGCGGGCCTTGGCGGCACCGAGGCCGGTGACCGCGCGCACCTCGCTGTCTCGTTGTTTCGGTACCTCGGGACGTCCCAGGCCACCCGTCGCGGCCTGGGCCGGAGTCGCATCGGGCAGCGCGCCGGTGGCCAGTGCGACGGCCAGCGTCACCACGATCCCGGCGCGTCTACCGCGCAGCCAACGAACCACTTTCGTACCGGTGTTCACGACATACCCCTGTCAAGGCACGACCGCACACGCGGCCACGGAGGGAAAGAAGTCGAAGGAAGGCGGGCGGCGTCAGCCGCCGATCATGGTGTCGACCTGGGTACCGTCGGCCGCCGCGCCTGCCCACATCCGGATGTCGGAGATCCGGCCGGGCAGGTAGTGACCCCAGGCGCTGTTCACGAAGCTCTTGCCGACAGCGAGTTCAGCGGAGCCGAGGACTGCGGTGTACGGGGTGTCGGTGTCGTTCTGCGTGGAGTCGAGGTAGAGGGCGATGGTGCCGGCCTGCGCGTCGTACACCCCGGTCAGTCGCACCCGGCTGCCGACCACGGCCGCGCTGTCGGAGTCGACAGCGGTGAAGGTCCCGTCGATGCCGAGCCGGCCGAACCGCCAGAAGCCGACGGGGACTTCGTACGGGTTGTCCTCGTCGTCGAACCGGGTCTCGGTCCCGGTCGTCTCGTACCACAGGCCCCAGGCGGAACCGTCGGCGGTGCGCTGGCCGAGGACCTGGCCGATGAAGCCCATGCCCTTGGCGTTCAGTACGGTCTGGTCGAGTTCGATCTCGGTGGTGACGGTGAAGGAGCCGGTGTCGTCGAGGACCGGTCCGGCGGTGGTGGCCGCGTCGTCGGTGCCGTCAAGGACGATCGCCTCCCCGTCCAGCGAGGCGCCTCCGGTCAACGTCAGCGAGCGCCCGTAGCCGGTGACGGTGTCGGCGAGTGCGGTGCCGCTCGCTCCCTCCGGGTTCCAGGCGGCGACCATCTCGGTAGCGGTCGCGGTGCCGCTGGGGTCCAGCAGCCTGGCCTCGGTGGCGACCTCGGTCGGTGTGAGCGCCTTCTGGAAGACGGCGGCCTCGTCGATACGGCCCTTCCAGTACTGCGTGTAATCGCCGTAGACGTAGCTCGCGCGACCGAACTGCAGCGCCCCGTCCGGGGTCTGCTTCTCCCCGCCGGCCGGCACAGCCACCGGGTCGCCCTGCGCGCGTCCGTTGACGTACAGCTGGATGGTCTTCTCGTCGGCGTCGTAGACGGCGGCCACCTGGGTCCACACCTTCAACGGCTGGCCCTCCAGGGTGGCGCCCTTGGTGACGAAGTGCCGGGTGCCGGAACTGTCGGACCAGTTGAAGCGGAAGACGAATCGCTTGACGCCGCCCGAGTAGTAGAGGACGAACCCGGAGTGGTCGGTACCGGTCTGGGACATGACCGCCCGGTACTCGGTGCTGTCCGTCAGATAGGTCCACGCCGAGACGGTGTACGAGGACTGGGTGTTGACGGCGGCGGAAGCGGTCGCCGCGTATCCCGCCTGCCGGGTGGTGTCGGAGGTGTCGTTCAGCCACAGGGAGCGGTCGCTGGAGCCACGACGACCGAAGCCGGACCAGCCGGCGCCGGTGGTGTAGAGGGTGGCCGGGTGGCGTGTCCCCTGCGCCGTCGCGGAGTCGGAGGCCAGCGTCTCGCCGGAACCGACCGCGCTGTCGTTGAAGTTCCAGCGTCCGGCGGCCCCTTCGCTCTCCCGCACGTTGAACTTCACGCGCGCGATGGCGCCCCAACGTCCACTGCCCACGTTGTCCAGCGCCCGCACCTGGAGCACCTGGGTGCCGGCCAGCTCCGGTGCGATGGCCCTCTTCACCGTCGTCCCGGAGACTGTGGCCGACCAGGAAGCAGCGGAGGAGAGTTTGTAGCGGTAGCCGACGACCGTCGACTGGTCACCGGAGGCCGGGGAGAAGGTGAAGTCGTCCTTCACGCCGGGACCGCCGGCCGGGTCGCAGAGGTTGGCCGTGCACGCCGTGTACGTCGAGCCGAACGAGATGACCGGGGCCTTGGGTGCCGTCGTGTCGACCTTGAAGTAGCACCAGCCCTTGGTCGTCACCGTGCTGTGCGACTCCAGATAACTGTTGCCGCTGTTGTAGTAGGAGCGGGTGAACACGGCCATCCGGTATGTCCCGCCCTCCGCCAGCGTCACCGGCGAGCTGACCTCCACCTTCTTCCCGTCGCCCGTGTAGGCGGGGCTGACCGGTCGCACCGGTTCGGTGACCACGCTCCAGGTGTCGTCGCCGTTCTTCTTCTGCACGTAGAAGCGGGTGCGCAGGTTCGCCTCGGACTCGCCGCCGGCGAGTGTCTGGGCGACCGCGGTGAAGGTGGGCGTGGGGTCCGACAGGACGTCGGGGTCGTCCGCCTTCGTCTCGCACGAGGAGATCTCGCCCGAGAGGACGCCGGGGCTGGTGGGCGGCGCCGGGACGCCCACGTAGTCGACGTCGAGCACGGCGTCGTCGTCGAACCGCTTCCAGCCGTTGGGGTCCGACTCGTTGTACGCCTTCAGCATCAGCGTGAGGCGGGAGAAGTCACCGGCCGCGAAGGCCTTCACCGTGTTCGTGAGGTTCTCGTAGCTCTGCGCCGGATCGTCGTTGAACTCGATGGGCGCGTCGGGCTGGCTCGGGTCGCAGGCCGTGCCACGACCGGCCGACACGGTCCGGTCGCCCATGATGTCCCACTTGTCGGTCGGGCCGGGCCACCGGGTCGCCGAGGAGATGTTCGGGGTCCGCACCAGTTGCACGGTGGTGTGCGTACACGACATCGACCAGCGCTCGGTCACCCGGAACGTGGCGTCGAGGACCCGCTTGCCACGCAGCGCCGTCGGCGCGAACTCGAAGTACATGCGCTGCTTGTAGCCGGAACCGCAGTAGTAGGCGTAGCCGCCGGTCACATAGGTGCCGCAGTAGCCGACGCCCTTGCCGTCGTCGCCGCCCGAGAAGTTGTAGAAGGTGTCGCCGTCGGAGGACAGCAGGGTGCGCTCGGATTCGCCCCAGGAGACGTCGGGGTCGATGTAGAGCGGGTAGACCGTGTCCCCACCGGTCAGCAGGGCGGTGTCGGGAACGACGGTGATGGAGTCGGCGTCGGCCGTGACCGGCAGTACCGCGGAGGCGTCCCCGTCGCTCGGTCCCGCCGTCGGGTCGGGGGCGTGGTCGCCGTCGGCCTGGACCTGTTCTTCCGCGGAGGTCAGCGACATGGTGGACGCCCCGGATGCCGCGGTGTCGCCCGCGGAGTCCCACTGGCGCGCGCTCGGCGTGCGGAAGACCGCGTTGCCGTTGTCGTCCAAGGCGTTCAGACCGCCGCCCGCGCCCGCGCTCAGGGTCAGCCCCTGAGTCCGCACGGGGAAGTCCAGCTCCTTGAGCTCGTCGCTCGCCGCGGCCTCGGGTGTCTTGACGACGAGTACCTCGCGATAGCCCTCGGTGGTCGCGGTCATCCTGAGGTCCACACCGGGCAGCACTTCGGGATAGACGGCCGAGGCTCCGTCGAGGTTCGGCTCAGGCAGGGTGCCCGGCCAGCCGACGGTCAGCGAGTGGCCGCCCTCGGTGACCGTCACGAGGTCGGCGCCGTCACCGCCGCCGGAGAAGGACACGTCCGCGACCGTCGCCCTGGTGCCGACAGTGCCGTCGGCGCGGCGCTCCAGCGTGGCGTCCGGCTGCGCCCAGGAGCCGTCGGACTGGCGGGCACGCACCGGCACGGTGGACAGGCTGAGGGAGAAGGTGGAGCCGTCCGGGTTGGCGTAGGTGGTGGCGTATTCGGTGCGCTCGCTCGCCACCTCGACCCGCTCGCCGCTTTCGACTGCCTCCTGGGCGGCTTCCTGCGCGTCGGTGAGATTCGTCGGCGATTTCTGCTGCTGCGCGACGGACGTTACGGAAACGGCGGTTGCCGGAATCGCGCCGAGTGTTCCCAGGCCCACCGCGAGGACCGTGGCAAGACTCAACCAACGTCCACGCGCATGTTTTTGATGACACGTCAGCACAGACACACCGGCCCCCCGTGAGTCACAAGTCCCCAACGGGCGCAATTTTTACGCACCTTGACCGTTCATAGTCAAGATTGATCCGTCAATTGCCCTCCCTTTGCTCGAATTTCCGAAACAGGGAGGGACGCAGAGGAGAACACGCGGAAAACGCGACCTCAATGACGGGCGACACACGGGCGATCGCGAGCCACCCTCCCCGGCCCCCCACCCTTGGCCACAATGTGAGGTTAGGCTAACCTAATCTCCATCCCGTCCGGCGGTGTTTCCGCACGTCCGAAAGCAGCCACACCTATGTCCAACGTCAGAGCAGCCCACCTCTCCCGCCGTGGCATCCTCGCCGCGGGCGGCGCCCTCGGCCTCGGCGCCGCGCTCGCGGCCTGCGGTGACGACGACGCGAAAAGCGGCTCCTCGGACAAGGAGACGACGGCCGCCAAGTCCGGCCCCTGGACGTTCAAGGACGACCGGGGCACGACCGTGAAGCTGGACAGGTCCCCGGCGAACATCGTCGCGTTCGTGGGTGTCGCCGCCGCGCTGTACGACTACGGCATCACCGTCAAGGGCGTCTTCGGCCCGACGAAGACCAAGGCCGGCAAGGCCGACGTCCAGGCCGGCGACATGGACATCAGCAAGCTGACGATCCTCGGCAACGAGTGGGGCCAGTTCAACGTCGAGAAGTACGCGGCGCTCGCCCCCGACGTCCTCATCACGACGATGTTCGACGGCGCCGGCACCCTCTGGTACGTCCCGGACGAGTCCAAGGACAAGATCGCCAAGCTCGCCCCGAGCGTCGGCATCTCGGCCTACGACCGCCAGCTGACCACCCCGCTCCAGCGCGTCTGGGCCCTCGCGGAGTCGCTCGGCGCGGACATGACGGCCAGTAAGGTCACCGACGCGAAGAAGCGGTTCGAGGACGCGTCCTCCCGGCTGCGCGCCGCCGCCAAGGCGCACCCCGACATCAAGGTGCTGGCCGGCTCGGCCGCCCAGGACCTGTTCTACGTCTCGGGCTCCGACCTCTCCGTGGACCTGGAGTACTTCAAGGCCCTCGGCGTGAACTTCGTCGAGCCGTCGGCGTCCGTGCTGAAGGCGAGCGGCGGCTGGTACGAGTCGCTGAGCTGGGAGAACGTCGACAAGTACCAGGCCGACATCATCATGATGGACGACCGCACCGCGACCATCCAGCCCGCCGACATCACCCAGGCCACCTGGAAGAAGCTCCCCGCGGTCAAGGCCGGCCAGGTCATCGCCCGCTCCCCCGAGCCGATCTTCTCCTACGACAAGTGCGTCGCGACGGTGGAGAACCTCGCGAAGGCGCTGGAGACGGCCAAGAAGGTCAGCTGACCGCCCCGACAGTTCGTACAACTTCCTGAGTCCCAGGAGCTCATATGACGACGGCCGTAGCCGCCCCGTTCCGTTTCTTCTCCCTCCAGGTCGTACGGACGAGGCGGCTCGGTCCGTCTCTGGTCCGGGTCACCTTCGCCGGCGCCGACCTGGCGCACTTCCACTCCCAGGGACGCGACCAGTCGCTCTCCCTGTTCCTCCCGGCCGAGGGGCACACCGAGCCCGCCGTGCCGATCGGGCTAGGTGACAGCTGGTGGCAGGGGTGGCGTGAACTCCCGGACGACGTACGGGCCGTGATGCGCTCGTACACGCTGCGGGAGCTGCGCCGCGACCCCGACGAGATCGACATCGACTTCGTGCTGCACGGGATCGAGCCGGGGGCGGCCACCCCTGCCGGGCCCGCCTCCCGCTGGGCGGCACGGGCGGGCGCCGGGGACCGGGTGGTCCTGCTCGGCCCGGCCGTCGCCGACAACCGGGCGATCCGCTTCCGGCCGCCCGCGGACACCGACCTGGTGCTGATCTGGGGTGACGAGACCGCCGTTCCGGCCGCGACCGCCGTCCTCGAAACGCTGCCCGCCGGGACCCGGGTGCGCGCCTGGCTGGAGGTGCCGTGCGCCGGGGACGTCCAGGACGTGGCGACGGACGCGGACGCGGAGATCACCTGGCTGGTGGGCGGACGCGACGCCACGGCGGAGATCCGGGCCGCGCAACTCCCCTCCCACACCCACCCGTACGCCTGGATCGCCGGGGAGTCGGGGCGGGTGAAGGAGCTGCGCCGGCACCTCGTCGGCGAGCGCGGGATCGACCGGCGCCGGGTCACCTTCGTCGGGTACTGGCGGCAGGGCCTGACGGAGGAGCAACTCCGGGCGGCCGGCGAGTAGTCACGGCCACCGACGTGACGGCTGTCACGGGAGGGGCAGCGCTTCACTCGCGCAACTTAGGTTAGGCTAACCTAAGTGGAGCCGATCGCTCCCCTCCCCCGCACGGATCGTCCCGGAGGACCCCCTCATGCGCTCGCACCTGCTCAATGACCTCACAGCGGAGCAGTACCGCCGCTCCGTGACCGAAGGAGTAGAGCGGGTGGCGGCCAAACTCGCCACCACCGACCGTCCGTTCACGGGTGTCACGGTCGACGCCCTCTCCCCCCGCATCGACGGCATCGACCTCGACCGGCCGCTGTACGACACCACCGCGGTCCTGGACGAGCTGGAGGACGTCTACCTCCGGGACGCCGTCTACTTCCACCACCCCCGCTACCTCGCCCACCTCAACTGCCCCGTGGTCATCCCGGCGGTGCTCGGCGAGGCGGTGCTCTCCGCCGTCAACTCCTCCCTGGACACCTGGGACCAGTCGGCCGGCGGCACCCTCATCGAGCGGAAACTGATCGACTGGACCACCGCCCGCATCGGCTTCGGCGAGGCCGCGGACGGCGTGTTCACCTCCGGCGGCACCCAGTCCAACCTCCAGGCGCTGCTGCTGGCCAGGGAGGAGGCGAAGCCGGGGCCGGGCGGGTGGCAAGGGCCGGCCTCGCTCGCCGACCTGCGGATCTTCGCCTCCGAGGTGAGCCACTTCAGCGTGAAGAAGGCGGCGAAACTGCTCGGCCTCGGCCAGGACGCGGTGGTCTCCGTGCCCGTCGGCACCGACAAGCGCATGCAGACCGTCGCCCTCGCCCGCGAGCTGGAGCGCTGCAAGAACGACGGCCTGGTGCCCATGGCGGTCGTCGCCACCGCCGGCACCACCGACTTCGGCTCCATCGACCCGCTGCCCGAGATCGCCGAACTGTGCGAGCAGTACGGCGTGTGGATGCACGTCGACGCGGCCTACGGCTGCGGGCTGCTCGCCTCCCTGAAGCACCGGGACCGGCTCGCCGGCATCGAGCGCGCCGACTCGGTCACCGTGGACTACCACAAGTCCTTCTTCCAGCCGGTGAGCTCGTCCGCGGTGCTGGTCCGGGACGGCTCGACCCTGAGCCATGCCACCTACCACGCGGACTATCTCAACCCCCGCCGCATGGTCACCGAACGCATCCCCAACCAGGTCGACAAGTCCCTCCAGACCACCCGCCGCTTCGACGCCCTCAAGCTGTGGATGACCCTGCGCACCATGGGCGCCGACGGCATCGGCGAACTCTTCGACGAGGTCTGCGCGCTGGCGGAGGAGGGCTGGAGGCTGCTCGCGGCCGACCCGCGCTACGACGTCGTCGTCGAGCCGTCCCTGTCCACCCTCGTCTTCCGCTACATCCCGGCCGCCGTCACCGACCCGGCCGAGATCGACCGCGCCAACCTGTACGCCCGCAAGGCCCTGTTCGCCTCCGGCGACGCGGTGGTCGCGGGCACCAAGGTCGGCGGCCGTCACTACCTGAAGTTCACCCTGCTCAACCCCGAGACCACGCCGGCCGACATCGCCGCCGTCCTCGACCTGATCGCCGGCCACGCCGAGCAGTACCTGGGAGAGTCCCTTGACCGCGCTTCCTGAAATCCCCACCAAAACCTATGACTTCGTGGGGATCGGGCTCGGGCCCTTCAACCTCGGCCTCGCCTGCCTGACCGAGCCGATCGCCGAACTGGACGGCGTCTTCCTCGACTCGAAGCCCGACTTCGAGTGGCACGCCGGCATGTTCCTGGAGGGCGCCCACCTCCAGACCCCGTTCATGTCGGACCTGGTCACCCTCGCCGACCCCACCTCGCCGTACTCCTTCCTCAACTACCTGAAGGAGAAGGGCCGACTGTACCCGTTCTACATCCGCGAGAACTTCTACCCGCTGCGGGTCGAGTACGACGACTACTGCCGCTGGGCCGCGCACCGGCTCACCAACGTCCGCTTCGGCACGACGGTGACCGAGGTCCGGTACGACGACACCGACGAGGTCTACGTCGTCGCGACGGCCGCCGGCGAGACGTACCGCGCCCGGCGCCTGGTCCTCGGCACCGGCACCCCGCCCCACATCCCCGAGGCCTGCCGGGGCCTGGGCGGCGACTTCATCCACAACTCGCGCTACCTGCGGCACAAGCAGGAGCTCCAGTCCAAGGAGTCGATCACGCTGGTCGGCAGCGGCCAGTCCGCCGCCGAGATCTACCAGGACCTGCTCAGCGAGATCGACGTCCACGGGTACCGCCTGAACTGGGTGACCCGCTCCCCCCGCTTCTTCCCCCTCGAATACACCAAGCTCACGCTGGAGATGACCAGCCCGGAGTACGTCGACTACTACCACGCCCTGCCCGAGGCGACCCGCTATCGGCTCACCGCCGAGCAGAAGGGCCTCTTCAAGGGCATCGACGGCGACCTCATCAACGAGATCTTCGACCTGCTCTACCAGAAGAACCTCGGCGGCCCGGTCCCGACCAGGCTCCTCACCAACTCCTCGCTCGAAGCGGCCGATTACGACAACGGCAGCTACACGCTGAAGCTCCGCCAGGAGGAGCAGGGCAAGGAGTACGAGATCGAGACCCAGGGCCTGGTCCTGGCCACCGGCTACAGGTACGCCGAGCCCGGGTTCCTGAAGCCCGTCCGGGACCGGCTGCGCTACGACACGCACGGCAACTTCGACGTGGCCCGCAACTACGCGATCGACGTCACCGGCCGGGGCGTCTTCCTGCAGAACGCCGGCGTCCACACCCACAGCATCACCAGCCCCGACCTGGGCATGGGCCCCTACCGGAACGCGTACATCATCCGCGAGCTGCTCGGCTCGGAGTACTACCCGGTGGAGAAGTCGATCGCCTTCCAGGAGTTCGCCGTATGACCGCCACGGCGACGGCCTTCGCCTTCCGCGCCCTCGATCCCCTCCGGGACGCCGAGTTGCTGCACCGCTGGGTCACCCACCCCAAGGCCGCCTACTGGATGATGCAGGACGCGCAACCGGAGGACGTCGAGCGGGCGTACAGGGAGATCGCGGCCGACGAGCACCACCACGCGCTCCTCGGCCTCGGCGAGGACGGCCGCCCCGTCTTCCTCATGGAGTACTACGACCCGGTCCACCGGGAGCTGGCCGGGCTGTACGAGCCCGAACCCGGCGACGTCGGGATGCACTTCCTCACCCCCGCCACGGACACGCCCGTGCACGGCTTCACGAAGGCCGTCATCACGGCCGTGGTGGCCCGTCTCTTCGAGGACCCGGCGACCCGCCGGATCGTCGTCGAGCCGGACGTGCGCAACACGGCCGTGCACACGCTGAACGAGGCCGTCGGGTTCGTGCCCGTACGGGAGATCCAGAAGCCGGAGAAGAGAGCGTTGCTGAGTTTCTGCACCCGGGAGCGGTTCGAGCGGGCGGTGGCCGCCGTATGACCCTCGCCGACGCCGTGGCCCACCTCTCCCCCGAGCGCTGGGAGAAGGCCAACCGGCTGCTCATACGCAAGGCGCTCGCCGAGTTCGCGCACGAGCGCCTCATCACCCCGGAGGCGGACGGGCCGGCGTACGTGGTCCGCAGCGACGACGGCCTCACCCGCTACCGCTTCACCGCCGTCCGGCGTGCCCTGGACCACTGGCAGGTGGACCCGGACTCCCTCAGCCGTACCCGCGACGGCGCCGAACTCCCGCTCGCCGCGATGGACTTCTTCATCGAGTTGCAGAAGTCCCTGGGCCTGAGCGACGAGATCCTGCCGGTCTACCTGGAGGAGATCTCCTCCACCCTCTCCGGCACCTGCTACAAGCTCACCAAGCCGCAGATCCCGGTCGCCGAGCTCGTCCGCGCCGGGTTCCAGGACATCGAGACCGGGATGACCGAGGGCCACCCCTGTTTCGTCGCCAACAACGGCCGGCTCGGCTTCGGCGTCCACGAGTACCTGTCGTACGCCCCCGAGACCGCGAACCCGGTCCGCCTGGTGTGGCTGGCGGCCCACCGGTCGCGGGCCGCGTTCACGGCGGGCGTCGGGATCGACTACGAGTCGTTCGTGCGGGACGAGTTGGGCGAGGCGGCCGTCGAGCGCTTCGACGGCGTGCTGCGCGGCCGGGGCCTGGACCCCGCCGACTACCTCCTCATCCCGGTGCACCCCTGGCAGTGGTGGAACAAGCTCACCGTCACCTTCGCCGCCGAGGTCGCCCGCGGCCACCTCGTCTGCCTGGGCGAGGGCGACGACGAGTACCTGGCCCAGCAGTCCATCCGGACCTTCTTCAACCGCTCGCACCCCGAGAGGCACTACGTCAAGACCGCCCTCTCGGTCCTCAACATGGGCTTCATGCGCGGTCTTTCGGCCGCCTACATGGAGGCCACCCCCGCCATCAACGACTGGCTCGCCCAGCTCATCGACAACGACCCGGTGTTCAGCGCCACCGGCCTGTCGATCATCCGGGAGCGGGCCGCCGTCGGCTACCGGCACCTGGAGTACGAGAAGGCCACCGACCGGTACTCGCCGTACCGGAAGATGCTGGCCGCGCTGTGGCGGGAGAGCCCGGTGCCGTCCCTCCGGGAGGGCGAGTCGCTCGCGACCATGGCCTCCCTGCTCCACGTGGACCACGAGGGCGCCTCCTTCGCCACCGCGCTGATCGAGCGGAGCGGACTGCCGGCCCGGGAGTGGCTGCGGGCCTACCTCCAGGCCTACTTCACGCCGCTCCTGCACAGCTTCTACGCCTACGACCTGGTCTTCATGCCGCACGGCGAGAACGTCATCCTGGTCCTCGCGGACGGTGTGGTGCGGCGGGCGGTCTACAAGGACATCGCCGAGGAGATCGCGGTCATGGACCCGGACGCGGTGCTGCCGCCGGCGGTGGAGCGGCTGCGCGTCGACGTCCCGGAGGAGAAGAAGCTCCTCTCGATCTTCACGGACGTCTTCGACTGCTTCTTCCGCTTCCTCGCCGCGAACCTCGCGGCCGAGGGGGTCCTGGAAGAGGACGACTTCTGGCGGACGGTCGCCGAGGTCACCCGCGCGTACCAGGAGTCGGTACCCGGACTCGCCGACAAGTTCGCCCGGTACGACATGTTCGCGCCCGAGTTCGCCCTGTCCTGCCTCAACCGGCTCCAGCTGCGCGACAACCGGCAGATGGTGGACCTGGCGGACCCCTCGGGCGCCCTTCAGCTGGTCGGAACCCTGGAAAATCCCGTCGCGGGGTTCTGACCGAGGCCGGTGGGCTCCCCCGAGTACGGTCCTCGGGGGAGCCCACCGGATGACAGGTGATGCCCCCGCGCGGGCGGTGGAACAATCCCCGCATGGCGGAAATCATCCAGAAGGACGGCATCTGGGCCTTCGACGGAGTCGCCCTGCGGCTGACTCCCGGCCGGGACAGGAACGTCGGGGTGCTCCGCCGGGCGCTGGGTGAACTCGTCGTCCCGCTGGCCGCGTTGGCGGGGATCTCGTTCGAGCAGGGGCGCCGGCAGGGGCGGCTGCGGCTCCGGCTGCGGGACGGCGCCGATCCGCTGCTGCACGCCACCGGGGGCCGCCTCGCCGAGCCCGACGACCCCTATCGGCTGGCCGTGGAGCCGGACCGGTACGGAGTCGCCGAGTACGTCACGGACGAGGTGCGCGACGCGCTGCTCCTGGAGCGGGTGCCGGGCACGCCGGTGGGCGGGTTCCTGCTGCCGGGGCCGGCGCTGCCGCTGTCGGTCTCCGCCGGGGACGGCACGGCCTCCTTCGACGGGGAGCGGGTGCGCCTGGAGTGGAACTGGAAGACGGAGGACGTCAAGGCCGCCGCGGGTCCGCGCACCCTCGCCCTGGCGGACATCCTCGGCGTGGAGTGGCAGCCGTCCGCCGGCCTGGAGAACGGCCATCTGCGGTTCCGGGTGGCCGGCGCCCCGGTCCGGGAGCGGGCCAAGTTCGACCCGAACGCGGTGGAGCTGTGGGGGTTCAAGCGGGATCCGCTGATGGCGCTGGTCGCGGCGGCGGTGCAGGCACGGCTGCCGCATCCGGCGGCGGCCGGTTCCCCGGCGGCCCCCGGCTCCCCGGAGGTGTCCGGGGAACCGGGGGCGCCCGAGGCCGATCACGACGCGCTGCTGCGCCGGCTCCGCGAGCTGGGTGAGCTGCACCGCGCGGGCGTGCTCACGGACGAGGAGTTCACGCTGGCCAAACAGGCGGTCCTCAAACGCTTGTGAGGACCGCCTGCGGGGACTTACTTGGCCTTGCGGGCCACCGTGAAGTGGTCGATGCGGTCGCCGGTCTCGGCGATGCCCGACACCTTCAGCTTGGCGTACTGGCCGCGCGGCGCCGGCTCGACGTCGACGCGCAGGAAGGAGTAGTTGAGGTAGCGCACCCGGGACCAGGTGACGGTCTCGTTGACCTTGCCGTCCTTGGTGTTGATGAAGGAGGCGACGGAGTCGACCTCGTTCAGGTGGCCCTCGTAGGAGTCCGGGGCGGTGAACGCGTAGAGGCTGCGGCCGGCCGCGCCCGCGGTGACGTAGACGACACCCTCGGTCTCGGAGTAGGCCGTCTCGCCGATCGGGAGCTTCTTGACGACGGTGTTGCCCTTGATGACGTCGGTGCGCTCGTACTGGTGGTTGTGGCCGTTGATGACCAGGTCCACCGTGTACTTCTCGAACAGCGGCACCCACTCCTGTCGCACGCCCCCCTCCGAGGCGTGCGCCGTGGAGGTGCAGTAGGCGCAGTGGTGGAAGAACACGACGATGAAGTCGATGTCCTTGGAGGCGCGGAACTTCTTCAGCTGCGCCTCGAACCACTTGGTCTGGGTGCCGCCCGAGATGCCCAGGTTCGCCGGGATCTCGAAGGAGACGTCGTTCGGGTCGAGCGAGATGATCGCCGTGTTGCCGTGGACGAAGGAGTAGACGCCCGGCAGGTTCTTCTTGTCCGGCCCGTTGTCGGGCAGGGTGAAGCGGGCCTCCTCGCCGCCGTAGCCGTTCGGCGAGTACCAGGCCTCCATGTCGTGGTTGCCGTACGACACCATCCACGGCACGGACTTGGCGACCGACTCGGTCTGGGCCAGGAACTGGTCCCAGGTGCGGGAGTCGAAGACCGTGTCCGAGGTCTTGCCCTGGCCGGCCGGGTCGGCGTAGGCGATGTCACCGGCGTGCAGGTGGAAGCTGGGGTTCTGGCCGAGGATCAGGCTGTCGTTGGCCAGGGCGTGGTAGCTGACGCCCTGGTCGCCGAAGGCCGTGAAGGTGAACGGCGCCTTGTTGCGGGGCGCGGTGGTGAAGGTGCCGATGGTGCTGGCGAACTGCGGCGAGGCCGGGTCGAAGCCCTCGTGGCCGACGCCGTAGAAGTACTGGCGGCCCGGCTTGAGGTTGGCCAGCTTGGCGTGCACGTAGTACTGGGTGTGGTCGCCGCTGGCGCCGATGCCGGCCGGGGTGTAGAGGGTGCGGATCTCGGCGTCGATCTTGACCGAGAGGTGCGAGGCGTGGGTGCCGATGCGGACGAAGGGCTTCTTGACCGCGACCGGGACCTGCCAGGAGATCGTCATCTCCGTGCTGGCGTCGTTGCCGAAGGCCAGGTGGCGGCCGAACGGGGCGACGTAGGCGCCGTCGACGTACTGGGTGGCGGGGGCGGAGGACTGGGTCGGGACGGCGGCCTGGGCGGTGCCGCCCATGACCAGCGAGCCGCCCGTGACGGTGCCGAGCGTGACGGCGCCGCCTCTGATCATGGAGCGCCGGGAGAACTTGGCGCGGAGGTACTCGTGCTGCTCGGCCATGCTCATGCGATCGGCGAGCTCATCGGGTACGCCCATACGAGGAATGTCCATGGCGTCTGAAAATCGTCTCCACAAGCGACGTGGCGCAAGACACAGGATGGACAGGCTGCGAACAGCACCCCATAAGAGATTCAACAGTCCGTTGCCCGGAATCGGGCAGGATTCTTGCGAAACCGACGCCGGTACCCGAGGATCTACCGGGTGCACGACGAACTCGTTGATCATCTGATGCGGTCCTCGCCCCTGAGCCGGGGCGAGGCGCTGCGGGTGATCCAGGACGTGCTCGCCTACTTCGACGAGACGACCGCGGACTACGTCCGTCGCCGCCACCGCGAGCTCCAGGCGGAAGGCCTGGTCAACGCGGAGATCTTCGACCGGATCGCGGCGGATCTGCAGTACAGGGCGGTCGCCCCGCCGGAGCTCACCCTCCGGCAGCTGCGCCGCATGGTCTACGGATGACTACGACTGAGGAATACGGAACTCCTATATATGTGCGGAATTGTCGGATACATCGGTAGGCGCGACGTCGCCCCCCTCCTCCTCGAAGGTCTCCAGCGGCTGGAATACCGCGGGTACGACTCGGCGGGCATCGTCGTCTCCGCCCCGAAGACGGCCGGGCTGAAGATGGTGAAGGCCAAGGGCCGGGTCCGGGACCTGGAGGCCAAGGTGCCCGCGCGCTTCAAGGGCACCACCGGCATCGCCCACACCCGCTGGGCCACCCACGGCGCCCCCTCCGACGTGAACGCCCACCCGCACATGTCGGCGGACCAGAAGGTCGCCGTCGTCCACAACGGCATCATCGACAACGCCTCGGAGCTGCGCCGCAAGCTGGAGGCGGACGGTGTGGTGTTCCTCTCGGAGACCGACACCGAGGTCCTCACCCACCTGATCGCCCGCTCCCAGGCGGAGACCCTGGAGGAGAAGGTCCGCCAGGCGCTGCGCCTGATCGAGGGCACCTACGGCATCGCGGTCATGCACGCCGACTTCCCCGAGCGGATCGTCGTCGCCCGCAACGGCTCCCCGGTCGTCCTCGGCATCGGCGACAAGGAGATGTTCGTCGCCTCCGACATCGCGGCCCTGGTCACCCACACCCGCCAGATAGTGACCCTCGACGACGGCGAGATGGCCACCCTCAAGGCCGACGACTTCCGCACCTACACCACCGAGGGCACCCGGACGACGGCCGAGCCGACCACCGTGGAGTGGGAGGCCGAGTCGTACGACATGGGCGGCCACGACACGTACATGCACAAGGAGATCTTCGAGCAGCCCGACGCGGTCGACCGCGTGCTGCGCGGCCGGATCGACGACCGCTTCTCCACCGTGCACCTCGGCGGCCTCAACCTGGATGCCCGGGACGCGCGGGCCGTGCGCCGGGTGAAGATCCTCGGCTGCGGCACCTCGTACCACGCGGGCATGATCGGCGCCCAGCTGATCGAGGAGCTGGCCCGCATCCCCGCCGACGCCGAGCCGGCCTCGGAGTTTCGCTACCGCAACCCGGTGGTCGACCCCGACACCCTGTACATCGCGGTCTCCCAGTCCGGTGAGACGTACGACGTGCTCGCCGCCGTCCAGGAGCTGAAGCGCAAGGGCGCGCGGGTGCTGGGCGTGGTGAACGTGGTGGGCTCGGCGATCGCCCGGGAGGCGGACGGCGGCACGTACGTGCACGCGGGCCCCGAGGTCTGCGTGGTCTCCACCAAGTGCTTCACGAACACAACGGTCGCCTTCGCCCTGCTGGCGCTGCACCTGGGCCGGATCCGCGACCTCTCGGTCCGCGACGGCAAGCGGATCATCGAGGGTCTGCGCAAGCTGCCGGCGCAGATCTCGGAGATCCTCGCGCAGGAGGCGGAGATCGAGCAGATGGCGAAGGAGTACGCCGAGGCCCGCTCGATGCTCTTCATCGGCCGCGTCCGGGGCTACCCGGTGGCCCGGGAGGCCTCCCTGAAGCTCAAGGAGGTCTCCTACATCCACGCGGAGGCGTACCCGGCGTCCGAGCTCAAGCACGGCCCGCTGGCGCTGATCGAGCCGGCCCTCCCCACGGTGGCGATCGTCCCCGACGACGACCTCCTGGAGAAGAACCGCGCGGCCCTGGAGGAGATCAAGGCCCGCAGCGGCAAGATCCTCGCGGTGGCCCACCAGCACCAGGAGAAGGCCGACCGCACGATCGTCGTCCCGAAGAACGAGGACGAGCTGGATCCCATCCTGCTGGGCATCCCGCTCCAGCTCCTCGCCTACCACACGGCGAAGGCCCTGGGCCGCGACATCGACAAGCCCAGGAACCTCGCCAAGTCGGTGACGGTGGAGTAACGCGGTTTTGCGAGTACCGGTCGGTGGGGGCTGGTCGCGCAGTTCCCCGCGCCCCTTACGGGGCGCTGAGTCGTCGCGAGGATCAACGCGCCCCATAGGGGCGCGGGGAACTGCGCGAGCGACCCCCACCGGCCGGCAGGGGCCGGACAACGGAACGGACCCCCACGTGTGCCACAGAGCCACGGGGGGTCCGTTCTTCATGTCGCCGGGGACGCCCAACTCCCCGGCGTCGGCTGCCTTGTCAGCCGTGGGCCGTCACCCCACGGCCGGCAGCCCGCCCCGGCAGCACCGTCGGCCAGTGCGCGAGCGCGGCCGTCGCGGCGTACCAGGCCACCGCCCCCGCCGCCACCGCAACCCAGCCGCCGACCTTGGTCAGTGACGAGCTGTCGGCGAACTGCGCGACGGCGAGCACCAGCATCGCCAGGAACAGCAGCCCGTGCACGGCCTGTCCGAGCTGGTCGCCGCCCGCGAGGGTCAACGACAGGGCCACGAGGGCGAAGAGGAGCAGGAAGAGCCCGGCGCCGTTGGCCGAGGCATGGCCGCCGGACGAGACGGCCCAGGTGAACCAGAGGGCGCCGAGGGCCACATAGCCCGTGCCGTTCACGGTGTCACGGTCACGGAAGGCCAGCAGGCCGACGAGGAAGAGGGCGACTCCGCCCACGTAGTGGGCGATTGACACGGCGTCAGAGGTGGTGACGTTGTCGATGACACCGGTGGTGCCGAGTCCGAACGCCAACAGGGTGATACCCAGGGCGAGTCGACCGGCCACGGTGGTGGTTCCGCTTCCCGCAGAGACGTCGTTGTCCACGGCGGGCTCCCTTCATGCTTTGTGCAGTTGTGCGCGGTGACCGATATATGCCCTTCACAAGGGCACAAACACCTCTGCACGCCAGGAATTTCAGGCACTGCACGAAGAGAGCCGGACCGTTCCCACGGCGCATCTCACCTGGGCGAACGTGGAGTTACGGAATGACAACGACAGGGCGCTTCGCCCGCTTGGCGAGCCGCCCGGCGACGGAGCCGAAGATCCGTCCCACGATCCCGTGGGTCGACCCCACGACGATCGCGTCGGCCTCGTACTCCCGCCCCACCTCTTCGAGTTCGTGGCAGATGTCACCGCCGCGCTCGACGAGGATCCAGGGCACCTCGGCCAGGTACTCGGCGCAGGCGAGCTCCAGCCCGAGGACCTCCGTCCGGTGGTCCGGGACGTCGACGAAGACGGGTGGCTCGCAGCCGGCCCACACGGTGGTCGGCAGTCTGTTGGCGACGTGGACGATGATCAGGCCTGCGCGGGAGCGGTGTGCCATCCCGATCGCATAGGCGAGAGCGCGCTCACTGGAGGTGGAGCCGTCGAAGCCGACGACCACTCCGTGCTTGAAGGCTGGATCGCAGGAAGGGCGTGGCTCTTCCGCCGCGAGCGCGTCGGCCGCCGTGGGGTCGGCGACCGGCCGCTTGCGGTCCGCTGGATCAAAGAATTCGTGACCGGCCATGGCTGTCTCGGCGTAGTGATCCTTGTGTGGGAGGGACGACAGTGTGCGGCGAGCTTGTGTCCGGGAAACATCTTCCCAACCCCATACCCCCAAGGGTACGGCTGCACGCCTCCTCAGCCCAGATCCCGCACACTCTCCGTAGGGGACCTTCCCCGGAGTCGGTTAGGGGTTCCAGGGAGCATGCACGAGCCGCGCCCGTAACGCAATGGTTGCTGCCCCGTACAGGCGGTTTGCACAGGATTCGGACAGCAGCGGAACCTCCACGCACGGTGACCGACCGCCCGAACGCGCGTTGATCCCGGTACGAGTGCGTCACGAGGGAGTACCACCATGTCCGGACCGCGCCGCACCACCCCCGCCCCACGCCCCGCACCACGCCGCGCCCCGCGCCGCACGCCCGGCGCGCGCCCCGCCCCGCACCCCGCCCCGCGCCGCGCTCCGGACACCGCCGGCGACGTGGTGCGCTGGGCCGTGTTCTCCTGTGCGCTCGTCCCCGTCGTACTCCTCTGGTACGGCACCCCGCCGGCCGGCGCCGCCGGAACCGCCCTCGGTCTCGCCGCCGTCACCACCGCGTGCCACTTCCTGCTGCGCCGCTCGGAGCTCGGCGCGAGACTCGGCGCCGAGCGCGGGACGGCGGCCCGGGGAGGCGGACGTCACACCCGGAGCAGTACACCGGTCGACTGACCGGTTTCCGCGCACACCAACGCTTCTTTTCAGCCAACTTGGCGGACCTGCACAGGGGGTGTACCAACCACCCCCCAACCCCCGTTCCACCTGCACGGAAAGGGTCTGCGGGACCCTCCGCACCCTACGCGGTTTGGCCACTGCCACGAGGCGCACTTCCCTGCACGGCCCGTGAGTGCAACCCTTCGTGATCGAATGCTTCACGCCAAGTTGTCATGTCGACAATCGACGGCGTGTCGAACTGGTCAACGCGGCACCGCGGAAACCAGTAGATTCGATCTTGACGTCTTACGGCGGGGGACTCGTGCAGGACCGAGGGGAAACGTGCAGGAGCGACACAACCGAGGAGCCGCGACCACCGAGGGGGGCTTAGCAGGATGAGCCACGACTCCACTGCCGCGCCGGAAGCCGCGGCCCGGAAACTGTCCGGGCGACGCCGCAAGGAGATCGTCGCGGTGCTGCTGTTCAGCGGCGGCCCCATCTTCGAGAGTTCCATACCGCTGTCGGTGTTCGGGATAGACCGCCAGGACGCCGGCGTACCCCGCTACCGACTGCTGGTGTGCGGAGGCGAGGAAGGCCCGCTGCGGACCACAGGGGGCCTGGAACTCACCGCGCCGCATGGCCTGGAAGCGATCTCACGCGCCGGCACGGTCGTCGTACCGGCCTGGCGCTCGATCACCGCGCCGCCACCGGAAGAGGCGCTGGACGCGCTGCGCCGCGCCCATGAGGAGGGGGCCCGCATAGTCGGGCTGTGCACGGGTGCGTTCGTACTGGCCGCCGCGGGGCTGCTGGACGGCCGCCCGGCCACCACCCACTGGATGTACGCGCCGACGCTGGCCAAGCGCTATCCGTCGGTCCACGTCGACCCGCGAGAACTCTTCGTGGACGACGGCGACGTCCTCACCTCCGCCGGTACGGCGGCCGGAATCGACCTCTGTCTCCACATCGTGCGGACGGACCACGGCAACGAGGCGGCCGGTGCGCTCGCCCGCCGCCTGGTGGTCCCGCCGCGCCGCTCCGGCGGTCAGGAGCGCTACCTCGATCGATCTTTACCAGAGGAGATCGGCGCCGACCCGCTGGCCGAGGTCGTCGCCTGGGCGCTGGAGCACCTCCACGAGCAGTTCGACGTGGAGACGCTGGCGGCGCGCGCGTACATGTCGCGCCGTACCTTCGACCGTCGCTTCCGCTCGCTGACCGGGTCGGCCCCGCTCCAGTGGCTGATCACGCAACGGGTCCTCCAGGCGCAGCGCCTCCTGGAGACGTCGGACTACTCGGTGGACGAGGTGGCGGGACGCTGCGGCTTCCGCTCCCCCGTCGCCCTGCGCGGCCACTTCCGCCGCCAGCTGGGTTCGTCCCCGGCGGCGTACCGGGCCGCGTACCGGGCTCGCCGCCCGCAGTCCGAGCGCCCCGACACACCGGAACCGGCGCCGCTGCCGCCCACGGGTCCGCTCGCGGTCCCGTACCCCGAGGGCGTACTGCCGATGCAGACCCGCAGGACAGCCACGGTAGGCCTCTCCGCCAGCCTCCCCGGCCCCCGCACCGGCAGCTGACCCCTCCACCGGCCCACCCGACCATCCCGGGTGGGCCGGCCTCATACTCCCCCCTCGCCCACCCACCACCCGACTCGGTAGATCAAGGGGCGAGGTGGAAAAGCGGGGACACCCGCCCACCCACTCCCAGACACACCACCGAGAACCGGCCACCCGCGAACACCGGCCCCCAGCTGCCCTCCCGGCCCGGCCGCTGTTCAAGGCCAACCCCCCACTCAGCCCGGCCGACGTTCGAAGCCGACCGCACCCAGCCGCCGCCCCGGCCCAGCCAGCATTCGAAGCCGACCGGCACCCAGCCGCCCACCCAGCCCGGTGAGCGTTCGAAGCCGACCGCGCTCAGCTGCCCGCTCAGCCCCTCCGGCGATTGAGGACGACCGGCACCCAGCCGCCCACTCGGCCCGGCCGACGTTCGAGACCGACCGCACCCGCCGCCCGCTCAAGCCGCCCGGCGTTCGAAGACGACCGCGCCCAGCCGCCCACCCAGCCCGTCCGGCGATTGAGGACGAGGCCGTAGGCCGGTGGTGTGGGGCGTGGGGGCCGCGGTCCCCGCAGAGGTCGGCGTCGTACCGGGGGCACCCAAACGCCGACGTCAGCTTTAGGGTGGTCGCATGAACGATCGCATGGTGTGGATCGACTGCGAGATGACCGGCCTCTCGCTGTCCGACGACGCGCTCATCGAGGTGGCCGCACTGGTCACCGACTCCGAGCTGAACGTGCTCGGCGAGGGCGTGGACATCGTCATCCGTCCGCCGGCCAAGGCACTGGAGACGATGCCGGAGGTGGTGCGGCAGATGCACACCACGTCCGGCCTGCTCGACGAGCTGGCCGGCGGCACGACGCTCGCCGAGGCCGAGGAGCAGGTCCTGGCCTACGTACGGGAACACGTGAAGGAGCCCGGCAAGGCCCCGCTGTGCGGAAACTCCGTCGGCACCGACCGCGGTTTCCTCGCCCGGGACATGTCGGCCCTGGAGGGATACCTCCACTACCGGATCGTCGACGTGTCCAGCGTCAAGGAGCTGGCCCGGCGCTGGTACCCGCGGGCCTACTTCAACAGCCCGGAGAAGAACGGCAACCACCGCGCCCTCGCCGACATCCGCGAGTCGATCGCCGAACTGCGCTACTACCGCGAGGCCATCTTCGTACCGCAGCCCGGCCCGGACTCGGACACCGCGCGGACGATCGCGGCCAAGCACGTCCTGCCTGCGGAATAGGCGCCCGGGAGGCCCCGGAGACGGCCCCCGGAAAGCCGTGCGCGAGCACCCCTTCGGACCCTGTACACTTTTTCTCGGCCGGTCGGAGAAACCACAAAGTCACCGCCGGTCGTGGTGGGTGTAGCTCAGCTGGTAGAGCACCTGGTTGTGGTCCAGGATGTCGCGGGTTCGAGTCCCGTCACTCACCCTACGGGACAGGCCCGTGATCTGCGGAAACGCAGATCACGGGCCTGTCTGCCGTTTGGCCACGGCCGAACCACGGCCCCTCCGCACGCGATTCGAGTCGTCCAGGAGGAGCGACAGCCGCAAGTCCGCCACAGAACCTCACGTGATGTAGGCATCCAGGCCGGGCAGCGGGTGGCGGACGACCCAGGCGTCATTTTGATCTGGGCCTTACGGTGCCGAGGTTAGCCTTTCGGGGCTCGTATCATTGGATCCCGCTTGACGCAAGAGTCGCCATGGAACTCCGAGTTGTCATGAGCGCGCAAGAAAGGGCGATGTCGTCATGCACGTTCTGCTGGTCGACACCAAAAAGCAGGCCATCGCATGAGTGCTCCCTCTCCCACCCCGCAGCCCACGGCCGCAGCGGACGGCCTCGGCACGGCGGCGGAGACCGGGCACGAAACGGGCGGACGTACGGCCCGATCCGACGGAGGACAGGCGGCAGCCGCCGAGCCGCGCGCTGCGGCGCTCCACCATGACATCGCGCGCACGCTCGACGAACTACCCGAGCCGAGTCTGCGTCTGCTGGCGGCGATGGCCGTGGTGGATCAGGAGACCCCGCTGCCGATCCTCTCCGTCATCGCGGACGTGGCCGATCCCAGCGCCGCGCTCCACGACCTCATCGAGGCCGGGTTCGTCACCTGGTCACCGCGCGGCCTCGCCCAACCGGTCGGCATCAGCTCCCCGTCCCTGCGCGGCGTCGTGTACTGGAACCTGCCCGCGCCCCTGCGCCGGGCGATGCACCTCGCCTCGGCCAAGCAGGTCAGCGGCGTCCAAGGGCTCCAGCACGCACTGCTCGGCACCGGCCGGAGCGATCCCGAACTCGCCACGCGGCTGGAGAGCGAGGCGACGCGGTATCACCAGGCCGGGGACACGGAACGGGCCGGAACCCTCCTGCTGTGGTCCGCCGACGTCTCGGTGGACAGGGACGAGCAGGAACGAAGGCTGCTCATCGCGGCCCTGTGGGGTCAGCTGATGCCCACCGCCGGATGGGCGGCGGCACTCGGACAGCGGCTCGCGCTTCTGAAGCCCGGCCTGGAGCGCAACCTGTTCCTCGGTCAGATGGCCGCGCGTGAGGCGCGGTTCGAAGCCGCGCAGTCGCTCTTCGATCAGGCCAGGAGACTCGTCGGCGACCGGCCCCCCGCGGAGCGCGCGGTCGTGGAGCTCGCGGCCGCGACCCTGCACGCGGACAACGGGGACCACGAAGCCGAGCAGCGGGTCGCGTTGTCCCTGCTGGCACAGGACGGGCTCCCGGAGGAGTTCAGGGACTGGTCGGTGTGGTTCGCGGCGGACGCGCACGGCAGGATCCACCGTTCGGCGGACGCTTCGCTTCGCCGGCTGGAGCTGCTCGCGCCCGAACTCGGTGCGTCGGACGGAGACGGGGCCGGGCACGCGATCTTACGGTGGGCTCGTGGCATGTGGTTGCTGCAGAGCGGCAGGCCCAGCCAGGCCATGAGCGATCTCCAATGGGTCGTGCGCTCGTACGACGGCCCGGTCGGACCGGTCCTTCCGCTGTCGTACGCCCTGCTCGGCTTCGCCCAGTACCAACTCGGCGACTGGGACGCGGCGTTGCGCGACGCCCACGAGGGCATCCGGGTGGCCGAGGCCCGCAACGACCGGCGCCACGCCATCCCGGCGACCGCGCTCACGGCGAGCATCAGCGCTCTGCGCGGTGACTGGCACGTGGCCGCGGAGCGGGTGGACTCCTTGGCCAGGGACCAGCACACACTGGGTCCGGCCCGCTACGCGGTGTTTCCGGCACTGGCCGCGGCGACGCTGGCCCATGCACGCGGGGAGCCCGGCCGCGTACTGGCTGCGCTCGCCCCCGTCGCCGCCCAGCTGGGGTTGTTCTCGACCGAGCAGTTGCTGTGGCGCCCCTTGTACATCGCGGCTCTGATCGACACCGGCCGGCTCGCCGCGGCGCACGCCGCGCTCGCCCCGTTGCGCGCCGCCGTCGAGCCCGGTGCTCTCGCGACGACGGCCATGGCCCGGCTCGAAGCCCGGCTCGAAGCCGCCGAGGGGCACGTGGCCGCCGCGGCCGAGCGGCTCGCCGCGACGGTCGAGCAGCCGGCCGACGAGGACTCGCCGTTCACCCGCGCTCAGCTCGAACACGACTACGGCAGGCTGCTGCTGGGCACGCGGCGACGCAGGTCGGCCATCAGGTGGTTGCTGTCCGCACACGGCCGCTACGTCGAGCTCGGTGCGCGGCCGTTCGCGGAACAGTGCCTCAGACAACTGCAGGAGGTCGGCGCGCACATCCCCGGGGCCGGAACCGGTGGCGTGGAGGGGGGCGTCGAGACGGCGGGCCGCTCGCCCGTCTCCCTGACGCCACAGGAGTACCGCATCGCACAGCTGGCCGCACAGGGCCTGACGAACCCGCAGATCGCGCGTGCCCTGTTCGTGAGTGCCAAGACGATCGAGTACCACCTGGGCCATGTCTTCGCCAAGCTGGGCATCGCCTCGCGCCGCCAACTCCGCACCGAAATGGACGCGTTGACCGACGGTGGCGGCGAGAAGGGGCCCGGGACCGAGCCGACCGCCCGGCCGCGGCAGTGAGGCAGCGAGGTGCATCCGGCGGTGCGCACGCTCCCGAGCGGCGCTCCGGCGTCGAATCCCGGCGTGGCCCTGAATCCTTCGGCTGCGGTCCTCAGATCAGACCTTCGCGGATGGCGAATGCGACCGCGTGGGTGCGGTTGCGCAGCCGGTAACGGACCGTCACGTCATGCAGCACACTGGCCACGGTGCGTTTCGAGTAGGCGAGTTCGCCCGCGATCTCGTCGGTGCCGAAGCCGTCGGCCGCCAGGCGCAGCACCCGGCGTTCGCGGTCGGAGAGTCCGGTCAGGCTCAGGCCCTGGGGACGCAGCACGTGCTGCTGGAGCCGACCCACCTGCTTCAGCAGACGGGTCAGCAGATCGGAGGGCAGGGCCGCGTTGCCCGAAGCGGCCCTGATCACCGCCTCGGTGAGCGAGGTGGCGGTGGCTTCCCACCGCCACAGCACCGCGTAGGCTCCCGACTCGACGACCGCCAGCAGTTCGTCGTCCGACAGGGCGGAGAGGACGAGCACGACCTGCGCCCCGTCGCGCGAGCGCACCGCCCTGATCAGTTCGAGGGCCGACACCGACAGCGCGTCGAGCGCGAACACCACCACTCTGGCCGGTCCGCCCACGGGTGATAAGTCGACGAGCTCGACCTCGGCGCGCTGGCGCAGCTCGGTCGTCAGCCCCGCCCGCGTGATCGGGTCGTCCGCGTGGATCGACACCGGTATCCGACGTTCCAAAACGACCTCCCAGGGTCTGATGGCCGAGGCGGATACGCCGGCCGCTGCGGCCGGATCCGGTGCCACTCCAGGAGGCTGGTTCGCCGTGAAGTGCGCGCTACGTGTGCGGCCTCTTCACAAAATGACCATATCCCGGCTGGGGATGTCGACTAGGGAAGCTCCTAGGCGGTGCCTAATCGCGCACCGGGTGTCGCGGAGAGCGGCAGTACCGCGCTCTCCGCGAGGGTCGCCGCCCCCGTCCCGGCTGCGCTTTTTGCTGCACGTTCGCGCAGGCGCCGGGCCGCGCCCGATGCCACTCTGTTCCGGCACGCCGGGACGCTTCGCGCCGCGTGCCGTGCTGACGCGCGCTCTCCTCCGAACGGCCCGGGGTGCGCAGAACGGTCGGCAGAAGCGATTCCCGAGGAACGTGGACGAGGAACGAGGAAGGGGGGACCGGGCCGATGGGAGTTTCCGTCGTCTTCGCGGACGACAACGACGCGGTCGAGGTCGTACCGGGCGAGGAAGCCGTGTGCGTCCTACGCGTGGAGAACACGGGGATGGTGGTCGACCGCATCCTGCTCGACGTGCTCGGCGAGGCCGCCGAGTGGGCGGACGTCGAACCCGCGCAGGCCAATCTCCTGCCGGGTGCGGTCGAGCAGGTCCGGGTCCGGTTCCGGCCGCCGCGCACGGCCTCCCAGGCCCCGGGCGAGGTCCGGTTCGGGCTGCGCGCGATGTCGACCGAGGACTCCGCGGGCTCGTGCATCGAAGAAGGCACCGTCAGGGTCGGGGAGTTCGGCGACCTCGCCGCGCAGTTGGTGCCCAAGAGTTCGACGGGACGGCGTGCGGCGCGCTTCAAGCTCGTCGTGGAGAACCGCGGCAACCGGCCGGAGCAGGTCCGGGTCGAGGCGCTCGACCCGGAGGTCAAGCTGGGCTTCAGAACGAAGCCCGCACTGTTCGTCGCCAGACCGGGCACGGCGACCTTCGTACGCCTGAAGGCCGTGCCCCGCAAGACGTTCCTGAAGGGGCCCAACCGCACGCTGCCGTTCGAGGTCTCCGCGTTGCCGGAGCGGGGTGAGGCCGCGCGGGCCGAGGGCGTGATGCTGGAGAAGCAGACGCTGCCCGAATGGCTGCTGCCGGTGCTCGGGATCACGGTGGTGGCCTGTGGCCTGCTGTTCGCGCTGTGGATGACCGTGCTCCAGCCCGTCGCGCACTCCGCCGCGTCGGCGGCTGCGGACGCGCAGGACGCGGCCGGCGCCGCGAAGTCGGCCGCGGCCAAGGCCATGGCGAGCGGCAAGCCCACCAAGGCCGCCAAAGCCGCCGAGCCCGCGCCGCCGACCGCGCTGACCGTCAAGCTGGCCTCGCCGACCGTCGTCACGGGGGCGACCGTCCCGGCGACCGGCGACTTCTCCGGCGGCACCGGCGCACACCCCAAGCTCGTGTGGACCTCGTCCGCCCCGCATGTCGCCACGGTCTCGTCGAGCGGCGAGGTGACCGCGCACAACCCGGGCACGGCGATCATCACCGCGACCGGCGCCACCGACACGGCGTCCCCCGCCGCCGCTACGCACTCCCCCGACGCCGCCACCACGTCCGGGTCCCCGTCCGCCGCCGGCGCGACGCCCGGTCCGACGGCGGGCACGGCGAGTCCCAGCCCCGCGAGCCCGGCGATCCTGACCGGTTCCGTGACGGTCAACGTGGTGAGCCCG
The DNA here is from genome assembly GCF_040652195.1 of Streptomyces sp. NPDC048278. Taxonomy (NCBI): domain Bacteria; kingdom Bacillati; phylum Actinomycetota; class Actinomycetes; order Kitasatosporales; family Streptomycetaceae; genus Streptomyces; species Streptomyces sp. NPDC048278. The sequence continues at coordinate 489,103 of NZ_JBEZLP010000004.1, forward strand.
GTGTCGGTCACCAGCACCTCGCTGTCCCAGGCGGCGCGCGGCAAGCCCTACTCCGAGTCCTTCGGCGCCACCGGCGGCACCGGCTCGTACACCTGGCAGGTCAAGTCCGGGTCGCTCCCGATGGGCCTCTCGCTCTCGCCCCAGACGGGAGCCGTCACCGGAACCCCGGCCATGGCCGGGACGAGCACGTTCACCGTGCGGGTGACGGATGCCGGGCCGCCCGCCCAGTCCGCCACCAGGACGTTCAAGGTGACCGTCCGCAACTCGCTGGCCGTGAACAGTTCCACGCTGCCCGGGGGGACCACGCGCAGCCCGTACTCGCAGACACTCGAGGCGATCGGCGGCACCGCCCCCTACCGATGGGCGCTCGCCGCGGGCAAGGGGGCGCTCCCGAACGGGCTGCGTCTCGACCCGGGCTCCGGGGCGATCAGCGGTACCCCGACCACGGCCGGCGTCTTCGACTTCACCGTCCAGGTCACGGATTCCGCCATGCCGAACCAGTCGGCCACCCAGGCGCTGTCCCTGACGGTCTCCAACCCGCTGGGGATCAGCACCCTGTCCCTGCCGGACGGGGTCACCAAGGCGCTGTACTCGCAGCCGCTGAGCGCCTCCGGCGGCGTCGAGCCGTACACGTGGTCGATCTCCCGTGCGCCCCGTTCGGCGCCCGCGGGACTGACGCTCAACCCGAAGACCGGTGTGCTCGGCGGAACGCCGCAGGCGGCCGGCTCCTCGACGTTCACCGTGTACGTCACCGACTCCGCCATGCCCGCCCACACCAGGTCCCAGACGTTCACCCTGGAGGTGGTGTCCGGGTTCGCCGCCACCACGTCGAGCCTGCCCCAGGGGACGTTCGGCAAGGACTACGGGGCGCAGCTGACCGCGGCGGGCGGCACCGCGCCGTACGTGTGGACGCTGATGGGTACGCTGCCGGACGATCTCACGCTCGGGTCGAACGGCTCGATCACCGGCCGGCCACAGGCGACGGGCAGCTTCCCGTTCAGTGTGCAGGCGACGGATTCGAGCAAGCCCCCGCTGACCACCACCAAGACCCTGACGTTGACGGTGGTGGCCTCGCTGGGGATCATCACGACCTCACCGCTGCCCCACGCGCTGACCGGGAAACCGTACGCGCAGACCCTCAAGGCGGTCGGCGGCACGGCCCCGTACACCTGGGCCCTGTCCAAGGACACCCCGCTGCCGGACGGCCTGAGCCTGGACCCCGTCACCGGTGTCATCAGCGGCACACCGGAGTCGACCGGCGACGTCACCCTCGATGTCACCGTGACCGATTCGGGTCCCACGCCCCAGACGGACACCAAGTCGGGTCTGTCGCTGACGGTCGTGCTGCCGCTGGGCTTCCAGGAGCCCTCGACGATTCCGGAGGCGGCCCTGGGATTCCCGTACAAGGGATTCGCGCCGACCAATGTGACCGGCGGCTCCGGCAAGCGGAGTTGGTCGGTGACCGAGGGAGCGCTGCCGGACGGCCTCGGGCTCGACTCGACCACCGGGGCGGTCACCGGCACCGTGCGGTCGCCCGCCAGCGCCGGGACGTACCAGTTCACGGTCACGGTGAGCGACACCACGGACTACACGGTGACCGCGAAGACCAGCATCTCCATCACCGTCGTCGACCCCCTGACCGTGCAGACCCCGGACCCGTGGAACGGTACGGTCGGGACGCGCTTCCAGGGCAGATCCGTCCAGCCGGCCAACGGTCTGGCGCCCTACAGGTTCACCCTGGCCCCCGGCCCGGGATCGGCGTGGATGTCGATCGACGCGTCGACGGGTGAGGTCACCGGAACCCCCGACGGGACGTGCGCGAACCCCGCCGCCACGGACGGACCGCCCACCGGAACCGTGACGGTCGGCTGTGCCGCGACCGACTACACGGGGCAGGTGACGGTCAAGGACGCCCTGGGCGAGTCCGTGACCACGACGGTGCACGTGAAGGCCGCCGTGCCGGCGCTGACCGTGCAGTTCAACAGGAGCACGCACACCCAGACCGGCGGCACCCCGCTGACGGACTTCGCCGTGACCGTCGGCAGCCCGAGCGGCGGCTACGGCGCCGGCACGTACTCGTACGACGTCAGCCCCGCGGTGTGCGACGAATCCGGCCTCGACTGCGACAGTTTCGACACCTCCACCGGGACGATGAGCGGAGAGATCGACGATCTCACCGACGGGACGGCGACCTTCACCGTGACGGTCACCTCCACCGACCCCGAGGACAGCGACAACAAGGTCACGGCCACCTACTCGGAGTCGATCAGGACCCTGCCCGCCCCCACGCCGCCGGCTTCCGGCGGCGGTGCGACCGGTGGAGGCTCCCAGTGACCGGATCACCGAGCGGGTCGCCTGACAGCCCGCCTACCGGGTCGCCTGCCGGGTCGCCTGCCGGGTCGCCTGCCGCGACGGCCCCGCCGGTGCCCCCGCTGGCCGTGCTGGTGCTCCAGACCGCCGCGTCCTTGGAGAACCTCGCCGTCCAGTCCTACACGACCGCGGCCGAACTGCCCTTCGTGGTGCGGGGAAGCGCTCGGCTGCGGGCTCTGGTGGCCCGCAACAGGGCCCACCACCTGGCGCACGCGCAGGCGTTCAACCAGGCGGTGGTCAGGGCCGGCGGGGCTCCGCAGCATGCCGCGGACCCCCTGTACGCCGCGACGGTGAGCCGGCGGCTGGCCGCCATGACCGATCCGGACACGCTGGTCAGCCTGCTCACCGAACTCGAAGGCAACAACGCGGGGACCTGCACCCGCTACGCGAGCCTGGCCGAACGCGGCGGCCTGCGCTCGCTGTTCGTGAACGTCGCCTCGGTCGAGGCGCAGCACGGTGCGGAACTGCTGATCCTCCGGATGCTGCCGGAGAGCGGCACCACGGGGGCGCACGCGCGCGGGGCCGCCGCGCGAGCGGTCCCGGCGGCGGCGGGCACGGTCGGCGTTCCGCACGCCGTCTATCCCACCACGGCCGCGTCAGCGATCAACGAAGGAGCGGTGCGGTGACCGGCACCGAGCATGTGCCCGACGTGGACGGCGAGCATCCCCCCGACCCGGGGCAGGAGGCACTCGACCCGGAGGAAGCACCACCCGGCGCGGAGAACACGAAGAGCAGGCCGTCCCGCCGGTCCCTGATCCTGGGGGCCGGGGGTGTCGTCCTGGGCGCCGCGGTGATCGGGGTGGGCCTCGCGGTGGACGGGGGCAGCGGCAGCGGCCGGCACGCGTCGTCGCCGTACTCCGGAGACCTGCGGACCGTGGCCCTGGCCGCCGCGCTGGAGAACCAGGCGGTGAGCGCCTACCGGGCGGTCGACGCGGTGCTGCGCGCCGGGAGGCTCGGCCCGGAAGTACCCGCGCTCGCGGCGTTCGTACGGACCGCGGCAGCCCATCACACCCAGCACGCCGCGACCTGGAACGCGATCCTGCGCGAGGCGCGCAAGCCGGTCGTCACCGGGGTCCCGCTCTCGGGCCACGCACGGTTGCTGGACCGGATCGAAGCGGCGTCGGACGTGGACGAGGTCGTGTCCGCGGTGCAGGGCCTGGAGTACCAGGCGGCGCAGACCCACATGGCCGCGGCCGGCAGCCTGGCGGGCGTCGGGCCGGCCGTGACCGCCGCCGCCACGATCGCGCCCGTCGAGGCGATGCACGCCGCGACGCTCGGCTATGTGCTCGGCGGACGGCCCTGGACCGCGAACTTCCTCGGTACGAACGAGGCCCTGCGGACCACGGAACTGACGGCATGAAGGCTCGCCGCGCACTCGCACGTGCGATTTCCCCAGGAGGATCCTTTGCAGCAGACCATCCCTTTGATGCCGATGTTCAAGGCGCTCCTGGCCCCCGCGCGGACCGTCCCGGAGGAGGAGGCGGAGAGCCCGGTCCAGCTGGCGAACGGCGCGAAGCGCGGTGACGTCGACTGGCTCAACGACGTCCTGGTGCCGCTGGTATTCCACCAGGACCGTGCGTGGTTCGAGCAGGAGGACAGCTGGGTCGCCGAGTGTCTGGCCGAATGGGCGGACCCGGACACCGAGGGCTTGTTCCACTCCTCGCTGCGGGAGGACGCCGGGCAGAGCGAACTGGAGATGTTCGTCGACGCTTTCGGGGGCGTCGTCGAGCAGTGGCGGGTCCAGAACGAGCAGGCCCAGCCGCAGCCGAATCCGGACTTCGATCCCGCGGAGCCCGTCGAGGGCACTCAGTACTACAAGTACGCCAAGCTCCCGGGAACGCAGGAGTTCCAGTGGCTCTACGCCTCGGGGCCGGACTCGGCCGACTGGCAGATCCTGGACGTCCGGTACGACCAGTACGACCAGTACGACCAGTACGACCAGTACGACCAGTACGACCAGTACGAGCAGAACGCGGCCGACGCCGGCTACGAGCAAGCGGAGATCGTCGAACCCTACGGCGACCACTTCATGAAGGCCGTCGACGGGCGGTGGGTGTTCGGCGCGTCCCGGGACGCGGCCGTCTGGCACGACGAGTACGAGCAGTTGCTGGCGCAGGAGGGCCTGCTTCCGGAGCCTGAACCGGCCCAGCCCGAACCGGCCTACTCCGCACCGGCCCAGCCCGCACCGGCCGAGGAAGTGGTCGAGGAGCCCGCACCGCATGCCCAGAAGGTGGCCGTCCTGGCGGCCGTCGCGGACGGGCTGGACGCGCGGGTCTTCGACCCGGAGGCCGAGCTCACGGCCGAAGAGGCCGAGGAAATCCTGAGCAGCCAGGCCGGAGAGATGTTCTTCGGGGCTGTGACGCAGTTGATGGCCGACGCGCAGAAAGCGCAGCTCGAAGAACTGCTCAAGGCGCACGAGGACTTGAGCGCGGAAGAGCTGAGCGAGCTGCTGGAGCTGGTCCTTTCACATCAGGCATGACGCACGGCGCCGGATCCGGCGATGAATTCCCCAGCTGTTCCAAGGAGTGTGCATTATGCCGTTCGACGGCGCGAGCGAAGGCCGGAAGCAACCCCTGACCGACCGGGAGCATCTGGTCGAGAGCTTCGAGCGCACGAAGGGCGCGCTCGACAGACTGATCGACCAGGAGGTCCTCAAGGACGACATCGCGACACTCGGCGAGCGGGTCGTCCGGCTGGAGGACAGGAGCCAGGGACTGGTCATCCACCCCAGGATCTGGGACGTGCTCAGCAAGAAGTGCGCCGCGGTCCTGCTGGAGGCACACGCCGGCCGGATCTCCGAGCAGCTCACCGGCCAGATCGCGGTCGAGGTGAGCGAGAAGGCGGCGGAGATGGCGCAGTTGGAGGTCGCCGAGCTGTTCGAGGAGCGGATCGACAGAGCCAGGGAGGACTACTCCGGCGAGAACCTGCGGAAGAAGGCTCGCGAGCTCAGCGATTCGATCGGTGTGCTCATCGACGGCATCCCCCGGCAGGTCGAGGCCATCGACCGCATCCTGGCCGAGGTCGACAAGTTCAAGAAACTCGAGTTCGTCAGGGGTGCCCTGAACACCGGGGGCCTGTCCGTGACAGGAGAGGGCGAACTGCGGCGCCTGAAGCCGACGTTCGAGAAGTACGACCTCACGCTCGGCAGGGCCCGCACCGCCGTCGAGGATGCTCTTGACGCCGACGACAAGAAGCTTCTCAAGGCCATGCGCGAGGCCCACCAGGTCATCGCCGGGTATTTCCCCGACATGGCGCGCAAGTCCATGGCGACGGCCGCCGCCTACAAGGGCATGACGCTCACGATCGACACGAAGATGCTCGACGCCTATATATACGCGAACAGTTTCACCGTCGAGAACCTCAAGGGCCTCCAGACGGTGGCGGGAGCCGGTACGAGCATTCTCGGGACGGTCCTCGAGGTGACCAACCTCTCGGGATTCTTCCTGCGGGTCGCCGACCTTTTCAACATCGTGAGCAACAAGCTGGCGACCGAGGCGGCGGTGACGGCGGGGGTCGCCAGGTTCGAGCGGGTGGACGTGAAGGGCAGTCTCTTCACGGCGTACAACGAAAATCCTGACATGTTGTTCAAGAGGCTGCAGGACAACCAGAAGGTGGCGCTCGACATCTTCCTCGGCGCGCTGCAGGTGACGGTCGCCGGGGGCCTGCTCGCCGCTCCCCCCGGGGCGGGCGAGCTGGTCATGGCGGTGTTCGACCCGATCGCCGACTTCGTCAAGGACGTTGTCGGAAAGGTCCTCGACGAGCGGGCGGAGCTGGCCGGGAAGAAGATCGAGGAGGCAAGGAGCCAGGGGAAGCTTCCCCTGCCGAAGGAGGGCGGCGAGAAGGCGTTCTGGACGAAGGTCGAAGGGTGCTATGAAAACGGCGCCGACTGGGTCCGGGAAAAGCTCGAACCCCCGCTGAACGAGGCAATCGGCGAGAAGGCCACGGAATTCGCGAAGGGGGTGGCCGACGAGCTGGCCTCCCTGAGCACCCCCACGGAAATTCTCGGGTTCCTCTACTCTCCGGGGTCGGCCGACGAGGACGACGAGGACGGGCCGGTCGACCCGGGCGAGCTCGCCCATGCCCTGCAACGCCTGATCGTCCAGCCGATCGTGGGCGTGGTGGTCAAACACTGCGAGATCACCCCTGCGGAGTTCTTCTCCGGAGACGAGCTCGCCGGCAGGCTGACGGCCATCAACCTCGCCCAGCTGCCCCTCGGCTTCGTGTTGAAGCAGTCCTGGAAGAAGAGCCCGCCGCCGCTTCCGGTCGACCAGAAGGCGCACCCCGGCGTGGTTCCCGACGAGATCAACGGCCACCGGGTGACGACGACGGACCGCACCCGGAGCAGGCTGGACGGCCCTGCGGAGTCCCATCTCGTGTACGTCGCACTGGACTTCGGCGGAATCCAGGTCTGGGGAGACTGGAACCCCGGGAAGCGGACATGGCGGGCGCGCGACATCCACCGGGACTCGTTCACCAACTGGAGCGGGATCTCCATGGAGAGCACCGTGGACAACGCCCTGGAGAACGCCATGCGCATCAAGGAGAACGACACCGTTCTGCGCGGCACATGGCACGCCATCGTGAGCCCGGAACGGGCCACCACGTACATCGGGTTCCAGGCAGAGGACGGTACGTGGCGGATCGGCCACTTCATGGATCTGCCGAAGGGGGCCCGCACCCCGGAGTACGGACTCGGCCGGCAGACGGAGAGCGTCACCCGGTCTCGGACGCGGGACGTCGGAGACGTCTTCCGGGCCTGAGTACGCGTGACCGACCGCGGGAGCGGCACACGAGGAGACCGATGAGCACGCTGCGGGACGCGGACCTCTCACTCGCCAACTGGCTGGAGAGCGTTCTGCCGCCGGGCACCGGCGTCAGGTTCGACACGCCGCGCGCCGACTGGGAGCGGCCGGTGTCCGGCGCTCCTTTCGTCAGCCTGTTCCTCGGCGACGTCCGGAGGGACGGGCAGGACCTGCCGCCCTCCGGATGGTCGGAGGTGCGCGACGCCGACGGGCGGCTGGTGGGCAGGCAGCCCGCGGTTCGCCACTACCGGATCTCCTACACGGTCACCGTGTGGGCCGGTGCGGCAGGCACCGGCCAGGAGGCGTCCGAGGAGGCGTCCCTGCGGGCGATCGAGGAGCACGACCTGCTCGGCCTGCTGATCGACGCCTGCACGAACACCGACACCCTCGCGGACGACCATCTGACGGGAGCCCTGGCCGAGGCCGGGCTCCCGTCCTTCGTGCGCTGCGGGGGCGACGAGCCGGGGCGCTCGACGCAGGGCCTGTGGCCTGGGCTCGGGATCGCGCCGCGCGCGCATCTCGTACTGGAACTGGTGGCGCCCGTGGTGCCGCCGATGGTGACCGACCTCGCGCCGCCGGCCCGCGGAATCGTGCTCGGCGCGGCCCGGTTGCCCGTCCCCGGCCCGACCGGCCCGACCGGCGAGGCCGCCGCGACGGCCGGCCCGGCCCCGGCCGGCCCGGCACCGGCGGGGGCCGCGGGAACCGTGCGGCGCTGGGAGCGGCGCACGGTCACCGAGTCCCGCCGGGCCACGCCCCGGCCGGGAAACGAGCCGTAGCGCCGCGGTCGCGGCGCGTACGCCTGTCCTGTCCCGCCGGACCCGCCGTGCTGCCCGCGCCCTCAGCCCGCGGTCACCGAGATGTTGGTGGTGATGAACCGCGCGGTGCCCGGCTTCGCCAGCAGCGGGTCGGGCAGGGCGGTCGGAGGCGGCTGGGTGGCGGGTGTCTCCACCGTGAACACGGCCGTGAACGTGGAGCCCCTGACCAGGATCGGCTTGCCGCCGTTGGTGGTTTTCCGCGTCAGGTTCTCCGGCAGCAGGGTGAGTGCCAACGTGCCCGTGCCGGGCTGGGTGAAGGGCGGTGCCGTGTACGCCAGCGGCGCGCGCAGCACCATCGGCAGTTCGTCTCCCTGGAGGCAGACGGGCGTTCCGCCGACGGTCACGTTCGAGCTCGAACCGGTCAGTGGCAGCGGCGCCGCCAGCGCCGGTACCACCGCGGGCGCCGGGATGGTCACTTCGAGCAGGTCCCCGGTTCTGATGACGAAATCCGCCACGCGTCCTCCTGTGCCGTGTCGTGCCGTGTCGTGCCCTGTCAGGTCGTGAAGCCGAACAGCTCGATCTCGGAGACGCCTACGGTGGACCCGCTGCTGCCCGGATACACCGCGCCGACCTTTATCCGCACGCTGCTGACGAGTTCCGCGTGGCGGACGGAGAACTCCTGCTCCTGCGAGGTGTCCTTCGGGACGATGGTGAAGGACTCGCCGTTGGAGTACGTCAGCCGCAGTTCGCTGGGCCTGCCGTCCCGGACGTAGGCGTTGCTCGCACCCGAGTGCAGGATGATCTTCATCAGCGTCACGCGGTGTGCGAACGTGAAGGTGAGGGCCGGTTCGGCCGAGGTCGACCAGGGTGCCAGCCAGTAGGTGTCGAGCAGTTCGTCCGCGGCGTTCAACGCGGGATGCCCGTGCTCCGACGCGTTCGCCGTCACGCTGACGGCGTGGATCGGCGAGAGGTCGTGGGCGACCGCGCCGGTGACCCTGGCCTTCAGGCTCCGCGCCCTGCTGTCGACCGTGCTGCGGAACGGCGGGTACGTGCCGTAGAGCATGCCGCCGAAGAGCAGGGCCACCGCGACGACGATGCGGCCCTTGCGGTAGATCTGCCGGAGCGCCGACTTCGGATCGAAGCCGGGTCCGGCGAGGTGCGCGGCCGACGTGCCGTCCGCCCGGCCGCCGCCCTCGGCCTGCGCGAGCTGGACGACGCGCGGTCCGCGCCTGGGCACGAACCTTCGCCACCACGGTGGCTTGACCTTCACCGCCTCGACCAGCGAGGCGCCGCACCGGCTGCAGAAGCTGCGCGTGCTCGGATTGCCCTCGCCACACGCCCCGCACACGAGGTCGCCCGGGTGCAGCCGACGGGTCGGCGCGGTCCTGGTCACCGCGACCGCCCGAGCCCGCGCGATCTGCGGCGCCTGTTCGCGGATCTCCCCCGGTGACCGTACCGGGGCGGTGCCGACTCCGGTGGGCGCCGGACCGGTGGGCCGCGCATCGTCCGCGTCCGCCCCGGGGGCGGGCGCGGGCTCGGGGGGGGCGACGGGCAGATGGGTAGTGGGTCGGGGTGGGGAAG